>NZ_KE952910.1:88603-110825 GCF_000466385.1 Aneurinibacillus aneurinilyticus ATCC 12856
TTTTTCCGACCGTGCCCACCCACCGCCCTTCCGTTTTTTCTTACTTCCTACCACAAAAATTTGTCAATTTATCAAACCAGATGTATATAGTCTGTCGGAAGCCAGAGCCATGCAACAGCATCAGAGAGGGCGGATTTATAAGATGGACAAAAAGGAATGGGAGGCCTTATACGCATCGCATCAAAATTGGAAGGAGTTTGTTTGCAATTTATTAGATAAGAAAGAAATTCAAGATGAGCACATCATTCGCCACATCCTGATGGAAATACAAGAGATAGATCAACTTCTCGAAAAATTAACTGATGAATGGAAAGGTTAAGCATGTATACGACGAAGTAGAAAAGTGGACTCCACATATTATGGAAGCCCACTTTTTTGTTGCTGATTGACCGGTTCGACATAGGCAGGCACAATTCGGTAACGTGCTAACAGATGGTATATCCTCTGAGCTATGTGTGGAAAATAACGAATCTCCTGTACATCGATTCCCTTAAGCCAGAATAAAGCAATTCCGTATCCTCCTAAACTGCATCCCGCAATAATTGCTGCCTCGATACCGAAGAAAAGAAATGCAGGCATGGATACGAATGGCTGTAGCTTAAAGCCGATCCATACAATAGAGAGTCCGATGGCACAGAGCAGCAGAGATGAAAGCAGAAAGCCTCTCCACTTCTCGCCAAGAATAGTAAGCCGTGTATATCGGCTAATCGCCCGCAAATTAAGCCCCATTACGACAATAAAGCAAAGCGAGGTCGCCATAATGATGCCGTAAATGCCGAACAGCGGCGCTAGAGCATAGTTTCCAACCAGCTTGGTAAGGATGCCGATTGCTACATGGCGCATCGGCAAATCTGTCCGACCTAGTCCTTGCAAAATACCTGAAGAGGTCATCATCAATATTTGGAAAATTGTTCCGAAGCAAAGAAATGCAATAATCCATGCTGCTTTCGTATAGGTAGCTTCCGTATTACTAAACAAGAAGCCGTTGACAGGGTAGGCAGCTACCGTTAGATACAGCGCAGCCGGAACCCCGGTAATGAGCGCCACTCTAAGCGCCATTGAACTCATGCGCTGCACTTCCCGGCTATCACGTCTGGAATGGGCAGAGGATACAACCGGAATAATTGAAGAGCTAAGCGCAATTGCAAGAATAATGGGCAGGCCGGCCAGTGATTGTGCACTGCCGCCGAGAATGCCTAGCGTTTCTACGGCTTCTTGGTACGTATGCAATTGTTCGGTAAAAAAGCGCAACGGTACACTCGGAACATTCGTTTCCGGAGCATATTGAAGTGGACCAAGCGGTTTTTTACTCAGCTTAACATCCTGATCAAGGGTCAGGGTCATTTTTACTGGGCCACGCTCGTAGAAAGCACGCTTCTTGTCAGCATCCCACGTTAATTTGGCACCCATCGCTTTGCTAATCGGTTCAAGCGGTACCATCGTTGTATTGTTATTATACAGGTATGGTGCTACCGGCAATATGATTTCTTTATCCCCGACCGTAGCTTCCTTATGATTCACTGCAACAGAAATTCGTTCTTCCTGTGGTGTTAATAATCGTAAGGATGTTGATGTATCAATGAAGTAAATGAGCGGGACAGCCAGCGCTGACAGGGTAATTGGCAGCGATAACCGGATCATTTTACTATAAATCTGCCGGTAGGTTAGCTTCGTATGGGAAGCTTGTGCAGCTATCTGCTGTTTTTGCTCGGCACGTCGTTTTTTGTAAAAATATATCATGACACCGCATGCGGCGATGCTTCCGGTCACCGCGCCGAAGGAGGCTCCCGCAACGGCCACATCTTTGTTGTAGCCCATGTATAGGAGCAGGAGCGGCAGCGCCACAGCCGTAGCCACGCGCAGAATCTGTTCCATGATCTGCGATAGTCCGGTTGGCTGCATGAACTGCAGGCCCTGAAAATAGCCACGCATGATGGCGATAAGCGGAAAGAGTAGCATGGCAGGTGCAATAGCACGAATGGCCAGATCCGCCTGTGGTGCCAACGCGTATTCCGCATAGTACGGAGCAATAATGATCATAAACATAAACATGACAAAGCCAGTTACCAGTGCAAAGTTGCGAGCCGCTTTGTATGTTTGATATGCTTCGTGATATTTGCCAATGGCTGTGTATTCTGAGATTTGTTTGCTTAGCGCACTTGGTACGCCAAGCGTCGCAATGATAAGTAACATGCTGTATATGTTGTACGAAATTGTATAGAGCGTCATCCCGTCATTGCCCATAATATGCTGGAGAGGAACACGTTGCCCGACCCCGAGCACGCGTGAGACAATCGCAGCCAGCGTTAAGATAAGCGTGCCTTTTAAAAACGAGTTTTTCGACATACTTCATTCCTCAAGACGTTGTGGTTTTGGTCTTCATAAGCGTACGAATGATTTCATCGTTCGGTGTAACAAATTGTGTTTTTTGCTGCTCATAAATAACGAAGCCTGGCTTGGCTCCTTTTGGCTTTCTTACATGACGAACAAGTGTATAGTCAACAGGAACCTGGCTCGATTGGCGTGCTTTACTGTAGTATGTGGCCAGATTTGCTGCTTCCATAAGCGTTGTTTCGCCAAATTCCGTGCCACGGATAATTACATGCGAACCAGGTATGTCTTTCGTATGGAGCCATGTATCGTCCGGGTTTGCCAGCCTGTTGGTAAGATAGTCGTTTTGCTTATTGTTTTTACCCACGTATATTGTAACACCTTCACTTGATGTATAGCGCTCTAGCGTTGGATTTTTTTGCTTGTTGCCCTTCTTTCCTTGGCTTGGCCGTGCACGCAAGTAGCCTTGTTCCGCTAGTTCTTCACGAATGTCTTCGATGTCCGCAAGTCCGGCATTCTCGATTTGCTGAAGTACAGTATCGAGATAGAGTATCTCTTCTTTCGCTCCAGCGATCTGGTTATCGACGAAAGCCCGGCTGTTTTTGGCCTTTGTATACCGTTTGAAATACGCCTGTGCGTTCTCCGAAGGCGTCAATGCAGGATCAAGCGGAATTGATAGGAGCGGAGCTTCTTCCTCGTAGTAGTTTATCACGTTTGCCTCCGGTTGGCCTCTGGTAATTTGATAGAGATTGGCCGTAAGCAATTCGCCGTATATTTGATATTTGCTTGCATCCTCCGCCTTTTGTTTTGTTTCTAGCAATTTTTCGATTTTTTTCTCATTCTTATTTCGTTCATTGATCACCAAGCGAGCCAGGTCATGCATGCGCTGCTTGACGGCGTCCCGTTCGGCTTTTCCGTGATAGAATGCTTCCAGACATTCGCTTATTGTGGTAAATGTTTCTGTAACGGCATGAGCTAAGTGAGTCAAAGGTATGGCGGAAAAATATTCTTTGTGTTCGGTTCGTGCAAACGTAGGCGTATACGTTTGCTGCTTCACTAAATCCGTAATCTCAGCGAATGCCCTCCAGAGCGAATCCTGGGTCGGCAGGCCGGCGCGGTACATGATTTCATCTGCGATAAGCGGACTAATGCCGTCAAATGCGCCGACGATTTGTTTGGCAATTTTTCCTTCATTAAATCGAATCCGCCGAATAAAATCATCTTTTGTTGCAACGAGCGGATTGATTTTGCGTTGTGGTGGCGGAGCCACGTATGGACGGCCCGGCAGGACAGTTCGATAGCGGCTAACTGCCGGTGTAACATGATGCAGTCCATCATGGATCATTCCGCTTTGCGGATCCATGAGAATTAGGTTGCTGTGCCGTCCCATAATTTCAAGCACGATTCGTTTTGTTCGAGCATCGCCAAGCTCATCGCGTCCACGAATATCAAGATGGATAATTCTCTCCATATCGATTTGGTGTATTCCGTCAATGATAGCACCCTCGCAATACTTGCGGAGCAGCATGCAGAACATCGGTGCTTCCAATGGATTTCGATAGTTTTCATTCGTGATATGCATGCGCGGAAAGCTGAGGCTCGCTGATAGAAGCAAGCGCACATTGCCATTTCGTGTTCGTATTTGCATAACGATATCTGTATCGGTTGGTTGATGGATTTTCATAATGCGCCCGCTTGCGAGCCTTTCGTTTAGCTCATGTGTGACCGCGTGCGTTACTATCCCGTCGAATGCCATAAGCATCTCCTTTCTGCCACAATATAAAATAGTATAGTATTAAATTCGCGTCAGTACAACGAACATAGCGCTGCTTCCATAATATAAACTAGCATTTTTTATGGCTTGTCAGAATACATTTAGTGTGAACGAAGGATCGGAGCAAAGGAGGCACCCGTATGAATGGGCAGCATTATTGGTTTAGCTATTCCGAAGACGAGCTTGCACAGATTTTAAAAACGGATTTGAAGCGTGGCTTAAGCGAGGAAGAGGCTTCACAACGATTTCAGGCCTTAGGCCCCAATATTCTTGCGGAAAAGAAGAAAGTTTCATCGCTTACACTGTTTCTCGCGCAATTTAAGGACTTTATGGTATTGGTGCTGCTTGCTGCGACATTAATCTCTGGTTTTCTTGGAGAGTATGTGGATGCTATCGCTATTATTGCCATTGTCGTCATTAACGGTATTCTCGGCTTCCTTCAGGAATATAGGGCAGAGCGTTCCCTAGCAGCATTGAAAGAATTGACTGCACCAATGGCATACTGCATTCGCGATGGTCAGCTTACCCATATTCCCGCAAAAGAGCTGGTGCCGGGCGACATTATTTATCTTGAAGGCGGTGATCGTGTTCCGGCCGATGTTCGGTTCCTTTCAGCAAACGGATTGCATGTTGAAGAATCTACGCTGACTGGCGAATCGGTGCCGGTGGCGAAAAGAAGCGTAGCACTGCCTCATGAAGCCCTTCCGCTGGGCGATCAGGTTAATATGGGGTTCATGGGCACGATGATAACAGCGGGAACAGGGTATGCGGTCGTCTTGACTACCGGAATGATGACTGAAATGGGGAAAATCGCCGATTTGCTGCAATCGACAGAGGCGCTTGCGACCCCTTTGCAGAATAGACTTGAGCAGTTGGGCAAAATTTTAATTGTAGTGGCGCTTGCATTAACAGGGCTTGTTGTCGGAGCAGGTATTTTCCATGGACAAGAAGCGTACCAGATGTTTCTTGCAGGCGTTAGCCTTGCGGTAGCTGCTATTCCGGAAGGATTACCGGCTATTGTTACGGTGGCACTTGCGCTTGGTGTACAGCGCATGATTAAACGTCGGGCGATTGTCCGCAAGCTGCCTTCGGTCGAAACGCTCGGCAGCGCCAGCGTCATCTGCTCTGATAAAACCGGTACACTAACACAGAATAAGATGACGGTTACACATATATGGATGGAAGATTCCATTGTCGAAGTCGATGGCACAGGATATGAGCCGCAAGGTCAATTCTTTCAGGGAAATAGAGAAATCCGTGCCCAAGCTCATGGCGCGCTGTACAAGCTGCTGCAGCTCGGCGTATTATGCAACAATGCACATCTGGAGCAGCGGCGCGAAGGAAAGAAGGGCCTATTCAAAAAAATGGAGGAGCAATGGGTGGTAAATGGTGATCCGACGGAGGGAGCCCTGCTCGTAGCAGGAGGGAAAGCGGGTGTCACCCGGCAGGTATTGGAAGAAACATGGACGAGGATTAGGGAGTTGCCGTTTGATTCTACACGTAAAATGATGTCCGTTATCGTACAGGACGGATACGGCAAGCGGATGCTGGTGACTAAGGGAGCGCCGGACGTGCTCCTTAGTCGGTGCACGCATATTATGTGGAAAGGCAATGCAATTCAATTAACTCCCACTTTGCGCCGCCAGATTGTCTTCGCCAACGAATCATTAGCTAAAAAAGCACTTCGTGTGTTAGCTGTAGCGTACCGTGATCTTCGTTCGGGCGAAATGCCCGGGAACGAACAAACGGCGGAGAAAGGACTAATACTTGTCGGTCTTGCCGGCATGATCGATCCTCCCCGTCCAGAGGTCAAGCAGGCGATCCGCCGCTGTCGCCAGGCCGGAATTAAAACTATAATGATTACAGGGGATCACCAAACAACAGCGGAAGCTATCGCCAACCAGCTCGGAATCCTTCCAGCGAGCGGGTTGACAGTAAATGGGCAGGATTTATATAATATGTCCGATAGTGAGTTCGATTCTATTGTAGATAATGTGTATGTATATGCACGTGTGTCACCGGAGCATAAGTTAAGAATTGTGAAAGCTCTGCAGAAGAAAGGGCATGTAGTAGCGATGACGGGAGACGGCGTCAATGATGCACCTGCAATTAAAGCGTCTGATATTGGAATCGCCATGGGCATTACCGGAACAGACGTAACGAAGGAAGCGGCTTCCCTTGTTTTAGCTGACGATAATTTTGCTACGATCGAGGCAGCTATTGAGGAAGGTCGGACAATTTATGATAATATTCGTAAGTTCATTCGGTATTTGCTTGCCTCGAATGTTGGTGAGATTATGGTTATGTTCTTTGCAATGCTAGCGGGATTGCCGCTGCCTCTTGTGCCGATCCAAATTCTTTGGGTTAATCTGGTGACGGATGGCCTGCCGGCGCTTGCACTTGGTGTTGATCAGCCGGAGGAAGCAACGATGAAGCGACCGCCTCGTCCGCGTAATGAAAATGTATTTGCACGTGGATTGGCGTGGAAGATTATCTCACGCGGCCTGTTAATCGGATTGGTGACGCTTGCGGCATTTTGGATAACCTATGAGGCAAATCCTGCCGATTTAACCCGGGCACAAACTGTGGCATTTGCCACCCTCGTTATGGCGCAATTAATCCATGTGTTTGATTGCCGAAGCGAGATATCGATTTTCAGTCGCAATCCATTGCAGAACAAGTACCTTGCGCTTGCGGTTCTTTCCTCGGTACTTCTTGTACTGCCTGTTATTTATTTGCCTGCGCTTCAGCCGATTTTCAATACGGTGGCGCTTACGGTATCTGAATGGAGCTTTATCATATTGCTAGCTGGAATTCCGACGTTTGCAACAGGGTTAATTTCGTATTTACACGTAAAATCCGGCAAACATAGAAGGGTGAGAGAGAGTTGAATTTCACGAAGATGAATGGGCTGGGCAACGATTTTATTATCGTTGCCCATTTTGAGAGTGTACCGGATTACGCGCCGCAGATGGCACGTGCAATGTGTGACCGGCATTTTGGTATCGGCGGAGACGGACTCGTATTTATCTTGCCGTCGGAGAAGGCTGATGTTCGTATGCGCATCATAAACGCAGATGGTTCAGAAGCTGAGCAGTGCGGCAACGCAGTACGCTGTGTGGCTAAGTATGCGTATGATCACAAACTGTCTTTTCGTGAGGCCTTGACAGTAGAAACGATGGCAGGCATTCAACATGTATGGCTGACCATTGAGGAAGGAAAAGCCACACAAGTAAAGGTCGATATGGGAGCGCCCATTTTACGTGGAGAAGCGATTCCAGTCGCAGTAAATGCAGAGAATGTAGTTGACCATCCAATCGAAGCGGACGGCGCGGCATTTGCATTTACCGGTGTGTCGATGGGGAACCCTCATGCTGTCATATTTGTAGAAGATGCACCGCGTTTTGAAGTAGAGAAATGGGGTCCTGTGCTTGAGAAGCACAGCTTGTTTCCGAATAAAGCAAATGTCGAATTTGTTTCCGTTATCTCACCAACTGAAGTAGAGATGCGCGTATGGGAGCGTGGTTGCGGTCAAACATACGCTTGCGGCACCGGCGCGTGTGCCACGGTAGTTGCAGGTGCACTAACCGGACGAATAGAACGCAGGGCACTCGTTCATTTGAAAGGCGGAGACCTTGAAATTGAATGGAGCGAAACGGATAATCGGGTATATATGACAGGGCCCGCAGAAGAAGTATTTGCCGGACGTTGGCACAAGGCGTAGTGTCGGGAGGTGAAGAGCAATGGTATATAGTATGACGGGATACGGGCGAGCGGAGAGAAAGGAAGAGGATGTATCCTTTGCGGTAGAAATGCGTTCCGTTAACCATCGCTTTAGCGAAGTCGCTGTTCGTATGCCGCGTGAGTTCTCAGCATTTGAAGATGCGGTACGCAAAAAGGTACTTTCATACATTCGTAGGGGGCGCGTAGATGTGTTTCTTACAGTTGAAACGGAAGCACCACCTTCTTCATTAAAAATAAACTGGGAGCTTGCCCGTCAATATAAGGAAGCGGCCGAGAAAATGGCTGAATTACTTGGAGTTCCACCGCAGATGCCTGTTTATGAGTTATTATCCATGCCAGATGTGGCCCGAGCCGGAGAGGATAGACCTGACCTGGAGAGTTACAGAGCTCCACTCCTTGCAGTTGTTGAGGAAGCAATTTCCATGCTTGTGGCAATGCGCAAGAAGGAGGGACAGGCCCTAAGAGAGGATGTGCTCGGGCGCATTGAAGAGATGAAACGTCTGGTGGAGGAACTGGCCTTATTTGCACCAAAAGTCGCAGAAAGCTACCGTGAGAGAATTTTTGCTAGAATACAGGAATACATACAGGATCGTTGTGATATCGACGAATCTCGTCTGCTGCATGAGGTGGCCGTATTTACTGAACGGGCCGATATTTCTGAAGAGATTACGCGACTGCGCAGCCACTTTGCTCAATTTGGACAGATTGTCGATGAGCCGGAGGCAATTGGGCGCAAGCTTGACTTTCTTGTACAGGAATGCCATCGTGAAATCAATACGATTGGCGCGAAGGCGAATCATTTGGAAATCAGCCAAAAAGTGGTCATTTTGAAAGCTGAATTAGAAAAAGTGAAAGAACAGGTGCAAAATATAGAATAAAACAGTAGAATAAGAGTTAACGTAACTATCCCGCCAAAATAGGGAGGCATATACGTATGGCCATTAAGTTGATTAATATCGGATTCGGCAATATTGTGTCAGCCAATCGAATCATTTCCATCGTGAGTCCAGAATCGGCTCCGATTAAACGCATCATCCAGGAAGCGCGGGACCGTGGAATGCTAATCGATGCCACGTACGGGAGACGTACGAGGGCGGTTATCGTAACAGATAGCGATCATGTAATTTTGTCGGCTGTGCAGCCGGAAACGGTAGCGCATAGGCTGACCAGTAAAGACGATGATTCTGACGAATAATTAAACGGGGGATTGTATGACGCAAGACAGAGGGTTGTTGCTTGTTTTGTCGGGACCATCCGGCGTAGGAAAAGGAACGGTGTGCGCTGCGCTTCGGCCGCGCATGGAAGAATTGGTGTATTCGGTGTCAGCTACTACTCGTACACCGCGCGAGGGAGAAATAGACGGGGTGAACTATTTCTTTAGAACAAGATCCGAGTTTGAATCCATGATCGAGAATGACGAGCTGCTGGAATGGGCAGAATATGTTGGTAATTTCTACGGTACACCCCGCAAGTTTGTTGAAGACACGCTAGCAAGCGGTCGGGATGTCATTCTGGAAATTGAAGTACAGGGTGCATTGCAGGTGAAAGAGAAGTTTCCGGAAGGGATTTTTCTATTTCTGGCACCACCTGATTTAAAGGAGCTTCGTTCGCGTATTACTGGTCGAGGTACTGAGACAGAAGAAAGCATTCGCAACCGAATGATGGTAGCGAAGGCAGAGATTGAGTTAATGGATCATTATAACTATGTGGTCGTTAACGATGAAGTGGACAAGGCGTGCGAGCGCATTCAGGCAATTGTCACAGCTGAGCATTTGAAAAAAGAGCGGCAGATTGAAAAATATCGTCATTGGATTAAGGAGGTTTTTTAACAGATGATTTACCCTTCGGTTGATGAACTGCTGAAAAAAGTAGACAGTAAATATACGTTGGTAAGTATCGCTTCCAAGCGTGCACGCCAGATGCGCGAGCAGAACAAGTATTTAATCGATAAACCTGTTTCTCACAAGTTTGTTGGTACTGCATTAGAAGAGCTATACGCTGGCAAAATCGAATTCGAACGGAAGTAAGATAAGAGAGACCTATAAAGGAAGCGCATATCGGGCCAATGCAGGCGTAAGCGATATGCGCTTTTTTCACGGATTAAGAAAGTATATGTCGCTGTAAAAGAAGAAAGCAACATATACTTTCTTCCGATCATCTTGCTTGAAAACACGCGATTTTTTCTTAGATGGTGGGGGTCCAGGTTTTACTTCCGTAAAGGAGAGAGCATAATGAAAGGAAAGACAATCGTAATCGGCGTAAGCGGGGGCATTGCTATCTATAAGGTTGCCGATTTATGTAGTAAGCTGACGCAACGAGGTGCAAATGTATGGGTGTTGATGACGAAAGCGGCAACCGAATTCGTACAGCCGATTACCTTCCAGGCGCTTGTGCGTAACCCGGTGTTGACCGATACGTTTCAGGAGCCGAATCCGTCTGTGATTTCGCACATTGATGTAGCAGATCGAGCGGATTTGTTTTTAATCGCTCCGGCTACGGCCAATATTATTGGCAAGATGGCAAATGGCATTGCTGATGATATTGTAACAACAGCCTATCTGGCAACGAAAGCCCCTGTCTGGATTGCACCGGCGATGAACGTGAATATGTACAATCACCCAGCGGTACAGCATAATATGCATCGGCTAATGAATTACGGCTATCGGTTTGTCGAACCCGGGGAGGGGTATTTGGCATGTGGTTGGATTGGCAAAGGACGAATGGCGGAACCATCGGATATTTTGCAGAAGATCGAAACGTTCTTTGCTGAAGTACAGCCGAGGGACATGGAAGGTGTGCGGTTGCTTGTTACAGCCGGAGCTACGCGGGAGGCAGTCGATCCCGTCCGTTTCTTTACCAACCATTCGTCTGGAAAGATGGGATACGCCATTGCGGAAGCTGCGGCAAAGCGGGGCGCGCGTGTAACGCTAGTAAGCGGCGCAACCCATGTCACGCCGCCTGCGAATGTAGAACTTGTCCCGGTGGTTTCGGCTGAAGATATGTATGAAGCCGTTATGGCACGTTATGATGATGTAGATATTGTTGTTAAAGCGGCAGCAGTAGCCGATTACCGTCCCAAAAACGTACATAGTCAGAAAATGAAAAAGCAGCCCGGAGAACTTATACTGGAATTCGAACGTACGCACGATATTCTTGCCGAGCTTGGCGAGCGAAAATCGACTCAATTTCTTGTCGGATTTGCAGCGGAGACGGAAAACGTGGAAGCGAACGCCCGCGGCAAGCTTGAGCGCAAAAACGCAGATATGATCGTGGCCAACAATGTGGCGCAGAGCGGTGCAGGTTTCGGAACCGATACGAATATTGTTACCATCTATACAAGAAACGGAGAAAGTCTGGAACTACCACAAATGAGTAAGGCGGGGGTTGCCAACCGATTGTTGGATGCGGTGCTTGCAGCTCGCAGGGAGCGGGAAGAGTAATATGTTTGCTCGCGTTGTGGTCGATGTTCCGGTTATAGATACTGACCGCCCGTTCGATTACCGAATCCCCGAGTCGCTCGCACCATTCGTGCTTGTAGGCAGTCGGGTTTCTGTACCGTTTGGGCCGCGCAAGCTGCAGGGCTTCGTTGTCGGGCTGGCCGATACATCGGAGGTGCAGAAGACGCGTGACATTCTCGACGTCCTCGATGTGGAACCACCCCTGACGGAAGAGATGGTGTGGCTGGCCGGACGTATCAGCGAACGGTATATGTGTACGCATTATACAGCGCTGCAGTCAATGGTTCCGGCGGTGCTGCGTTCGAGTTACGACAAACAAATTTTTTTGACGGCGGAAGGCGAAGCTTTCGTTTCCGTGTTGCCGGATGAACAAGCTTTTTACGAATATATTAGAGCCCGACAGCCCATTCTGTGGAATAAAATAATGAAAGAGTTTCCCTTTGCTACGACCTGGCTGGATGAAGGTCTTAAAAAAAACCGAATCCGTGTAGAGCAAATTGTAGGGGACCGTGTCACTAAAAAAACGGTGACAATTCTCTCGCCAGCCGTATCCGTGGAAGAATTGGAAGCGGCCCGTGGAAAGCTCTCAAAAACTGCTGTACGTCAGAAAGAAGTTCTGTCACATTTTATTCACTTCCACGGCCCGATTTCGCAACCGGAGCTTCTTTCCCTGCTTGGTGTTTCCAATCAGGCCGTCAAGAGTTTAGTAGATAAAGGTTTGCTTATAAAAGAAGAGGTGGAAGGGTATCGTGATCCATTCTCTGGACGCACATTTACTCCGGTGCCGAAGCATCCTTTTACCATACAGCAGCAGGCTGTTATTGACGGGATCGCTGAAGGGATGAATCCACCTGTCTACTATCCTTGTCTGCTCCATGGCGTTACCGGCAGCGGGAAAACGGAAGTTTACCTTGAGATTATGGAGCGCACCATTGCTCAAGGACGGGAAGCTATCTTGCTTGTCCCGGAAATCTCGCTTACACCGCAGATGGTCAACCGGTTTAAAGGAAGGTTCGGCAGCCAGGTTGCGGTCATGCACAGCCGCCTCTCACAGGGGGAGCGCTATGACGAGTGGCGCAAAATCCGGCGTGGTGAAGTTAAGGTTGCTATTGGGGCGCGTTCAGCGATTTTTGCACCGTTTCAAAATCTTGGATTAATTATTCTTGATGAAGAGCATGAAGGATCCTATAAGCAGGAAGAGACACCACGCTATCATGCACGTACAGTTGCCCAGTACCGTGGCATGCACCATCATGCAGTAGTCATTTTGGGAAGTGCGACTCCGTCTATGGAATCCTACCATGAAGCGCAAAAAGGCCGCATCCGTTTCTTCGAAATGGGGGAGCGGGTCGGAAATCGTCCGTTGCCGAAGGTTACGGTTGTTGATATGCGGGAAGAATTAAGAGACGGGAACCGAACGATGTTCAGCAAACCTTTAATAGATTCAATAAACAATCGGCTTGAGAAAAATGAGCAGATCGTTATGTTTTTAAACCGGCGCGGGTTTTCTACATTTGTGATGTGCCGTTCGTGCGGCTATGTTGTTCAGTGTCCTCATTGCGATATTTCATTAACATACCATCGGAGCAATCGGACATTGCGGTGTCATTATTGCGGCTATACGGAGCGAGAGCCGCAGGTTTGTCCGGAATGTGGTAGTGAGCATATTCGCTTCTTCGGGACGGGAACGCAGAAAGTTGAAGAGGAGCTGGCCCGTTATTTCCCGGGAATTCGTGTGATTCGAATGGATGTGGATACAACGGGACGCAAAGGAGCGCACGAAAAGCTGCTCCAGGCTTTTCGGGAGGGAAAAGGAGACGTATTGCTTGGCACGCAGATGATCGCCAAAGGGCTTGATTTTCCAAATGTAACCCTTGTCGGTGTGTTGGCCGCGGACAGCTTGCTGAATCTGCCGGATTTTCGTGCGGCTGAGCGAACTTTCCAACTCGTTACACAGGTGGGGGGACGGGCCGGACGTCATGAGAAAAAAGGCGAAGTGATTCTACAAACATATAATACCGAGCATTACAGCATTCAACATGCAAGTAAGCACGACTATGAATCGTTTTTTGTAGAGGAGATCAAACAACGTTACGAGAAAAATTATCCTCCCTACTACCGGCTGGTCCTGTTTACGTTTGCCCATGAGAATGTTCCGCTGCTTGTCAAAATATCAGAGAGATTTGCAGGGAAACTGCGTGAGGCACTTCCGCCCGGCGCATATTTGCTGGGGCCTGTCGCTTCACCGATTGCTCGCATTAAAGATAGATATCGTTTTCAATGCATGATAAAATATAAAAACGATCCGCACGTCTTACCTGCTATTCACCAGGTGGTTCGGGCATTTGAGGAGGAGCGAAAGAGGACGGGTATTATGCTTACAGTAGATGTAGACCCGCAAATGATGATGTAATAACAAACGGCAAGAGCATGAATATGAATATGTATAGGAGAGGCCTCATTCATATTGGACTGCCTTTGGTGTTTTAATATATGCAGGATGGTGCGAGGCCACAGAGAAAAAATGATGTATCAAAGCAGATTGACGTAGGAGGAACAGACGAATGAGCATCCGTATGATTGTAAAGCATCCTAATCCGGTACTCCGGGAGAAATGTAAAGAAGTAACGAAATTCAATCCCAATCTTCATAAGTTGCTTGATGATATGGCTGAAACAATGTATGACGCAGAAGGTGTGGGTCTTGCCGCACCGCAGGTGGGCATCACCAAACGGGTCGTTGTCATCGATGTTGGAGATGGGATTATCGAGATGGTTAACCCGGAGATTATTGAATCGAAAGATGAACAGTTCGGTCCGGAAGGTTGCCTGAGTATTCCCGGGTTGTTGGGTGATGTACGCCGCGCCAACTGGGTGAAGGCGAAAGCGCAGGACCGGGATGGCAATGAGATTATCATAGAAGGAGAAGAGTTATTGGCACGCGCTATTCAGCATGAGATTGACCATTTGAACGGCGTGCTGTTCATTGATCTGGCTGAAAAAACGTATTCAGGAAAAGAATAATAGAAGCATAAGACACAGAAGGAGTGGACGCTTGTGCGAATTGTCTTTATGGGCACCCCGGATTTCGCGGTGCCCTGTTTACGGAAGTTAATGGAAAAGGAATATAATGTTGTGGCGGTTGTCACACAGCCGGATCGGCCAAAAGGACGAAAAAAGCAGTTGGCTGCTCCACCGGTTAAGGAGGCAGCATTGCTGTTTGGAATACCGGTACTGCAGCCAGAGAAGCTGAAGGTGGATGGCGTGCAGGACATTCTGGATTACAAGCCGGACTTAATCGTCACGGCGGCATTTGGACAGATTCTGCCAAAAGAATTAATCGACTATCCTACATACGGATGTATTAACGTTCATGCTTCCCTGTTGCCGCAGTATCGGGGCGGCGCTCCGATTCATAAGGCGATTATTGATGGTCAATTAGAAACCGGTGTAACCATTATGTACATGGTAGAGAAATTGGACGCAGGCGATATGTTGAGCCAGGTACGTGTTCCAATTGAAGAAAATGATAATGTAGGAACTATGCATGATAAGCTTAGCCGAGCCGGCGCAACGCTTCTTCTAGAAACGATTCCGAAGCTAATTAACGGTCAATGCACACCTCAGCCGCAGGATGAAGCACAAGTAACATACGCATGGAATATCAAGCGGGAGGACGAGCGTCTTGATTGGACTCTGCCTGCCCGTGCATTGTTCAATCAGGTACGCGGGCTTAATCCGTGGCCAGTAGCATATACGATGGCAGAACATGATGGTCAGGTTGTAAAAGTATGGGAGGCAGAAGTGTATAAGGAAGCCGGTGCACAGGGTGGGAAACCGGGAACCATTCTGTCTGTAGCGCCGGAAGGTATTGATGTGCAGACGGGTGACGGCATACTTCGTCTGACGCGTATACAACCTGCTGGGAAGAAGGCAATGTCAGTTGCTGATTACGTACGCGGCAGTTCTATACTCGGGCCGGGTATGCACTTTGTGACGGAGGCAGTTGATGAGTAAGCGGAGAAAAGCATTGCCAACACCAACAACCGCTCGTCAACTGGCAGTGCGTGTTTTGACGGATATTGAAGAAAAACAGGCATACAGTAACCTGGAGCTTAAATTCGCCCTTGGTCAGACGAAGCTCTCACGCCGTGACACGGGACTGGCGACTGAATTAGTATATGGGACGCTCAGCCGTTTAAATACCCTCGATTGGATGCTAGAACAGTTCGTCACCCAGCCGCTGCACAAGCTCGAAGGATGGGTACGCAACTTGTTGCGCATTAGTTTTTATCAGCTCTCCTACCTGGATCGTATTCCAGATCGGGCAGTGGTGCATGAGGCGGTAGAAATCGCCAAGACCTGGGGGCATAAAGGAATTGCAGGCATGGTAAATGGTGTGCTGCGCAGTCGGCTGCGCGAGCCAAAGAGAGTGGAAATTCCAGCTGATTTATCCTCTGTTTCTCGAATTTCACTTATCCATTCACATCCGGAATGGATGGTAGCGGAGTGGATACAGTTGTATGGTGAGGCGGAAACGGAAGCGATGTGTGCGGCTAATAATTTGTCTCCGACAATGAGCCTGCGCGCTAATGCATTACGTGTGACGAGGGATGAACTGATTGCTCAAATTGGCAGACAGATCACCGATGCAGAGATTGAACCTTCCGCTGTGGCTCCTGATGGGATAGTGGCAAGCGATGTCGGCAATATTGCAGAACTGCCGGCCTATGCGAGCGGTTCATGTACTGTGCAGGATGAAAGCTCGATGCTGGTAGCTCGGGCACTTGCACCCGAAGCGGGGATGAAGGTGCTCGATATGTGCGCGGCCCCTGGCGGCAAAACGACGCACATTGCCGAGCTGATGAAGAATAAGGGCGAGGTTATTGCGCTGGATGTGCACCCACATAAAATTAAGCTAATCGAGGAGAACGCCTTTCGGCTCGGTATCTCGATTATTGAAAGCAGAAAAGGCGATGCGCGTAATGCGGACGAATTGCTCGCAGGGCGCATGTTTGATCGGATACTTGTTGATGCTCCGTGTACCGGCCTTGGCGTTATTCGACGCAAGCCGGATATAAAGTGGCATAAGTGGCAAGAAGATGCAGCAGCCATCAGTGGCATTCAATATGAAATTCTTTGTACGGCAGCCCGTCTTGCTGCTCCTGAAGGAAAAATTGTTTACAGTACATGCACCGTTCAGCCGGAAGAAAATGAACGGTTAGTCCGGCGCTTTCTTACGGAACATACAGAATGGGAACTGGACAATACATTAGCACAGGATATGCCGGAAAACCTTAGAGAGAAGTATGTAACGCTTTTTGATGGATATATGCAGATCCTGCCCCATCATTTTAATACAGACGGCTTTTTTATTTCGCGTCTCAGAATGAAATAATAGCTAGGAAGCGTATTTTATGCTTCCTTTTTTCTTTTTGGAATTGTTTTATGATACAATATGATTTGAACTTTTGAGAAGAAATGGTGAGTATACATTTATGAAACCTTTTATTTATAATTTAACACTACCTGAATTGAAACGCTGGATGGAAGAGAATGGAGAGAAGGCGTTTCGTGCCGGACAGGTGTTTGACTGGTTGTATGTGAAACGAGTGGATTCGTTTGACGAGATGAGCAACCTGTCGAAGCTGCTACGGGAGAAACTTGACGCATCGTTTCGCATGGATACGTTAAAAGAAATTACTCGCCAAGAGTCCCAGGATGGAACGATGAAGTTCTTGTTCTCGCTGCATGATGGGCATGCCATTGAAACAGTTATTATGCGGCATAATTATGGCAACAGCATCTGCGTTACTACGCAGGTAGGCTGTCGTATCGGCTGTACATTTTGTGCTTCGACTTTAGGCGGCTTGAAGCGCAATCTGGAAGCCGGGGAAATCGTAATGCAGGTGCTGGCTGCACAAAAGGCACTGGATGAACAAGACGAGAGGGCAAGTCATGTTGTTGTTATGGGAATTGGCGAGCCATTCGAGAATTACGATGCACTTCTTGATTTCCTGCGTATTATTAATGACGACAAGGGACTGAATATCGGTCAGCGACACATTACGGTGTCTACAAGCGGTATCGTACCGAATATTTACCGGTTCGCTGATGAGAAAATGCAGGTAAATCTGGCCATTTCTTTGCATGCGCCAAATGCTGAGATTCGTACGCGTCTCATGCCGGTGAACCGCCGTTATCCGCTGGATGAGTTAATGGAAGCATGTAAGTACTATATCAGAACGACTGGTCGCCGCCTGACATTTGAGTATGGCCTCTTCGGTTCGGTAAATGATCGACCGGAACACGCGGAGGAATTGGCTGAACTTCTGAAAGGCATGATGTGCTACGTAAATCTTATTCCGGTAAATTACGTTCCAGAGCGCAACTACGTACGTACACCGCGCAATGATATTTTTACATTTCAACGAATTTTAAAGGCGAGAGGAATCAATGCGACGATTCGCCGCGAGCATGGGAGCGATATCGCTGCAGCCTGTGGACAATTGCGGGCCCAGCACGCCAAACAGACGCAGGGGTGAGAATTGATGGAGTCAGCCATACAGACACATATTGGTTGTGTGAGACAAACGAATGAAGATTCAGGAAGAATCCAGCGATACGACAACGGCTGGATTCTTGCGATTGTTGCGGACGGCATGGGCGGACATCAAGCGGGTGATGTAGCCAGTCAGATGGCAGTCGATATTATATGCGAATCGCTGAAAGAAGTGGAACAAGATATTACGCCCAATGAATTGCAGCAGCGGCTAAACGATGCCATTCAGCAAGCAAATGAGCGAATTCTGACGTATGCGCAGGAGCATGAAGAATGCCGCGGCATGGGTACAACCGTTGTCATTGCGTTAATGAACGAGCATCTTGGCATATTGGCTCATATCGGTGATAGCCGGATTTACCGCTATAACCAGAGTGAGCTGCAGCAGATTACGAGCGATCATACGCTTGTTAATGAATTGCTACGAAGTCATCAGATTACACAGGATGAAGCGCTCAACCATCCGCGCCGCAACATTTTAACACGTGCGCTCGGTACTGATAGAAAGGTAAAAGCTGACTTCAGTGTAATGCACTGGGATACTGACGATATATTGCTGCTTTGCTCGGACGGTCTTTCCGGTAAAATCAGCAGCGATGCGATGACAGCAGTGCTTGCGGACGGTTCCCTGAAGGAGATGGCAGACGAGCTGATTACCAAAGCGCTACATGCAGGAGGAGAAGATAACATTACTGTCATCTTGCTGCGCAATCAGTCGGAGGCCAGAGTATGAAAGGGGGAGCCTGTAGATGAATGGAAAGCGAATTGGCGGCCGCTATGATATCGAGCAGCAGATTGGGGAAGGCGGCATGGCTATTGTTTACCGTGCACGCGATACATTGCTGAATCGTACGGTAGCTTTAAAAGTGCTGCGCTCCCAATTCGGCAACGATGATGATTTTGTCGCCCGTTTTCATAGAGAGGCTCAGGCCGCGGCTAGTTTATCCCATCCAAATGTGGTTAATATTTATGATATTGGCCAGGATGATGAGATGTACTACATCGTAATGGAGTATATCGAAGGGATGACGCTTAAGCAGTATATTAATGAACATGCGCCGCTCGATATGAATAAAGCTGTAGATATTGGGATGCAGATTTGTGATGCGCTTGATCATGCGCATCAAAACGAACTGATTCACCGAGATATTAAACCACACAATATTTTAATCAATAAATATGGACGGATTAAGGTAACCGACTTCGGTATTGCCCGGGCGGTATCATCCGTTACGATTACACACACCGGTTCCGTGCTCGGCTCCGTGCATTATTTCTCGCCTGAGCAAGCGAAAGGGATCGCAGCCGGTGCTAAATCGGACCTGTATTCACTCGGTGTTGTATTATATGAGATGCTTACTGGTGAATTGCCTTTTTCCGGGGATTCGCCAATTAGCGTAGCATTGAAGCATTTGCAAGAGTCATATGTAGCACCGCGTAAACTCCGGCCGGAAATTCCACAAAGTCTGGAAAATGTGATCATCCGCGCGATGGCTAAAGAACCTATGTATCGGTATGAATCGGCACGTGAAATGCTGGAGGATTTGCAAACAGCACTCTCGCCGGAACGCCGTAATGAGGCAGTATATTTGCTTCCGGAAAAATACGGGCAAGAAGAGGATCAAGAGATTACACGTGTCATTCCGGCAATTAAACCGGAAATGATGCGTAAACGTAACTGGGATGAAGAAGCCGTATCAGCAAAGGAAACAATTGAAGTAGCAGAAAAGTCAGGCGCAGGGGAAGAAAAATTCGAGGCGGAAGATGAGCAAGCCAAACGTTTCCCTGTTAAAAAAGTAGCAGGTTGGACCGCAGGAATTTTCTTGTTTTTAGCTTTGGTTGGAGTAGCTATTTTCTACGGGAATTCATTGTTCCAGATTCCGGATGTCCCGGTACCATCTGTGCAAAATATGTCGCTTGAAGAAGCAAGCAAGACGCTGGAAAGAGCAAACCTTCAATTTTCTATTCAGCGGCAGCCTAGCGAGGATGTGGCACCTAATCATGTGATTAAGCAAACTCCGGCAGCAAACATGCTGGTAAAGGAACACTCGTACGTGCAGCTTATTGTCAGCGAAGGCAAATCAAAAGAAACAATGCTGAATTTCGTCGGAAAGAATATTTCGGATGTGGAAAGCCAGTTAAGCGGCAAATATAAAAACTATGAAATTAAAAAAGAGACAGATGACAGTCAGCCGTCCGGTACGATTCTCCGTCAAATACCGTCAGCAGGACAAGAAATTGTAGCCTCCGATACACAGGTTACATTGGTTGTAAGCGAAGGTCAGGAGAAACCAAGGGTACCGACACTGGTTGGCCTAACAGAAGAAGAAGCAAAGGCCAGGCTTGATGCAGCTGGGCTGAAGGTGCAGGTAAGAACGAAATCGAGCTATAAACCTAAGGGCACGGTTATCGAGCAATCGCGCCGTCCCGATAACGAAGTAGAGAGGGGTGCGTATGTTCGCATTACGGTGAGCGATGGAAGCCTTCCTGGAGAATCACGTCAAGTGGAAGAGATGGTTGAAGTGTATTTGAATCCGGGTGAGCGAGCGATGATCGAAATTAAAGTAACAGATGCCACCGGGCAGGATAAATCAGTACACAATTCTGTTATTGACAAGAGTATGCAATTCAAGCATATTCCGATCGTTGTCACACCTTCTCAGGATGCGCGTATTCAGGTGTACAAGGATGGACAGCTTTTTGAAGAAAAGGTGGTCAAATACAGTGATGTTCAATAATGTGGGAGGGGTCTCATGCCGCAGGGCCGTATTGTAAAAGCGCTGGCCGGCTATTATTATGTGCAGGATAGCGATACGCTCTGGCAATGCCGGGCCAGAGGCGTGTTTCGCAAAAAAGGCATCACTCCGCTGGTTGGAGATGAAGTAATGTTTGAAACGAATGGAACGGAAGGCACGGTGACTGAGGTAATCACGCGGACGAGCGAGTTGGTTCGTCCGCCCATTGCCAATATTGATCAAGCGATTCTTGTCTTCTCGCTCGCTGAACCTGCCTTTAATCCGCAGCTACTGGACAAGTTCCTTGTGCATACAGAGGCGGCTGGTGTAGATGCGGTTATTTGTCTGACGAAAGCTGATTTACTAGCTGGACCGGAAGAGGTGGAGCGTATTCTCAAGCGCTGTGAAGCGATTGGATATCCGGTTATTGTCACAAGTTCCAAAGGCAAGCACGGAATTGAAGACATTCGTGCCTATCTGGCAGGTCATCTGTCTGTATTTGCAGGGCAATCAGGTGTAGGGAAGTCCTCTCTTCTGAATGCACTGTTTAGCGAACTTCAGCTTGAGACAGCGCCTATTAGCCAGAAGCTTGGAAGAGGAAAGCATACAACCCGACATGTAGAGCTTATTCATCTGCCAGAAGGCGGATGGGTGGCCGATACGCCAGGATTTAGTTCACTTGACTTTCAATCCATTGAGGCGAATGAACTTGGGCTGTACTTCAAAGAAATGCGGGCGATGCTTGGAGAATGCAAATTCCGCGGCTGCCTACATGTCAATGAACCGGGGTGCTCAGTGCGTGCAGCGGTGGAAGCAGGAGAAATCCAGTCTACGCGTTATAAGCACTATTTGGATTTTTTACAGGAAATTAAAGATAGAAAGCCGAGGTACTGAACATATGGTGAAAATTGCACCATCGATTCTTTCTGCGGATTTTGCCCGTTTGGGAGAAGAGATTAGAGAAGTTGAGCAAGGGGGAGCGGATTGGATTCATGTCGATGTGATGGATGGACATTTTGTCCCGAATCTCACCATTGGCCCGCTGGTTGTCAAGGCGATTCGACCGCATACAAACCTGACGCTTGATGTCCATCTTATGATTGAGAATGCGGATGCGTATATTCCCGAGTTCGCAAAAAGTGGCGCAGATATTATTACGGTTCATCAGGAAGCATGCGTGCATCTGCACCGCACGCTTTATCACATTAAAAATCAAGGCGTTAAAGCTGCGGTTTCACTCAATCCAGCCACTCCGGTTTCGACGCTTGAACACGTGCTTGAGGATTTGGATATGGTCTTGCTGATGTCAGTAAACCCGGGCTTTGGCGGCCAGAAGTTTATCCCGGGAGTTGTACGGAAGATAGAACAATTGAAATCCATGCTTGCGGAGCGCGGCCTTGCGGATAGCGTAGACATACAGATTGACGGCGGTATTAACGCTGAAACGGCACCGCTTGTAACAAAAGCAGGGGCAACCTGTCTTGTAGCAGGAAATGCTGTGTTTGGCCGGGAAGATCGCGCTGGTGCTATTGCAGATATTCGCAAATCGTGCGAGTCATAAAAGAAGAAAAAATCCTCATTTCTTGGGACTGACCCCCGTTTTTGAGACAGGGATCAAA
>NZ_KE952911.1 GCF_000466385.1 Aneurinibacillus aneurinilyticus ATCC 12856
ATGAAGAAAAAACAATCTTCTCCGGCAATATAACCATATTTAATGTCCGTTTCAAAGAGTTGATTGGAATCGGTAATCACTCGATTTCGTGCCAATTTTCGCGGATAAGTCGCTTTCTTTCTCCGCTGCGGTCGTAAAATATCGAGCTCTTTACATAGGCGATATACTTTTTTCTTATTGATCACAAGCCCATGATCGCGGCGTAAAAGCACGGTAAGCTTTCGGTATCCGTAGGCATATCCATCACCGGATAAAGCTTCCATGAGCCATTCCTTGATCTGTTCATCTGAAATTTTGGTTCCGTCCTGTCGGACGGAATAGCCCGGTGCTTGTCGCCCCTCATTTTTCACTGGCTCCACGGGTTGCCCTTCCTGTTTCTTATGATAGTAGTAGGTTGAGCGTGGAATGCGGGCAAAACGTAGGACTAACCGTTTTGGATAGCCTTGCCGAATGTAGTGTTCAGCTACTTCAAGTTTTTCAGCAAATGAGGGTTTTTCTTTTTTATTAAATCACGCAATATAGCGATCTCTAACGCTTGTTCACCAAGTAAACGCTTGAGTTGATCGTTTTCTTTGGCTACTTCCTCTGCATCCAGAGCAGGAACGGTGGAGAAATCTACTTCACCATGCTTCCCGTTCTCCAGTTCTTTTTTCCAACGCCCGACCATGTTTGCTGATCATTCGTAACGACGAGCAACAGCCGTAATGCTTCCTGTTTCTTGTACTTCTTTTATTACTTGTTTCTTGAAATTTAACGAATACTTTTTTCGTGTCATATTGTACTCCCCCTCTGGTCACTATCAGTGTAATTCAAATCCACTCTTAGTGTCCAATTTCTCTAGGGGGCTAAAGAG
>NZ_KE952912.1 GCF_000466385.1 Aneurinibacillus aneurinilyticus ATCC 12856
TCTTCCACCTTATGGATAATCAACAGGCGTGATTATATACGTCTGATTTGATAAATTTGTGGTGGGAGGCAGGAAAAAAGGAAGGGCTATGGGCGAGGGCGATCGGAAAAAGACATGCTGGCCTTTCCTCTGCCGGAGCACAGGGCGCATCCCCCCTCTTCTTTTTTCCGAATCTCCTCCTTCCCACCACCCTACCTTGTCAAAATATCAAGTATACTGGGGGCTGTTCATGGCTAAAAGAAACAAAAACAACTCCTAAAAAAAGAAAAATGGAAATAAGAAAAAGCTAAATGGAAAGAAACATCGTCCGCAGGCAAAACTTCCTCCGCGTGTAAAAAATCTTTGTGCTGTCTGAGCATCTTCTGCTTTAACCTTTATGTTTTTCTCAATAAGTTTAACTGAAGGATCATTCACCGTATAGTAGTTCGGTAGTAATACAGTAACACCCTTGTTATTTGCACTTTCAATTTTTACATGGAAGGCACCCGCCTTTGTATTAATTACCGTCCATTTCCCTATGTTTTCTGTCAATGTTCGACGAAAAGCAGGCATTCTTTGCTCCCCCCTAACTTTGATAACTTTCTTATAGAATATGAGGAAATATCGCTTCTTGTCCTAGTCGAATACCCTAATAATCGTTGCCACCGATATTTATATACGTCTAATTTGATAAAGAAAAGCCCTCCTCTGTTCACCAGCCAGAGGGAGGGTGATGTTTACTATTAACCATTTGTAAAACAAAATCAAGATGATGACTAATATTAGCCATGTAAACTTCCTTCTAACCAGGGGCGGGGACGATAAGGACCAACCGGGATCTGGATTAGGCTGGTCTTTCCTTGCGAATCCATCTTGTAAATCTCATCACACAAATTCACATCAAACCCAAGGAGCGGGTGTCCTCCCATCCCAATGGCAGACGCCACCAACAGTAATCGCTGCATAAGTATACCCGCTTCCATTTGTTGAATACGATATCCTCTATACCCCAGTGCCGTTTTAAGATGAGCCTTATCCCCTATGATATGTAGACAGAGCGGTACCTGGAGCAGGTTTACATTGTCCGCAGACATCCCCTGTTGTAGCCAGAGCCGATGATCTCCGGGACGTACCGGCCATAACGCATGAGCTGTGCTATCATAGTAATAAGCACCATCTGGCATGCCTTTAACGCCATACAAACATCCATACAGCGAAACACGGGATGCGGGCTTCTCATGTGCTCCATCCAAATCATTACGATACGAGAAGAAAGCCATCGCCTCTTGGAATAGAGTGGCCATCTGCGTTTGACTTACCTTGCCCAACACAAAATCCAGACTCGGTGAATATCGCCTTCGGCAGGCCGATGCCAAATCATACGACAACCGTTTTACATGAGGCAAAGCTATCGCATGGCCTTCATAGTTAATATCCTTCTCCTCGATTTGCTGGAATGATCGCAGTGATTCTAGTAAAGACGCTTCGTTCATTTTGATGAGCATCGGACACTCTATAGCTTTCTGTGACCGAACATAATGATTATGTTGAACCGCCGGCAGCTCTTGGCACAATTCAGTGGCAGATACAATCCCGTCTGTATTATTCTCATTAGCAAACCAAGTGATGGTAGGCTCTATCGAAAGCGGAATGACCGCATACACGCTCTCCTCCTGTTCGGATAGTCCGAGTAAATGGTTAATGGCCCGATCAAGAAATTGGAAGTACACTGTCGATG
The DNA here is from genome assembly GCF_000466385.1 of Aneurinibacillus aneurinilyticus ATCC 12856. Taxonomy (GTDB): domain Bacteria; phylum Bacillota; class Bacilli; order Aneurinibacillales; family Aneurinibacillaceae; genus Aneurinibacillus; species Aneurinibacillus aneurinilyticus. Next base: position 1,718 of record NZ_KE952912.1, read on the forward strand.
CAAAGCCAAACCGTTCCGCCACTTCCAGCAACTGTCCGATCAGCACACCAGCATCCAGCCCTTGCAAACGGTAGGCAAAGTCACTGTATTTAAAAAAATTCTTCAAAAACATCGTCGACACAAAAACAGTACCAAAACAAGCAGACATATCACAGCGATTGCCAAGAGTCCGGGCCAAGTATGAGTCAAAATCGCCTTTTCGTAATAACACCAGGCGGTGGTGTGCCACATCATAATGGTACACTCCGACAGGCAAAGCCTCTATTTTCAGATACATATACAATTCGTTCGGATACAGTGCCCCGCCTGAAGGAACAAACCTCCGGTACGACTGCGTTAGGCTCACCGCTTGTTCTGTAAAATCCGAAACAAAGACGGATTGGCAAAATTGAGTAAGCCCGAATACGTACCAAAGAAAATGACCGACTTTGTGAAGGTCAGGCTTCACGGGTGCCTCCTGTCCCTCAAGCGTTAGCGGTACCTCCTGGGAAAGCGGAACCACAGGCAAGCCGCGATAGAGCTTATATGCAAGCGGTGCGTCTTCCCAATCCACCTCCCATTCTGGTGGTCTTGCCTTATCAGTGTCAAAATGCAAGTTATGCAAAAATACTTCCAGGCTCATCCTTCTTCCTCCTACTCACGGCTTATGGAAACGGATGCGGATGTGGATTGAGCTGCTCAAGCGTCAGTTGCTGCTTCACATATCCGAGTTCCATCGGTACTCTTAATACCCTCTCCAGCCCTATCAAACGGGTAAGGTGATATCCAAACGTCATCGGCAGCATCCCTGGAATCAGCACTTTTACACAATACAGTCCATTTCGCATAATTTCTGGTGTTGTCTGATCCACTACAATTACATCGAGGCTCAACCTACGGAACACCTGAAGAATATCCTGCAAATCATCTGTCAGGTCTGCGTGCTTCACCCTCCACTTGAATTCCTCGTCAAACGTTCGTAATGGTCGACCCTCATTCATCAAAAAATTCAGGCGCTCCTGCGATTGCGGCAAACCATACAACATGGAATGGTCCTCCATTTGTTGTACCAGGGATGGATCGTGAAACATTCGTACACACTTCTCCTGATTTGCCTCAAATTTTTCGTCGAGCGTTAGCATCATGCCAGCTAACTCATAAACTGCACCTTTTACCGCCCGTATCGGATCCAGATGGGCACCGGCCGCACAGATGAGGTTTACTCCCTTTTGTTTCCTGTTTTTCGCGATTGCCCAAACGCTTGGAATTCCATGCTCCATCGTCGAGTTAAACAAATATACATCATATTCTGCTACTACCCGCAACCGCTCAAGCATCAACTGCAATTCTTTGTCGTTAGCTGAATAGGGATCAAGGCGCGGAAGGGGCAGCTGTGCATACCAGGTCATTAGGAACGAATCCCGCTCGATCACTTCCATAATACCGTGAAAAATAGCTTCCTCCATACTTCCGCCTAACGCACATCCATTAGAAGTTTCATAGACAAAACCATGCCCTCCGCCCAAGCTATAATAGGCAAGCTGCTCCGGAACTAAAATCGGACGCTCATATAAAAATGAATAGCCCCATACCCAATTGATTGGACGATCAGGGTGAAACGGCTTAAACGGAAAATCAGGACGCAAATATTGCTCCTCGGCATGTACTCCAACCTTGACAGGATTGAGCGCTTGATCTTTTAAATTACGGTAACTGTCGTGAATCACCGTTCGTTTGCCATGGGGAGCCAGGCCGCAATATCGCTCCAAGCCCTCTAAAATGGCAGTCAACTCACTTACCGCGTAGGAATGAGTTCGTCCGGCTGTTCCCTCGTTCCCTCCGAACAACGGTAGATTTACACCCACATCAGCAAACGGTGACATGAGATCATACATTTTACCATTTAATAAACCGGTCCGTTGATCCAAGTAATCTTTGGCCAAAACTTTACCCAGATCATCCATCGTACGGCAGCGATAACTGTCGATACTGACTTTAGGGCTTGGTTGCAGCGAAATTCGGGCCGCGCTCGATAAATCGTCGGGTAATTGACCACAAACCGGGCACAACGAATCAGGCAAAAAGAAGTGAGATGAACTCTTCAACGTTTTCAAGTTGATTAAGAATATCCTTCCTTCTGTACGAGCCTTGCCGCCTTGCAACACCCTTTGTACCTCTGCTTCAAGCAGATGAGCTACCTGTGCAAGCCCTGTACGTGATGCCCAAGCATCACGCGTCATTCTTTCATGTGCCACCAGTCTCTGTTGTAGCTTCCACATCTCCTTACGCTCGCGTCCTGCCATAAGATATCGCACATCCGCACATTGGGAGCAGCCCGGTGTACCCGGGCGAATCAATGGCCCAACTATGCCCTCACCAAAGGAAACGAAACCACGCATCCAGGGGGTACCGATTGGCTGTAGTATCTTTTCTGCCTTTTGATGAACAGAAGGATGCCATGCATCATGCAGCACCAGGACCAAATCCGCCGCTTCCAGTACTCCCGCCTCGAAATCGCTCTGACGAACGACCTGGTATTGGGTAGACAGCTCTCCGTACACACGGTCCGCCATTAGCCCTTCCCCGACAATCACCACGGTAGCGCTCATCAGGATTCCTCCTCACGCAACAGCACACCAAACACACCTGCCAGTTTCTCTTTCAAAAACGGTTCCACCGCCAAATCAAAAACTAAAAGCTGCTTGCGGTTCCGTTTCAAGATTTGCAAAGCAGATTGCAAAATCTCCAATTGTGTCACTTCTTCACATGAAGAAATCTTAAGACTTAACGGCATCTTTTCACCTAGGGGCATGGACAGAACTTCCAACGCTTGCGGCGTCAGGCAAGCCGCTTCGTTTTGCACCTTCATAAACGCCTGTTGTAACGCCTTCTGAAATGCCAATGTCATATTCAAACCTGCACTACCATACCAATGACCATTCACACCGATCCATACCACAGGAAAGCCGAACACTTCCTCTCCCAGGCCGATTATTGGTGCTCCATGCATTGTACTCAGTGCCTGTAAATAAAACCGGCTGCGTTCATCCTCTACTGTATCCAGCTGTACCTGAAAGACAGGAGGATTCTGGTCTACCTGTTGCTTGCCTAGCTCCTCGGCCAAACACTTCTGCAACCCGCGGCAAACACCTTCTGCAATTGTTTCCCCTACTCCGATACCAACAAATTCCTGCAGCTCCACTATCCTATCTTCCACTTCTTGATGCGGAGAAAAAGTGGTAACAAGCGGACCGATCATTCGTGACACATACGCTTCAACCCCGACCAACCCAGCTTCCCGCCGTGCCTCCTCATGTGTCAAATCTACACAGACAATGTCTGGCAACAGCTCAGCCGGCCCCTCCGACAGCGGGTCGACTGCCTGAACGCGGCATTGAGCCAGCGGAAGCTGATTCAAATCCCCTTCCTCCCAAATATGTAAGATCCCTGATTGCGGCGATGTTAACTGGCTGAAGCAAGGAAGTAATCGGCTCGGCTCACTTTTGCTTGAGCTTTGTTCGAGGCATACATCAAAATCTTGAATCCATTCAGCTGTCACACGTCCGGTTACAAATGGATGTGGCATAAATGAATGCCAGTTTCCTTCCAATGTCTCCAGATTAAGCAGGAAAAATTGATTCGTCTGTTCCGACTCGCTCACACCCGTGATTTTTTTAAACAATTCAAAAACGATCACATTCGCTAACATCGCTCCTGCCGTAGAAGAAAAAGGACCCAACTGCTGGCCCTTGCCAAGCGCAGACTGGTGTATGCGGCGCCACGCTGACTCCCAGCATCCCTCAGAGTCTGGATGCACCAACGGACCCGCCAACCCTACCTGTTGAAGACATATAGCGGGGAGTAATACTTTCTCCTCCTCCCTACAAATCCTATGAAGAACCCGCAGTTCCTCTACATCGCTTTCCTGCGACACGTACAAAACCGAATGAAACGGCTGCACAGCCTCCCGCCAGGAGCTTACTCCCTCTTCCTGCAAGAAAATCTCCTCTACCCCTACCTCTGGGTCCGTTTTACAAGCATGTTCCACCAGTTCCATCAACCGCAGCCGATTGGTCGGTACCGCATCCGTGATCAACACATGGAACCTGGGTAATCCAGATTCTAGCAATGCAGAAACCAATGAGACAAAAAAAGGACCGGAGCCTACCGCCAACACCTTGGCCTGACGATAGATCTGAAAACGGTATGCACCGGAATCACCAAAACTGTCCAAAAACTCAATTTGGGAAGCGTACCTTTTGAGAACCTCATCCGACAATTGATGCGGACGGTCTTGGCTCACATCCCGAACAAAACTATTTTCGTACAGAACCCCTGCAATCTCATACACTCGGTCCCGATATGGGCTTGGCAACCCATCTGTCAAATCCTTCAACGTGTGTTCCCCATTGAACATCGGTATCAATTTTTCAATCCACTGATCGATTGTACTGCCTTCCATACGAAACGAGCTTACGTTGTTCCGAAAATACACACCGCCGTCTGGATCAGGAAGAAAAAACGTGTCTCTTTTCACCTTCAGACGTGTATAAGGGGGTAAATTTGCCATTCCACTCCTCCTTATCGTGAGTTATTTTCAAATCATCATCACTTTACATGTAATCTTACGTACTACGATTTGTCCTTTATGTCTACTTTTATAAAGACATCCGGCTTGATAAATGAATACTTCTTGTGCATGTGAAAACCAATTAATAAACATCCCCACAAACTGGCCTTACCGGATTGGTTTGTTTACATATACAAACCTAATTCTATCTACTAAGGATAGCAGCCTATACACAAGAAAATCACAGGACATATTCTGTATGTAACAAATGAGAAAAGCAGTTTTCTCATATAAAAACAAGGAGGGATTATACGGTGGGATCAAAGCATACTTCTAATCAAGGATCTGAAAACTTTTCAAATATAGATACCATCCATATAAAGCAAAAAGGAAATGAATTGATTATCCAGATGAGAATAGGATACAGCCGGAAAAATATTAGGGTTGAAATCTCGAACGATTCGTTATCCATTATCGCTGCAACTATACCGGAAAACATCATAAAATCCATCACATTGCCACAAAATGCAGTTATAGAAAAGGCGAGGGCAAACTACCGCGATAACGTGCTAACTGTCTTGGTTCCGTTGAGGGCCCTTGAAGGAATGAGAATGCATATTTGGCATAAACCGCGTATTATCCCAATTGAATAAACATAAAAGAAACGCTACGGATTTGTTTCCATAGCGTTTCTTTTATAGGTTAGAGATTTTGTATTCAAAAGAAATACTGTAGCCATTGCCTTCCTTTCGCTCTGGTTAGATTATTTTGAGAGGGGAAAAAGATCCAGAATCCCATGTCCGTATTCCCTTCGTGGCCCTAGCCGATTACTTAACTGTATTAAATACTTCTGGGCCTTCCCACCGCTCATACTAATATTACGGCTAAGTATGAGGGCGGCCCCACCGCTTACATGTGGAGCTGCCATTGACGTACCGCTCTCCACCTTATATCCCCCACCTTTCCAGGCGCTTCTGATCCCTACACCAGGTGCCATAATATCAATTCCGTCTCCTGTACTGGAAAAGGACGCCCTCTTCATATCACGGTCAACTGCCCCAACCGAAATAACCCAGGGAAAACGGGCTGGGTAATCAGTAGCGCCACCACGCTCTCCATCATTTCCCGCTGAAGCAACCAGGATAATTCCCTTCTGATGAGCCCTTCTTGTTGCATATTCCAAGGCGGCATTATGCGTATTGCTTCCAATGCTCATATTCAGTATCTGGATATTGTTATCAATAGCCCATTCAATTCCTTTAATGATATCACTAATTCTCCCGTTTCCATCCCGATCCATGACCTTAATTCCATATAGAGCCACATCCGGGGAAACTCCATACAAGCGTCCTGGTTTTCTGGCGGCGATGATACCCGATACATGTGTACCATGTCCGTTATCATCCATGAAATTTTGGGTTCCCGAAATGATATTATATCCACCTGCAACATGGCCACGCAGGGCTGGGTGGGAGTAAGCAATACCCGTATCCAATACACCTACGCGGATACCCTTACCCGTGCTTTTGGGCCAAACAGCCGGCGCATGAACAGCCTGAATATTCCACGGTACGTTGGAAGGCTGATTGTGGGCAGAAGGACTGGCCCGGTGAATTCGTATTCGGATGTCTTCCTCAACATGAGAAAAGGCTGGGTGATTATAAAAGAATTTAACATTCTCAATATTTGCAACAATGAAAGGAAAATGCTTATGGCAGTGCAAAACCTGAACACCGCTATGTTTCACGCATACTTCACGCGCTTGATTCATGTCCGTTTTTACATGAATTAGATATCGTTTTGCCATAAATGAATCCCCTCTCTTAGATGATAGTATCAGTATATGAAAAGCGAAGTGAAAGGGGATGCAGCAGAAGCAGGGAGATACCTAAATTCCCGCCCTATTTTATGAAATCACTAGAAAAAAGATACGCTGGCCTTTTTTCTGCCGGAGCGCAGGGCGCATCCATCCTCTTCTTTTTCCGAATCTCCTGCTTCCAACCACCTGAACTTTTGTTACTACGTCAAGTGATTTCTATATAGCATTTATGCTAAAGCCCCGGTACATATCGAAATTTTCAACAATAAAATATAGCATCTTATAGTATAGGAGGAAATCGTTGTATGGATAGGGAGGGTGTAAAGAGTAGATGGGTAAGATAATGACGATGAATCCTCTATCGCCCATTCATTACACGGCTATAGGAGACTCTATTACTGTAGGAATTGGCTCTCTGTTTAATTATGGATATGCACATCAGTATCGAGACTTTATAAAAAAAGAGTGGAATGCACCGGTTGCTTTCCGCAATTTGGGGAAAGCAGGATGGACAAGTCAACAATTGTTACATGCACTTAAAAATGATGCATCCTTTTTCAAAGCCATACAAATAGCAAATATTATCACCTGCTCTATTGGTGGAAACGATTTAATTCAGGCAGGGCGAGTTTATGATAAAACGAAGAATAAAGAAGCAGTAGAATCGGCACTCCAAAATTTCCGTCTTAATTTTCTTTCCATTGATCGAAGCATTAAAAGTATTAAAAAATCCTCCCATACCCCCTACATTATCCACTATATTGAGGTCTATAATCCTAAACCTGAATTTTCTCTAGCCCAGCAATGGGTGAAAAAGCTAAATCAAACTCTCCATAAAGCAGCTGACTCTCATACAAAGATTGCGCCTGTATATGCCGCCTTTTTACATCACGAAAATACTCTGTTATTTGTCGATGGCAAGCATCCAAACTACAAGGGTCATCGATTAATAGCCGAAACAATTAGGAGTGTAGATTATAAACTTTAACACTCGTCCTTGTGCATGTGATTCATTGACAAACAAAGAACCCCGGAAATTACTCTTTCCGGGTTCTTTTGTAATCTTTTATCCACTTTTGCACAATGATATGCAGCTTTTTCTGACGTGAAAGTAGCAACTGCTTTACCACTCTTTTATTCTCATGAGAGAGGATAATCAACGGAACCGAGTCGGCGGCTGCCTCCAGCTCCTCATAAGATACACGCTGTATCTCTTTTACGTAAGGCTCTAGCTGGTCATAATTACGAATATATTTGGTTAGGCCTCTTACGTAATTGCGATTGTAGCCTACCACCCTGTCCCAGTGCGGATGATCCCAGGAAAATCCCTGCCATTGCACGGCACCAAGCAAGGATAAACCGTGGTCAATAAGATAAAAATCATATTTTTCTCCTACAGGGTAAACAAGCAAATTCCCCCCATGTCGATCAATATTGCAAATCCAAATATCAAAAACAAACATTTTAAGCAGTCTTTCAGGCCGAAGAATAAAACTCGAAATATTGTGGTAGATACGTCTATTTAATTGAGTCCATTTATAGATTTGAGGTACAGGGCGTGCCAGCGATACTATGCCAAGCTGCCCTTCAATCTTTGCTACTTCTACACGAGCAGCTGGCAGGTGTAACCTTGAGGCCAGATGGTAAGCAAGCAGTTCATTTCCGGGGAGAGGACCGACATACCTCTCATTTTTTAGATTTGAAAATTTAAAGTACCCTGTTTCAGTTTGTCCATTTTTGCTTCTGCGGACCATCCAAACTGTTCCTAGCTTACTTCGACTGGATAATTTTTTTACCGGTTCCCAGTTCTCCATGCTCATCTTGTTGCTCCTCTTTCTTCTTTATTTAGTTTACTTCATACTATTTATGCTGATTCTAAAAGGGAACTAATTTGTACAAGAATCTATAATTACGTAAAAACATAATACTATATAAGTTACACTTGATAGTTTGAGATGATAACGTGGTTGGAAGTAGGAAATCCGGAAAAAAGAGGAGGATGGATGCGCCCTGCGCTCTGGCAGAAGAAAGGCCAGCTGTCTTTTTCCGACCGTGCCCACCCACCGCCCTTCCGTCTTTTCTTACCTCCTACCACAAAAGTTTGTCGATTGATCAAACCAGATGTATGTAGGAGAGATAAAGAGAGAGGGGAATGGTTCGTTCTTATAGGAAAACAGGCTTAAAAAGGTAGATACCTATCATTTATTCGGAATCTCTCGCATAAAAAAACTACACTCCCAGTCAAAAAATGAGAGAAGCACAATCACAGATACCTAACCTTCTAAATAGAGGCTAGAACCTAGCACTCATCCTCCCCTGGCAACATAGTATACAAGTAGATTCCACATGAAAAGGCGGTGATAAAATGTCATTCTTCGGAAGCCGAATGGAAATCAACTTCATTCTTGTTCTCTTTATTCTGCTCGTGATTATCTCTTGTGCATGTGAGAACTAATAGAGATATGAACGAAGAATCACCCCCTTCATTATGCAGAAAAGAGCATCTTTTATTCTTTAAAAGATGCTCTTGCATGTGATTCATCGGCAAGCAGAAAACCTACACCTACTCCTTTCTGCTTTTGTAGGCACAAAAGTGGGATTTTACAGGCTATCTCGTGTCTTGTTCCCTTTATCATTAGTGAGGCAGTGTGCTGCTCTCACGCTCATATTCATGGAGAACTGGCGAATAAGAAACAAAGTCACTATTTTTTTTATTTACAGCAGTTTTCGTGCGTATTACGTTTTCCATAAGATAAGCAATGAAGATTTCATCCCGCACAAGCCAGGCATTATGATTTCTTTTTATAAACCGCTCCGCTTCTTCAAAGGATTCGAACGTAAGTGCCAAGCTCAAGCCGTTTTCCTCAATCATCCACCCTCCTTCATCAAACGGGTAGACAAAAAACGTATCTTCGTGCCGATTTTCGTATAAACATCCGGTTTTAGCTCCTTTACGGTTATACATATTCCGAAAGGCATCCGCCCGTAACGGTTCGATATGGAATGGTTCAGCAACATATAAGCGATAAGCCTCCTCTGTCAACGAGCAACCCGCCGCTTTCGCATGACCGCCACCATCAAAGCGCTGGGCAACGTCTGACACATCGATCTCATCATGGATCGTTCGCAAACTGATTTTCTTTCCCCCTGCATTAATGATGGCAATGTAGTCAAGATGAGGATTATCTTTCCCTAATTCGTTCCCCAACTCTGAATGATAGGATTCCGCATGAACAATCCCTACACAATGATCTCTGACAAAGGTTTGAACCATTTCCCGCCGTTTCCTGCGAACGTATCTCTCGATTTTACTGTCCTCCATATCCAATATCTTTTGTTCAAAATCATCAAACCTGAATGAATCACTCGTATTTATTTTTTGGATCATTCTCTCTTCGAATTCATCGATGGAAATCATGAAAAAAAGGTCATTTAAGCGTTTCGCCTCGACATTTCCATTTTTATCCCATTCCCATGTGTCATATTGACGGACCAGCTCGACAAACTGACTTAATGTCTCGGATGGTTTCATTAGTTTATGTTGTATCAAATATTCATACAGCAATGAAGTTGCAGAGGCCAATCGTCCATCTTCATACTCGACCTGAACGATCGCCCAATCATACCGATTAAAATGAAGGGCTGTTTTATGGTGATCAATTAACTTGACCTTCCCCCCTTTTTTAACATGCTCATCAAGCCGTTGCTCATTCTTTTCATTCACAGAGAGATCGGTAATAAAAAGGCAATCATCGCTTCGCCCCTTTTCTAAAAAACGTTCAACCTGAAAATCCAGTCCTACCACGGAATTATAGCGAATGTCGACGTTTTCTCCAAAGGCCAGCTTGGCAACAATTCCACATCCGACTCCATCCAAATCATTATGGGAATATAAACGATACATCGCTTTCCTCCTGTCTTTTTATGTTATATAAGTTACACTTGATAGTTTGACATGATAACGTGGTTGGAAGTAGGAAATTCGGAAAAAAGAAGAGGTTGGATGCGCCCTGCGCTCCGGCAGAAGAAAGGCCAGCTGTCTTTTTCTCGTCTCTGATTTTCTCCGTCTTTTCCTACCTCCTGCCACAAAAGTTTGTCGATTTATCAAACCAGATGTATATAGTATGTGACATTATGAAGCGATATATATAAATAAAAAACCACAACAGGTATGTACAATCTGCTGTGGCTTCTAATCCTTTTCTTTAAATCTTATCCTTCCAAGCACGTCTGTTTCACATGCCTTCTTTCTTAAAAAAGGCTTCTTCAATCATACTCGCATCGAAGCGAAGAACCGTTGCCAGCCCTAGAAACAGTGCGAACAAATCCAAAAACCAGTTTTTGTTGGTACTCCTCGTAGCCAAACACTTATCCTTTCCGGCTTCTGTCCTCTGCTGACTATGTACCTTTATAGCGATACATCGAATAATCAGCACTGGCCTTGCGAATCGCATAATGAACAGGCAACCCTCTAGCTACCCATCGTAGCGCAGAAAGGATGTTGGCCTCATCTTCAAATTGCTCAACAATCACGATCGTCTCTTCGTTTATGTATAGTTGCAGCTCATTCCAGCCCATGGTCGAATACACATCGGTTCCATGGGTCTTTAAAGCCACAAAGTCGGCAAATTCAGGTTTATCCATGCGTACAATCTTTTGAATTGCTGCTGCACACAGAGGATGGATGTTAGGATTTGGTTTCATATGATACGCAGGTTCCTTCTTTAGTATATTATTTTTCTACTTCTACTCTCAGTCCATCAGGGAAAATCAGCACATACGAACCAAAATGCAGCGGTTCCTTACAGCAACGGCTTTTGAGTTTCTTGCGCTCCTTCTTCTCAAGCCCGGTGAACATTCCGCAGGCCTCACAGCTTGTCTCATAGCCTTCTTTCATGGCCAGAGCATACAATGGCGCGCCGATCCGCCTACATTCTTGTTTAAATGCTTCATCCTCATCCCGGAACGGCTTCCCTTCTGTAAACAAATGGTAATGAGCAAGTTCATGCTTAAGTGTACCGATAACATGCTGGGCTCCAAACTGATTATATTGCCACATGCTTTGTACGATGCGGATCGGCTTATGAGTATGCTGATTAAAAGCGAAGAAACCGGCTGCATTGTTCAATGATTTGTCCCACTCTATCGGTACCTTGCATGGCCGCCCATAATAAGTAAGACTAAGCTGATTTCCGATCCAGGCTAATTCTTTATGATCGCTTGTATCAATCGTCCTTACTGATCGTTCATGAAAGGAAGAGAGGTGTTGAAACGCTTTTGCCTTTGCTTTCGCCTGACATTTGAGCCGATTCATCCAGTCCATAGCTTCTTTATATGAAAGCCTAGATAATAAAGAATCCGGTTTTTCTCCCGATTCTAAAATGAGGGAATACAAGTACTTCATCATAAGCGCAGTAGGTTTATTATTGCTCATTCTTGTTATTTTAGAAGATTCATGCATTCTTGGCAACACAGATTTCACCAAAAAAGGAGCAAAGTGCATTTGACAAAAAGATACATAAGTAAAAAGCTGTCTCGATTTAAAGAGACAGCTTTTTGTTTGCTATTCATATTTTTTAAATACTAACGATACATTATGGCCACCAAAGCCTAAAGAGTTACTCAAAACGGCCTGTATATCTGCTCTTCTTGCCTTATTAGGCACATAATCCAAATCCACTTCTTCATCAGGTGTTTCATAATTAATCGTAGGAGGCAACACGCCTTCTTTTATTGCCAAAACCGAAAATACCGCTTCAATCGCGCCCGCTGCTCCAAGCAAATGCCCTGTCATGGATTTAGTCGAACTCACGGCAACCTGGTACGCATGCTCTCCGAATACAGACTTAATTGCCTGTGTTTCATATAAATCATTGTAAAACGTACTTGTGCCATGCGCATTAATATACTGAATATCCTCCGGATTTACTCCTGCATCATCGAGAGCCAATTTCATCGCTCTAGCCCCGCCTTCCCCACCAGGCGCAGGTGTAGTAATATGGTGAGCATCCGCAGTTGCTCCATATCCTACAATCTCACCGTAAATGTTTGCCTTTCGGCGTGTAGCGGACTCAAGGCTTTCAAGAATTAAGATGCCTGCTCCCTCTCCCATAACGAACCCGTCCCGATTTTTGTCAAATGGACGGCTTGCTGTTTTTGGATCAGGATTGAAGCTAAGTGCTGTCATGCTGGAAAATCCAGCCAGTGCCAAATCAGTAATCGGGGCCTCCGTACCACCCGCAATCATAACGTCGGCATCTCCCCGTTGGATTACTTTAAAGGCATCTCCGATTGAATTCGCCCCGGATGCACAGGCGGTTACCGTACAAGCGTTGACTCCCTTTGCTCCGGTCAGAATAGAAACTTGTCCCGAGGCCATGTCAGGAATCATCATCGGAATAAAAAATGGACTTACCCGCTTATATCCTTTTTCCTCGAATCTTCTAAACTGCTCTTCATGCGTGTCCATTCCGCCAATCCCACTACCAATCCAGACGCCAATGCGTTCTGCATCAATGTTTTCTCCAACTTTAATACCTGCATCCTGCATGGCCTCCAGAGAAGCAGCAACCGCAAATTGCGTAAACCGATCCATCTTCCGCGCTTCTTTTTTATCTATATAGTTTGCAGGATCAAAATCTTTTGCTTCCCCTGCAACTTTTACCGGAAATTTCTCGGCATCCCTTCGTGTAAGCGGACCGATTCCAGAACGTCCACCTACAATCCCGTCCCAAGTCGTTTTCACATCATTCCCTAACGGTGTAATCATACCAATTCCTGTAATAACAACACGTTGCTTATTCATAATTATATCTCCTTCTATCTAATCTACTTTCCCCATCTTATGACGAGGCTTGCCCAGGTTAGTCCGCCTCCGAAGCCAGCTAAAACTAACGTATCTCCATCGTTAATTCTTCTGGTTGTCACTTCATGGTGCAAAGATAACGGAATTGAAGCTGCAGAAGTATTGCTGTACCTATCTACGGTCACAGAAATACGCTGGTCCTCGATCCCTAGCTTTTCTTGGGCCGCTTTAATAATTCGAATATTCGCTTGATGAGGAACGATCATATGAATATCATCTATTGTAACATTTGCCTGCTCTATCACATGCAAAATCGTTTTTGGAACTTGGCGGACAGCGAATTTGTACACTTCCCGCCCGTTCATTTTTACCTTTTTATCCGTGCGGAGATGTTGACCACCACTTCCATCGGCACCTAGCTCAAAGGAACGGATTCCCTTATGCTCGCTTACGGGACCGAGAACAACCGCTCCTGCACCGTCGCCGAATAAAACAGCTGTGTTACGGTCAGCCCAATCAACAATTTCAGAGAATTTTTCAGCGCCAATGACCAACACATGACGATATGCGCCTGTTTCAATAAATTGCTTGGCGGTGATCATTCCATAAATGAAGCCGGAACAAGCAGCACTGATGTCCATCGCCCCTATGTTTCTTGCTCCTAATTTATCCTGAACCAAACAAGCTGTGGAAGGGAACATATAATCGGGAGTTGCGGTTGCTACTAAAATCAAATCAATATCTTCAACCGTCAATCCAGCATCTTTGATTGCTTTTTCTGCTGCAATCGTTGCCATATCGGATGTACGCTCATCCTTTGATGCGATATGCCTTTTTTCGATCCCTGTTCTTGTTCGAATCCATTCATCAGAAGTATCCATCATCTCTGCCAAATCAGAATTTGTTACAATCTTCGCAGGAACATGGACACCTAACCCTAATACGCCGACACGAATCATTTCTCTGGTCTCCCATCTTTATGCAGTCTCCATTTTCATAGCAATCCATTCTCCATTTTATGCTCTGCGCATTTTTTAAAAATTAAACTATGTAATGTATAAACCCTCTACCTACTATACCTTTTCAGATAAAACACGTAAATAAATATAAAAATACTGTTAATTTATTTTTATCCATCATTATATTATTTTGCCCAAAACATACCCCTCTCCAAATTTCCGAGAGGGGTATGTATCATTTGTATTATACATAAAAGAAGGGCAAAAGGGGCAATGATTAATATGAACATAAAAAAATAATTCTTATTGAAAAAGGAATCTATGGGATGTTAGCTCAATGTCCGATTTGCCATGGACGACCCGGTTCTTTTTTATGGATATGTCGGTGGTAATGAGGCTTCGCATCCAATTCCTGCTTACTCATTACCTTTGGCTCCGCCTCATATTCTATCCTCTTGCGAATACTATGAGACGTCATGACCAGGACCGGTGCAAAAAACACACGTTCCGCCTGTTCATCGCATGTAGGACATTCCACTCGTAGCCCAGTCTCTTGCACGGTTAGCCATTTTTCAAAATTTCCACATTCTTTGCAACGATATTCATAAATAGGCATTCGTTTACACCTCTCTTCTTCGATTACGAACGCTTGATGCTTCACTCTGCGATTCTATTAACGGTTGAGCTTTGGAAGAATATCCTTATCAAAGATAGCTGTCGGTATGGCAACCGTGCAGCATGCATTCGGGACATCAACAATTCCGCTAATCCGACCTTCTACAGGTGCTGTTCCTAGAATCATATATGCCTGCTCTCCTGTGTAGCCTAACGTTTTCAAATACTCAATCGCATTCAGGCAGGCACGGCGGTAGGCAATATGGGCATCAAGGTAGTGGTTGTCCCCTGTAAACTCATCAACAGAAATACCTTCAAATACTAAATAATCGCTATAATGTGGCTCAACTGGACCCGGCTTAAATATTGGGTTGTTAATAATGTTATATTTGGACATCCCGCCTTTAATCACATCGACATGAAGATCAACCCATCCCGCCATCTCTATTCCGCCACAGAAGGTAATTTCCCCATCGCCCTGGGAAAAGTGAATATCACCGAGCGATAGCTTGCCTCCTTGGACGAATACCGGAAAATAAATACGCGAACCTTTAGACAAGTTTTTAATATCGCAGTTCCCGCCATTCTCCCTTGGTGGTACAGTTCGTGCACCTTCCCTAGCAACCCTATCGAATTCAGCTTCTTTTAGCGTCCCAAGAACGGCACTATCTGGCGTTGGAAGGTTGGCTAGTGTTGGAACCCGATTTGGATTGGAATCGAATAGCTTTTTCTCTCTTTTATTCCACTTGGCTAGCATTTCATGGGAAGGGGCTGTTCCAATTAGACCTGGGTGAATAATCCCAGCGAATTTGACGCCTGGAATATGACGGGAGGTCGTATAAATTCCTTGGAAATCCCAGATGGATTTAAGTGCTTCAGGATAATGCTCGGTCAAGAAACTTCCCCCGTTTTGCTTATCAAATACCCCATTAAATCCCCATTCTGCTCCCTGAATGGCACCGATATCCAAAATATCTACTACAAGAAGATCGCCTGGTTCTACCCCATTCACCCAAATCGGTCCACTTAATACATGAACCCGATTCAAGTTCACATCACGAATGTCAGAAGGATCATCATTGTTGGAAATTTGTCCATCGGTCCAGTCTTTACATTCAATACGGAAAATGTCGCCTGGATTAACGGACACAGTGGCTGGAATATCCGGATGCCACCGATTATGACCCGGAGTCTCTTGCTCGTCCATCGGTTTGTTCAAATCTACTCGAAATAATACTTCAGGCATGATAATCCCTCCCAAAAGATTAGTGAACGTACGCATATAGACTAGCGACATTTTAGGATAACAAGAAAAAGCTACTATTTATGACCTTACCTCTTACTATTAGACATGACACAGTTTTATGCCTTAATTTTATTATTTTCTGACAAAAGCATTCATTATGTAATTATATGTGCTGCGGCTAAACAGACAGGGCTTCTGCATATATATAAATTACACTTGATATCTTAACAGGATAGCGTGGTTGGAAGGAGGAGATTCGGAAGAAAGAAGAGGGTGGATGTGCCCTACGCTCCGACAGAAGAAAGGCCAATGTGTCTTTTTCCGACCGCTCCCGCCCACCGCCCTTCCTTCTTTTCTTACCTCCCACCACAAACATGTGTCGATGTATCCAATCAGATGTATATAGTTAAAATAAAAAAGGAGTGATTTTTTGGATTTATATAGTGTATTACTCATCCTTGGGATCGGGATAGCTGCTAATCTTGATAATGCGGGAGCTGGTTTTGCATATGGAGTAAGGAAAATTCAAATTCCATGGGCATATAACTTTATTATTGCATTCATGGCGTTTTTATTAGCAATAGGGGGAGGCATTTTCGGAAACTGGATTTCCTATTGGTTTACCCCATTTATGTGTAATTTAATTGGAATTATTGTACTCGTTTCCATCGGGGTTTGGGTATTATGTCAACCAGATAGATTTGAGAGAAATACTCTATCTGAAAAAAGAAACAATATAACAATAAGAATTTCAAAAGTTTTATATCATGCTAAGGAAGCTGATTCCGGCCAATCTAAGTCAATGAGTATAGGTGAATCAATTATACTTGGAATAGCCTTGTCTATAAATAATTTGGCTGGTGGATTTAATGTAGGAATTACTCATCTCAACATTTGGTTAGCTTCAATTATTTCAGGTGTATTTAGTTATATATGTGTTGGATTATGTGCGTATATAGGTTCACAATTCGCTGCTGAAAAATTAGGCAAACAAGCAACCATTATTTCTGGTATCTTAATGATTCTCATTGGTTTACATCAAATGCTTAGTTTTACAGTGACTATTAATTATGATTTTGAAACAACTGGAGATGCAAAAATCACTTTCCAGATTATTCAATGGTTAATGTATATATTAGTTGTGGTAATCATCTCTACACTAATTAAGTCTTATATGAAAGAAAAAGAAAACTCGCTTAATCTCGTCCTTACTCTTGCCAAATCCTTAGATTCAAGAGATAAATATACGGAATGTCATTCGGAGCGTGTAGCATACTACTCTTTACTTATAGCTAAAGAGATGAGATTACCTAAGAAACAACTGAAACATCTATATACGGGTGGGATTATTCACGATATCGGAAAAATCGGAGTACCGGAATCAATCTTAACTAAACCATCTCGGTTAACAGATGATGAATATGAAATCATTAAACAGCACCCCACTATTGGATATGAAATGGTAAAACATATTCCGTCCTTCCAAAAGAACGGTGTTTTGGATATGATTCTTTATCATCATGAGAAATTTGATGGAACAGGGTATCCAAAAGGATTAAAAGGTGAACAAATTCCACTGGTAGCCCGAATTATGGCAGTAGCGGATGCATTTGATGCTATGACTTCCCGGAGAGTGTATAGGAGTGAAGCAGATTTTGAATACGCAATCAACGAAATTCGTAAAAACAGAGGTACGCAATTTGATCCGGAGGTTTCCGATGCTTTTTTGAGAATATTAGAGATAGAAGAAAAAAACATTTTGTCTGTAGTTTCCCAAATTAAATAATGTAAATAATCTACCCAGATGTTTTGCGGTCCCGCCTGGCTAGGGCAACAAGCGCTTCCATGCGGGAGACGAACCGACGCCCGTTTGGGGCATGGTGTGATGACGCCCCCCCTGGATCATACTGGATAATCAACACCCTTGGTAAATAACAAAGTTTAAAATTAAACTTTAAATATTTCTACACTGCCTGATAATTGTATTGAACTGTTCTCTATTCGTTTAGTTTGATGCACAATCTCTTGAACTTTATCCATCATAAGCATGATTTTTTGTGAGATATATTCTGAACCGTGTGCACCTTCTGTTGTTGCTAACGTAATCTCATTCATAATTTGAGTCATATTTTGAACAGAAGCTAATATTTCCTCGAAGGTCTCACTAAAGTCAGTAACCATATTATTAATCAATTCGGCGTCCCTGCTATATTGTTCCCCTGTTTTTACAAACATTTTATAATCTTCAACTACGCTCTTATTAATAAAACCCAGAATATCCTCTGAACTATTAGCTAAATTTTCAACCGCTAATATAACAATTTTTGTAATGGATTGGATATCTGTAACGATTCTACTTGAACTCTCCGCTAAATTCCGAATTTCATCAGCAACAACAGAAAATCCTCTGCCTGCTTCTCCAGCACGCGCTGCTTCAATCGATGCATTTAAGGCTAATAAATTCGTTTGGGACGCTATATCCAAAATTATATTTGATAATGTATTGATTTGCTCAACAACTTCAGATTGCTCAATCGCCTTCAGTAATTTTTTTTGTGATGTTTCATAAATATGGCGGGCATTTTGCTGTGAGAATATAGCTGCTTTCTTTAATTCATTTGCCCGTCGGTTAATTTCATTTGCAGCACCTGCCCTTTCTTCTGCTTTTCTGGCCGCTTCCTGAACAGAACGTGTAATCTCAAGCGATGTTATATTCATTTGTTCAGTTGAAGCTGCTGTTCCTTGCATCCCAGCCGATAATTGCTGAGTAGTAGACGAAATAGCCTCAATTTGTTCATTTATATCTTTAACTTGTAACGTAGTACTAGCAATATTTTGTGCCACTTCATATGTGTTTGTTTTGATTCCTTTGATAATTGTTTGTAAACGCATCAAAAACCGGTTGATTACAGAAGCCAGATCCCCTATCTCATCCCTGGATTGAATCTCAATCATTTTCGTAAGATCACCTCCACGTTCAGTCAGCTCTGTTATTTCACATCGTAAGATATGCAACGGCCTTATGATAAGCCTAGTGATTACAAAGCTTAAAACAATAAATATCAGTATTGAAAAAGCTATCACAGCACTAATAATGATGGTGGCTTGCTTTTTTTCATATAAAGTATTTTCATTTAGTTCCACCGCAACAGTTTCATTATAATCAATTAACTCATTTTCTAGCTGAATGGTTTCTTTGGTAAGGGGTGCTACCTCATTAAGATATAAAGCATGCGCTTCTGTATGTTTATTTTCTATCCCTAATGCAATGATTTTTTCCCTTGCTTCACGGTAAGCGCCAAGTTTTTCTTTTAATTTTTTTAAGTTTGCGACTTCAGGAGGATCAAGCTGTGTTTGTTCGTATTTATACATCAAATTATTAAATTTTTCCATATTCGCATAAATTATATTTTTTAACTCTGCTTTTCTATCTGCGTCAGTAGCCATTATTAATTCAAGTAAATTGGCATTACTTTCTTGGGAAACTTCTTTTAAGCCTTCTAAATGCATAATCCCAGCTAAACAGTCACTATACATCTGTTCTGTACGTTGACTAAGCTTTTCCATATACGTGTACCCGACAAAACCAACGATAGCTAAAAAAAGTACTGCAAAAATAACGAGTAAAGCAATTTTCCATGATGTTTTCATATCAATGAGAAACTTCATAGTGATCCCCCTCTTTTTCGTTCGAACGACTGTTTTCCCCTTCTGTTTTGTATTATTCTTTCCCCTGGACGTTCCTCATTTTTGACAATTGATTTAAAACGATACTCACGGCCACGGCATCGTCCAAATAACCAATCGGAAATAAGTAATCTGGAATCACATCTACAGGCAAAATAAAATAAAATAGAGCACTTCCCATTAAGGCAGATTCAACAAGTGTACATTTCTCATGGCGAAACTTCTCATACATTTGCTTTAAATGACCAATAAACGGACCTATCCCATCCACTTTCTGAAGCTTCGCCTCAAAGTTCCCAATAATGGATTTTCTTCCTTCTTCTGTTTGTGCATATTGTTTATAATTAACTAACATTTGTTCAACACGTGCTGTTGTATACTGTTGATCCAATAATTTAGCTGACTCAAGAAAATTTTGAATAACATCAACAGAGTTATGAATATCTGAATCCATATTTTCCTGTTTCCATGCAATATGAAAACCAGCCGCTTCAAATAATTCTCCTATAGGAACTCCAAGACATTCAGAAAATTTTTGTAAGTGTTGAGGATTTGCTTTTTGTTTTCCGTTTATAATTCGCGAAATCGTCGCTGTATCGATTCCTGAAAGTACACTAAGCTTACGCATTGACAGTGAACGTTCCCTCAGCAATGTTTTTAATAGTAACCTGAGGTGTATATTGGCTCTGTCTTCAGACATAACCCGTTCCTCCTTTTTATGTTGATGGGCATTGCAATTTTATCAACAGTATATGTAACAACCTCTGAATATTTTCAGTATGATGAATATTTAAATATTTCTACCTTAAAATGTTCCTTCAGCATCCCAACAGGCTAAAGCAAACTCCATCTTATAAACAAAAAAGACGTAAATGGAACGATGATCCATTCACGTCTTTTTAGCACAATAATGAACAGCCCTTAAAAGCTTATTCTTCTCTCCCTATGCATTTCCAATTGTAACTTGCGTAATTTTTCCTTGCTTACTCTCCCTGCTTCCTTCTTCATCACATATACCTAAATGAATCTGTTTTCCTAAAAATGAATCTATATAGAATCCGTTTTTGAATATTTTACCTTTCACACTTCTTTTTTTGTGAAGTTGAGAACAAACGATGCAATAATACATTTACACCCACCCCTTCATTAATTTAAATCCTTATCCTGTTGAAGCCATAGTATGAGGCAATGTTGAAAAAAGTGCGTTTTTATACAAAAAAGTTTTGATAAAATTTCAACACTCCAACGTTTATTAGCCCTTTCATTAGCTGACGTAAATATTTACTATTGATGGTTTGTTGAATGTTCCTCAACAGTTTTTGTAAGGACAGACACAACTTCTCAACACCTTTAATACAATTACAGCAAAAGAAGGGAGTGGGAATAGCATGACGTGGTTAATTATCTTAGGTTTTACTCTTGCATCAAGTATCGATAATTTAGGGGTAGGCATATCGTATGGTATTCGGGGGATTCGCATTAGCTGGCTTTCAAATCTTCTGATTGCAGTCATCTGTTTTCTCTTCAGTATAACCGGTATTTTGTTTGGACAGTGGCTTTCTCAGGTTTTGCCTGGCATATTCCCTGTTCTAGCAGGTTCTTTCTTATTATTCATTATTGGTATCCGAATCATCCTATTAACAATCCCACGTAAAAAGAACGTTGCAAAAGCAATGGATGAGAATGAAACATCTACTATAAGTATGAAAGAGGTGCTTAAAAATCCTGAAAAAGCCGATATCGATAAATCTGGAGAAATCGGCTGGGGGGAGGCTATTATTCTTGGCATTGCACTCTCGGCGAATGCTCTTACTAACGGATTAGGTGCAGGCTTGCTTGGTTTATCGCCGTTGGCTATATCCTTAGCGGCCGCAATTGGCAGCTTTCTAACAGTTTGGGCTGGTGTGGTTTTTGGTTACAAAGTATCCTCCGTTCGTATCGGTTCTTTCACGTTAGGCCAATTCGGCACAATTATAAGTGGAGTCATGCTTTTAGTCATTGCAGTGAATTTCCTATTTTAAGTGATGCCAGCACACCCCTTTTGTAAAGTACTGGATGACGATTTAGGAACCAATTCACACATTTAACATAATATTGAATTGGTTCCTGAAAAAAGGGGGGAGAGTTATGCGTTTTTTCAGCAGGCACGAAGAACTTGTTCCAATATTGGCGCTTTTTGTCCTGCTTATTATCCTTCTCATTATTATCGCTTGTATTGGCTGATAAAAAATCCTATACTACATGACCTGTAACCCGAGCAATGAACAATGCGTTGTTCGGGTTTCTACTACAGATTTATATTTTGGAATCAATATTCCCAAAATATTACTATATGAATTACTTTCATAAATCTGAGCCTAGTAACTACAAAGGCTTTCAGACACAAAAAAAGGAGTACCTCTCCAAATCTCGAAAAAGTTAAGTGTGACCAAAACTCTAGAGATAGGATGGTGTGGATCTAAGTCAACATCTTGGACACAAATAAGTTAACTCATTATGCTGACAGTTTGATTCTATCTTCTACTTCTTGAGGAGTTTGGTAGTCAAGCTGACTGTGAATTCGTCTGAGATTATACCAACCCTCGATATATTGAAACATCACCAATTTGGCAGAGGCATAGTCTAAATATGCGACATGATGAACCTCTTCTTTCTTCAAAATGGCATGGAAAGACTCAATACAAGCGTTATCATACAGACACCCTTTACGACTGAAAGATTGTGTTATTCCATAGGTTTGACATCTTTTAGCAAAAGCTTCACTTGTATACTGCGTACCAAGATCGGTATGTATGATGAGACCTGGGGCTGGCTTTTGAGTCGAAACGGCGTTGTGTAAGGTTTGAAGTACGAGTTCTGTTGTCATGTAACGAGAGAAAGAATATTCGACGACTTTTTTGGAATGCAGGTCTAAAACAGAGGCAAAGTGTGTAAGTACAGGAAAAATGCAGATCATATCCCTAGTAAAACAGGAGTTTTTCAGGAAATTTCCCGACAAGAAAAAACCCAGAATTCAGCTAAAATCAGACGAATTCCGGGTTTCCTCCCAATTTACAGTTTGCATAATGCATGTTATTGAACGTTCTATAATTAAAAATCAGTTTCCTGTCTCATCTACACGTTAAAATAAGGAAAGTAGTCAGGTAATTTATTATAATAAACGGTAGAATCATCTTATATACATGATTATTTTTTGGTAAAATAATCATGTTAAGGAATAATTTTTTCTTATTATTAAAATATGTTAATTAATCTCCTCAGTTTAATTAACTAAATCAAACACTTTGTTGAGTTTAATAATATTCATAGGGAAGATTTAAGTTTGGGGAAATAAGGAGGAATTATGGCGAAAAACCTTAATCGATTATCCCTTCTATTAATTATATTGTCTATTAGTTTCTATATTTGCGCTAGGCTTGAATTCAGCTTATTTGGGTTATTAGATAACCCATACACAACCTATACAATTTTTATTTCTCCTATTTTAAGTTTTATTTTAGCATTAAAAGGTGAAAAGGGATTACTCCGCCGTATATTATTATATGTCTCATTGCTTTATTTCTTCGGCTTCCTAATTTCCCCATTTGCTTATGGTTTCCTTTACGGAGGATTCTAGAAAATAAGGGGCTGTCCAGAAAGTCAGTGAAAACTGACTGCTGGACGCCCCGTTTTTGTTGAATGTT
>NZ_KE952913.1 GCF_000466385.1 Aneurinibacillus aneurinilyticus ATCC 12856
TTTGGTTAAGCCCTCGACCGATTAGTATTCGTCAGCTCCGCGTGTTGCCACGCTTCCACCCCGAACCTATCTACCTCATCATCTTTAAGGGGTCTTACCAGCTTATGCTGTGGGAAATCTCATCTTGAGGGGGGCTTCACGCTTAGATGCTTTCAGCGCTTATCCCGGCCGCACATAGCTACCCAGCTGTGCTCCTGGCGGAACAACTGGTGCACCAGCGGTGCGTCCATCCCGGTCCTCTCGTACTAAGGACAGCTCCTCTCAAATTTCCTGCGCCCACGACAGATAGGGACCGAACTGTCTCACGACGTTCTGAACCCAGCTCGCGTACCGCTTTAATGGGCGAACAGCCCAACCCTTGGAACCTACTTCAGCTCCAGGATGCGATGAGCCGACATCGAGGTGCCAAACCTCCCCGTCGATGTGGACTCTTGGGGGAGATAAGCCTGTTATCCCCAGGGTAGCTTTTATCCGTTGAGCGATGGCCCTTCCATGCGGAACCACCGGATCACTAAGCCCGACTTTCGTCCCTGCTCGACTTGTAGGTCTCGCAGTCAAGCTCCCTTGTGCCTTTACACTCTGCGAATGATTTCCATCCATTCTGAGGGAACCTTTGGGCGCCTCCGTTACCTTTTAGGAGGCGACCGCCCCAGTCAAACTGCCCGCCTGACACGGTCCTTCATCCCGGTAAGGGATGCAAGTGAGAAGGCCAGCATTGTCAGGGTGGTATCCCAAGGACGCCTCCACCGAACCTGACGGCCCGGCTTCTACGGCTCCCACCTATCCTGTACAAACAATACCAGCATTCAATATCAGGCTGCAGTAAAGCTCCATGGGGTCTTTCCGTCTTGTCGCGGGTAACCTGCATCTTCACAGGTAGTATGATTTCACCGAGTCTCTTGCCGAGACAGTGCCCAAGTCGTTACGCCTTTCGTGCGGGTCGGAACTTACCCGACAAGGAATTTCGCTACCTTAGGACCGTTATAGTTACGGCCGCCGTTTACTGGGGCTTCGGTTCAAAGCCTCGCACCGAAGGTGCTAACCTTTCCCCTTAACCTTCCAGCACCGGGCAGGCGTCAGCCCCTATACTTCGCCTTGCGGCTTCGCAGAGACCTGTGTTTTTGCTAAACAGTCGCTTGGGCCTTTTCACTGCGGCCCCCTCGCGCTTTGACACGCTACCGGGGCACCCCTTCTCCCGAAGTTACGGGGTCATTTTGCCGAGTTCCTTAGCAAGAGTTTTCTCGCGCGCCTTAGGATTCTCTCCTCGCCTACCTGTGTCGGTTTGCGGTACGGGTACCTCACTCCTCGCTAGAGGCTTTTCTTGGCAGTGTGAGATCAGGGACTTCGCTACTACAATTTCGCTCGCCATCACAGCCTGGCGTTACAGTGTACGGATTTGCCTATACACACGCCTCACTGCTTGGACAGACATATCCAACAGTCTGCTCACCCTACCCTCCTGCGTCCCCCCGTTGCTCAAACGGAGTGGAGGTAGTACAGGAATTTCCACCTGTTGTCCATCGCCTACGCTTTTCAGCCTCGGCTTAGGTCCCGACTAACCCTGGGAGGACGAGCCTTCCCCAGGAACCCTTAGGCTTTCGGCGGAGAGGATTCTCACCTCTCTTTTCGCTACTTACACCGGCATTCTCACTTCCTGCCGCTCCACCAGTCCTTCCGGTCTGACTTCACTGCTGCAGGAACGCTCCCCTACC
>NZ_KE952914.1 GCF_000466385.1 Aneurinibacillus aneurinilyticus ATCC 12856
TCTGACTTCACTGCTGCAGGAACGCTCCCCTACCGCGCTAGAAGTAAGAAATCAAATGTAGGATGCAGTTTTTTATTTCCACTTGCTATGCAGTGCAGATAATTGTTTACCTATACCTTCATAATTTGTTAGTAATTGCTTATATTCATCTGAAGATAAGTAATGAAATTCATAGGCATAGTCCAATAAAACCTGTACTTCGTTGCAAGAGCCTATTGCTATAAGCAAAAAACGTTTGAATTCAGCTTTCGATTTTTTTCTTCCATAACCTTCAGCAATGTTCAATGGAATTGACTGAGAAGCCCTTCTCAACTGACTTCCTAACTCATAACGTTCATGCTTTGGAAAACGTTGTGTGACCCGATGTACTTCTTTTCCAAGCTCATACGATTGCTTATATACTCGTAAGTCTCGGAATGTCCGAATCATCTTTTCACTTCCTAGTTCTTACATCTCATTTCTTACTTCTAGCACTCACAGCTTCGGTAGTACGCTTAGCCCCGTTACAT
>NZ_KE952915.1:0-9922 GCF_000466385.1 Aneurinibacillus aneurinilyticus ATCC 12856
TCCACCTTATGGATAATCAACAGGCGTGATATAAGACCATTTTAATATGAATATACTTTAAAAACTAGAAATCCGATTTAACCTTTATGGAGGTCAAATCGGATTTTTTCTGTCTCATCTATATTTCAGCCTGTTAGTTTACACAACATGACTCGGTTTGATCGAAAACCGGATCAATCAAAGAATGCGGCAAATGCAATGAACAATAGTAAAGCTCCGCTTATAAGTGTACCAAACTGTCCCACAGTAAACTTACCAATTCGAATATGGGCTATTTTTCTTCCTAAAGCTACTCCCCCCCAAACTGTTACGAAACTACCAATTGAAGCCGCTACGCATATTGCTATAGGCGGCAAACCAAGCAAGCCAGCTCCTAAGCCATTGGTTAGTGCATTTGCTGAAAGACCAATCCCGAGAAGAATGGATTCTATAAATCCAATACTTCCGGATTTTCCAAAGGCATTCGTTAGGTCTTTTATTTTGCTCTTAACATCTGTATGTGTCGCAACTACTTCATATTCGACTTCTTCTACAGAAACTTCTTGTTTACGAGGGATCGCTAATAAAATGATCCGAAGGCCAATAACTACTAATAAAAAGGAGCCGATAACAACAGGCATTATTCCAGGTAGAATCTTAGATAGCCATAGCCCGAAGTATATTCCTACCACACTAAAGAGAAAACAAATAACCGAAATAATCAAATTGGATAAGTGACTAATACGAATGCCACGTATCCCATAAGAAATGCCTACACCTAAATTATCAATACTTGAAGAGATTGTAAGAGCTAGCACCATTATCCACGCTGTCATTTTCAATCACCCTCTCACATTTTTCAACTCCGTATTGAGAACATTGATTTGCCGAATAAAATGAACCTTTCATCAGTGGAAGATACAGACTACACTCTGATAGCAGTTTCGTTTTTTAAAAGCGCGGCAGAGAAAACCATTTCATTAAATTCATTCGATTGGCCTTTCCCTTTTCACGAACAGAGCGAAAGATCTCACCTGTGAAAGTTCCCATTTTACTAGAAATCTCCTTTTGAATCGTTTTATCTTGGGAAGCCATTTTTACACTTAGGTCCAATGCCTGTTCAAAATGTTCCAGCGCTTTTTCTAAATGATAATCAACATCATTTTCAATAATTTTAGGAATCACTTTTTATTTCCTCCTTATTGTTAAACTCTTGTACATGAATGGTTTCCTCTTTACTTATTGCCTCTTGCTCATTCGTTATCTTCTCAGTACTCGATACTTCCTGTTCACTAATACTCTCCTGCTCTATATCGAGAGGCTCCTTATCAAATTGCTTTTGCATTCTGACTTCTTCCTTGATAGTTTCAAAGGTTGATTTAACACTTTTTACCCCTGCATCAACGAGGGGATGGAGTGTACTGTTTGCCTTAGGAACTAAAGCGATAGTTGCGCTTTTTCCTTTCGTCTGATCAATTTCTATATCGCTCTCGGCAAGCTCTTTATCAAATTGTTTTTGCATTCTTTCTAGTTTAGCTTCAGCAACAATATCCTCCATTTCCTCCTTGATTGTTTCCAATGTAGATTTGGCTTCCCTTATTCCCGTCGCCACAAGGGGACGAAGTGTATTTCTAACTACAGGCAGTAAAGCGACGGTTGCTAATGCTAAAGTAGATCCTATAATAATTCTTCGAATCATTTTCTTACCCCTTTATACTGTTTTTAGTAATGCAGATTCATTGATTACTGGATATACAGAACCGGTCATTTTACGAGAGATTAGATTAATAATAGGTTTTGAAAGCTTAGATACCGACCCGGCTACAAGAATGATAGGTATCCACTGTGTGAATGTTAATGGAACTGTATGGAATACACGCGCTAAAGGTGGAACATATATGGCCGATAATAAGACTAGCCAAGAGGTTCCTAATGCTGTGACAAAAAAGCGATCTTTCGTCCAATCACGAACGGTTTCTTCTGATCCTTCCTGTCTCCAAGAGAAAGTCTGCATGAGTTGACCTGCAACTAAAGCAGCGAAAGCTGATGTCTGAGCCACAGCAAGAGGAGCCCCACCTGCTAAACTCACGGCAAACAAACCTAGTGAACCCGCCCCAAGCAGCACACCACGTGTAACAACTTTTTTATACAATTCCTTATCGACAATATCTTGTTGTTTTGTTTGCTTTGTTTTATTCCCAGGATTGACAGCCAAAATCATGGCAGGTAAGGCATCAGTTATAAGATTCATCAACAAAATTTGAATCGGAACCAATGGGATCGGCAATCCGGCTATAACTGCTACACTAGTAACGAGAACTTCCGCTAAATTACCTGTTAATAAGCATCCAATTGCTTTACGGATGTTGCCGATGATCGTTCTGCCTTCTTTTACACCTTCTACAATAGAACCAATATGGTCTTCTTTTAAGATCATATCGGCTGCTTCTTTCGTCACTTCTGTTCCTGTCTGACCCATAGCAATACCGACATTTGATTTTTTAATAGCCGGAGTATCATTTACGCCATCCCCAGTCATCACAACAATTTGCCCGCAATCTTGAAAGGCGGTTACAATTCGCAATTTGTGAGCAGGGGTAACACGAGCAAAAACAGAGGTATCCTTTACTACTTCTTTTAACTCTTCATCGGTTAAGTGATCGATTTCCCCTCCTGTCAAAACTTTCCCCTGTCCATTCCAAATCCCTATCTGTTTAGCGATAGAAATAGCAGTAATTGGGTGGTCCCCCGTAATCATCACTGGTTTCACACCTAATTCATTGGCTTCACGAATACTTTTCTCCACATCGGGTTTTGGCGGATCGATCATTCCTACTAATCCAACAAAAATTAAATCGTCTTCATTTACTTCATTTTGTTCCGAATGGTTCTGACTGTATGCAAATCCTAATACCCTCAGTGCACTTTTAGCAAACTCCTCGTTTTGCTGTAAAATAATTTGTTTTTCCTTATCGGATAATGGGTAAATCTTGCCGTTCTCTTGATACCATTTACAACGACTGAGAATAGCCTCTACAGAACCTTTGGAAAGCCGATAATAATCTTGATCTAAATTCGAATCTTTACAAACTACACTCATAATTTTAGTCTCCGAATCAAACGGTTCCTCATGGCAGCGTTCCCAATAGGCCATATCTTCTTGCCACAATCCCATTTTGGCAGCCAAACTTAGTAAAGATCCTTCTGTCGGATCACCTTTAACGATCCACTTGCCCTCTTGTTGTTCTAATTTACTATTATTACAGAGAACACCAATCTGAAGGATACGTGCTAATTCGGGATTTTCTAACGGGTTATTTACATTCTTATCAGAATCGCTATCCTCAATTCCTGTATCTAGCGTTGCCGCCACTTCAAGAGAGGACCTCTCAGCAATGGTTCCAATTGGTTCATATCCATTCCCTGTTACGCTCCATAGACGATTGGCTGTAGCAACGACCTTTACCGTCATTTCGTTTTTGGTGAGGGTTCCGGTTTTATCTGAACAAATCACCGTTGTTCTACCAAGCGTTTCTAAGCTTGAAAGTCTACGAACGAGTGCATTTTGCTTTTGCATACGAAAAATACCAGCACTTAAGGCAATCGTAATCATAATAGGAAGACCTTCAGGTACGGCTGAAGCCGTAAGCGTAATTGAAGTCGCGATCATTTGGGTAATTGGCAGGCCCCGAAGTACACCGGCCAATAGTACGAGTCCGCCTGCTGCTAAAGCTCCCTTAATAAACGTTTTACTAATGGAAGTCACTTTTTGCTGCAAAGGTGTGGCCTCCATTTCTTCACCTTTCATCAAGGAAATCATGTACCCCATTTCTGTGCGCATTCCTGTTGTTACTACAAGGCCAATAGCTTTTCCACGGGTCACAGAAGTACCCATAAAGAGCATATTTTTCCGCTCTGCTAATGGACAATCTTGCTCAAGGGCATGGGGGTTCTTTTCAACAGGCAGGGATTCACCTGTTAACGTCGCTTCGTTAACTTCTAAGTTCCAAGAACGAATGAGGCGAAGATCAGCAGGTACTCGATCCCCGGCTTCGATACAAACGATATCGCCTGGAACAAGTTCTGTACTCGATATTTCTACTTCCTTTTCCTCTCGTATCACTTTACAAATAGGAGAGCGGAATTGGTTTAGTGCCTCCACAACTTTTTCGGCTTTACGTTCCTGGAGTGTACCTATTACAGCATTCCCAACGAGAATTGTTCCCATCGCTAATCCATCGAACAAACCGCCAGAAAAAACAGATAACACGGCTGCGCCAAGCAGAATAAGTGACGTGAACTCTTTAAATTGCCCCGTGAACGATACAAACCAAGGTATAGACTGTTTAGGCTCAATCTGATTAGGTCCGTATTGGTTTCTTAGCATTTTTACTTGACTCTTATTTAATCCTGCTTGTTCATGAACTTTAAATAGACTCATAACTTTTTCCCGGGTCATTGTGTGCCATGGGATGTTCTCCATTTTGGTAGAAATATCTTTAGAGGGCACATCAGGCTTCATTAATCGAGAGTCATTCCTCTTCGACATTTCCTTGGGTGAAAAAAGTTTTTCACTAATTCTCATAGTTCTGGATAACAATGTTAATGAAAATGCATTTGCCATTAAGGCAATAACAGGTGCCGTGAAAACAGACCATACGGCTAAGAGCCCCCCGATAAAATTCCACGTCTTAGTCATGCGAAAATGTTGATGCACCAATCCATTTATTCGATTGGCATATTCCGTAGATCGACAGATATCTGTTACATTATTAAAAGAAACGGTCGGAACTTGGAAGGGAAGTGTATCACTGATTTGATCGTTATTTCTCGATACAAATAAAACTTCCTCTCCCTGTGATCGTATAGCATTTACACGTTTTGGTGCGTAATCATAAAGCCAGCTTCCATCCACGCCGCTGCTTGCAAGTGTCTCACTACTAATATTTAAGCTATTTCGCAAGACACCTACCTTCCACTTATTTTCTGATAGCCAATCAGCTATTTGTGCAAATTCAGAAGTAAAGTCTACTCCCGGCCCAATCAATAGCCCTAGGCACTTCTTATTCTTAGCGACGAATTGCACAGTGAAGCCTTTCTTTTCCAATCTCTTTGCTTCAAGATGGTACTCATCGGTATTCACACCATTTTGCTGAACAAACTCTTTGCTTCCGAAGAAAAACTTGAAACCTTGAATTTTACCCTTAATGCCTTGTTCTGCTACTTCAACACCAAAAGCATTCCGCAAAGTTCGGCCTGTTTGACCTGCCTTCTTAATCACTTCTTCTTTCCATGTATGGGCACTTTTCTTCATAAGTGAAGCAACTGTACACCATACTTGATCTTCGCTCCCTTGGTTGGAGATACAGCGTATCCCTTTTGTTTCTGCTTTGAAAATACTAGATGTATCATCAAATAAAATTGTTTTTGTGCGGGATAATTGGGATAATGACCCGCCATTTGGAATGAGATAGCCTCTTTCCTTTGATATGAGATTTGCTTGACCCCACGCATATTCGGCAGACGTAATAGCTGGTCGCGGATTAGCTGCCAAAAGGACAGCCATTCCATGTAGAGGATTTCTGGTTAAGGCCCATGTTGCTCCTCCAAGAATCATCCCCCATTTTGATTGCTTTTCACTATACGACTTAATTTCTGGTGAAAGTTGCTGCTCTTTGTAATCAGCATTTATTTCATTTATGTTTGTCTGACTTCGTTTCCAATTCAGATAGTTTAATAGGCTAAGCCCGGCCAACACAACGACATTCTCCCGAACTAGGGCAAGAGCCAGTGTACTTACACCAAGCAATAAATCAGGATTCAATTTTTTGTTGGCAACCAATTGCCGAAAACCGCGCTTAAGAAAGGGGTATCCTGTCAAAACTGACACACATCCTGATAAATAAAAGAGACTAGGGCTTCTTGCTAAAGTCGATCTACCCATGAACAGTTGTTTGATACCCAAAGCACTTAATCCAACGACAGAGAGTGCCAAGGGAATAGGTACCCGCTCTTTTGATGCCTTATCATCAATCTCTTTAAGAGTAATTTGGGGATGCATGGGAATTTCTCCGTTAATCATACCAGATAAATTATTATATAATTCCCCCTCTTCAGTCATTTTTGCTGTGACGTCTATTTCATTTTTAACTTCTTCATTGGTATGAACAGTCATTCCGTCCGTAACTTGTTCCTCGATAGACTGAATGATTCGGCAAATTTTATGTAGAGAAATTTTGTTGTCATCATAAGTAATGAGCGCTCTTCCTGTGCCTGTAGAGGTACTCACCTTATAAATTCCTTCTACCTGTCTAAACCGATCCACGATCAAATTTGCCATGTTCTCATTATGTTTAAGTCTATGGATCTCTATTCGGATTCTTCCTGGTAGGAGCCGAATAAATCTAGTTTTGAATGGAATTGTCTGCATCATGATTCCCCTTATAGTAGATTAAAGAAATAAATCTATTAATCTTTTGTTTTGTAATGGGAACTTCCGGAAGAACTTTCATAATCTATTTCTTGCTCAGAAGGAGGGGTGTTTACATCAGAAACATATTTATTTTGAAACTTAGTAATAGTATCTTGAACAGTTTCTACGATACCTAAAATAGGCACAGTCATTTTGACAGCAGCTTTACGTACGGCTCCTCGAGCTCTTGGTAATTGTTCCTTCAATTCAGAAGTTGCATCCCAGACCCCCTCTTCTTTACCTGGAAAGGCCGATATTGTTTTCACAGCCATTTTACGGATACCTGCTCTTGCTTTAGGTGATGCAATAAGAATTGCTGTAACACCAATTACAATACCGATTGGAGATCTCATAAATCGAAACATAATCATTTCTCCCTACATGAATATTTTTTGGTTTTCGGAACTGACACTTGATATGAAAATCCACCAAATCCTTTTTCCATCCCCCCTAAATATAAAAAATTTGTGATAACGAATACGCAATTTCATTGACGTTTTATCAACATTTTATTTTGTTATTGTCAATTTTATGTTATTTTTTTTCAATTTCCTTAATAAAAACAGACACAGTTGTTGATCGGTCTAAATATAATATAAAAAACTGTAAGGAAGTGTTTATTATGAGGTTAATCAAATGGGGCTCCTTTATTACGCCTAAATTCACGAAGGCTTTGATTAATTTTGTTGTAGCACTCTTGGGGGATATTGTTATTCTTTTGCTTCAAAATTATCTAGCAGAAAAATTTGTAGCTCTTATTAAGTTCAAAACTAATGAAATAAATGTGTAAATCAAATGAGGACTTGCTTATGTTATTAAAAGCTCTGCTAACGAAAAAAGAAATACTACGTTCGCGTGTATTTTTTAGACGATTATGCCTAGGTTTTCGTTGTTTTTTACCGCTTCCGGGTTTCCTTATAACAAAAAAGAGAGAAACCCTGATATCTCAAGCGTTTTCTCTCTCCTAAAAATCAGTTATCTTTATCCTCCCTGAATAGTAATTGCGGAATAATACAGAAAAAAGGATAAGATAGTATTAAATATGTCTAAGGAAACCGGGAATTTGTAAAAAGAAAAGGAAAAAAATAACCACAATAAAATGAGTATGTGGTCAAAATTATGGTCAGTGGGCAAACGAAAACCGGCCATAATCGCCGAACTTTTTCAACTCACTCATTTCCTATTTGTCGGTATAATCACCAATAAATCCCTAACTGAGAAATACCTCGTTGCTTCCCGCTTGAAACAGTATGCTCGAATCCTTTCCTCCCTTTACTGACAGTAACCATATCTTTCGTTTCCTTAATTCCTCATTTTGGTTTAAATTACCCTTGAACCAAGTAACCATTCACGAAATGAACTTAATATGCCTGCAATTATAGCCTCTCCTTTTCTTGGACAGGAAAAAGGGGAGAGGCTCGGTTAGAAATAAAGGAGTAAAGTTTATTTAACTTCTTTATTTATTTTGGATTTTAACATTATATTTATTCGCCTTTTAATGGTATTGCACCATAATTATTTTTCTGCATAATGATAATGGCAGATAATGTCTTTTGATAAAATACACAAAGGGGCCATAAGCCCCTTTGTGTTTTGCAGAAGACACTCTGATTTTTACTTCCTTGATTATTTTATGCCTTCATAGGGAAGGAAGTGCTTTTCCTTACTACAATTTTTTTATTATAGTGTTATCCCTTTATGGATTCTAACCATTCGACATAACACTCCTTACATAACAACTCATTGACTTCTTCGTTCTCTTTATAAAGAGTAATGCGATGTATGTTTTCCATTGGATATCCACAGTAATGACACATATCCATTTACTTTTCCTCCTGTATACCAAAGATGTAAACAGCAATATCGTTCCCTTATACTTTAAAAAAGTTGTTGTTTTTTTAGGCACCATTTTTTGTCTTTCAAAACAAACAATAAAAAAACCCTCCCCATTAAGGAAGGATAGAAGGAGAAAAAACTTACATTGCGATTATTTCCCACAAAGGAGCGCTTTAGACCCGAACTTTAAATTTTCCATAAATGAATTCATTCGTTTCACCTTCTTTATTGGAGATTAGCTCGAGAAAGTACTCCCTGTAGCTCTTGAATATGTTGCTTAGATGCTTGTACAATACTACGGCAAATAAGCTTTGATTAAGTGACAATAAACTCAACGATAATAGGAGTTGCTGGATCAAGTGTGTCACCATTAGGAATTGTTATCGCAGTCGTAGTAACACTTGAAGTATCAGCTGTTTGAACCATAGCGTTAATGTAGAGATCGTAATATGCAAATGAAGCAGGAAAAGCCGTAGCAGCCGCGCCAGTATCATTAGTGAAAGCCGTAGCAGCAATCGAAAATGTGGCACCTGTACCTGTTCCAGCTCCTACTGTGGAAACAAACCTTCTCCCAGCTATAAAGGGTTTAATAATAGCCATGCCTATTCACTCCTTTCCTTTTTACAATTACGGATTTTTTGAAGAAACCCCTAAGAGGAAACTCCTTTCCGTTACTACAATCTATTCTCTCTACTCTACCTCGTGAACGGCAAATGACTTGGTATAAACATGCAATTTACAAGTTGAACATTTAACAACTTAGTTTATGGGGATTTTTCTTCTTATTCCCTAAGCTAATATTTACTGAATCATTGATAGAGCATATACAAGATTTAACAAGTAAATGCCCTCTATAAATTTAGGTTAAATACAACACATTCATCAAAAATAAGAAAAAGGAATATCCCTTAGTTGTGTTACACCATTTTTAAAGAAGCACTTGAGCAGAAAGCTTAACGATTTCAAGGATAATAGGTTCACCCGCAAAAATAGTGCTGCCATTTGGATTAATAGCTAGAGCGATGGGATTAACGCTATATACGCTGCCTTCTTGTAATATTCCATTAATATAAAGATTACTGTAGCTACTTTGTCCGAAGTTTGTAAACTCACTTGCTGGTACTCCACTATCATCGGTAAATTCAGTAGCCGGAATGACTACAGGGACCTGAATATCTGTAGCTACGGTATAAAAATATCTTTGAACCGTAGGTATAATCGTTACTGAACCTACTGATCCCGGTGGTCCTTGGGGGCCAGGTGGTTGAAAGGATGAGACTCGGAAAAAAGAAGAGGGTGGATGCGCCCACCGCCCCTCCTGCTTTTCTTACCTCCCACCACAAAAATGTGTCGATT
This sequence comes from Aneurinibacillus aneurinilyticus ATCC 12856, assembly GCF_000466385.1. Classification (GTDB taxonomy): domain Bacteria; phylum Bacillota; class Bacilli; order Aneurinibacillales; family Aneurinibacillaceae; genus Aneurinibacillus; species Aneurinibacillus aneurinilyticus. Next base: position 9,644 of record NZ_KE952915.1, read on the forward strand.
TATCAAATCAGATGTATATACATTTTTCAATCTATTCTTTAGAAGTTTGTCCTTGAAACGGCACGCACCTACTAGAATTACAATCTTAGAGATTTTACATTTATTAATATACCCAGACACTACGCCAACACCAATACCGGTATAGCTAATAAGGTCCAGCCCTAAATCCCATAGACCTTGAGGAACGACAATCCCTCAACTGATACAACAATCCGCTAAAACCAGCCTATAGGAACGGGTCTTTTAATCGCTCTTTCATTAGCTGTTCACCTTCTTCAT
>NZ_KE952915.1:10022-11188 GCF_000466385.1 Aneurinibacillus aneurinilyticus ATCC 12856
CGCTCTTTCATTAGCTGTTCACCTTCTTCATTCCGGCCACCACACGTACCTCATCAGCATCCTTCTTTTTATTCTGGCACGTAGACAATGCCTATAGCAGTTAATACACCTTGTCCAATGGCTTCCGCCAATTCAAGCAAAAAAGCAGCGTCTTTCATGAGCGCTGCTTCCTTCGGATTCGATATGAAAAAGCATTCTAACAAGATTTGATTTCACGTTCCTTACGTTCCTTACCCTCCTTTTCCCGCTCCCTTGCTTCCCGTTTAGTTGACCACAAGAGCCAAACAAAAAGAGCCGCAAACGGCCCTTGCGTCAAGACTTGTTTAAGGGTTGCCATTTCATCCATCCTACATCCTCCTCACCGCCTTTCCGGTGTGAAATAGAAAAGGAGCCGCTTTGCGACTCCAAAAAAAGGTCCCTAGGATTTCTCCTAAGGACCATCGTTGATGGCTATCTGGTAGCTGTTACGATATTAGATTCTCCTTCATATTCCCCGCCGATAATAACAAGCTTAAATTGATACGTCTGTCCACTTGTTAATTTTCCAATACGTATCATATTTCCAGGAACACCATTAGAAGTAAACCCCCAAATCTTGTAAATTCCTGGAGCTTGCCATGTCGCTCCTCCATCTATAGATAATTGAGGTTTTACCTCTGTAGCTCCCTCGGGTATCGTGAAGGAGAAATCTATAGCATTACCGTACTCCAGACCACCAAAAAAACTGTCTAGAGCAAAATCATTGATTTTCTTTCCGCTATTCCCGACTTATACCCTTATCTATATTATGGGTTTTCGTTCGGGCCTACACCGTGCGGGCCACTTTCATGGCACACGGCGTTCCATCAACGAGAAGAAGCTTTTTTGTTTCTTTTTACAACGGGTACCCTTAATGTACTGTATTCTACTCTCAAGCGATATACCCACTTTGAGGTATTTTGAGAGCCGATCTCCCAAAATAAAAACGCCCCTCCATATATAGGAAAGACGTTTATGCAGCCTCTATAACTATATAAGTTACACTTGATATTTTGACATGATAGCGTGGTTGGAAGGAGGAATTTCGAAAAAAAGAAGAGGTTGGATGCGCCCTGCGCTCCGGCAGAAGAAAGGCTAGTGTGTCTTTTTCTAATCTCTGATTTTCTCCGTCTTTTCTTACCTCCTAC
>NZ_KE952915.1:11288-13870 GCF_000466385.1 Aneurinibacillus aneurinilyticus ATCC 12856
GTTTGTCGATGTATCAAACCAGATGTATATAGATGACTGAAGCCGAGTAATTCTGCTCCTGCCTTCAATGTAGCTGGAACGTCAACATAACTGAGTTCCTCATCGATAATGAATGCTACGTAAATCACTGCAATACGCGGAAACATCGTATCACTTCCTTACTTGCTCCTTTCCGGAACAAGGGTCCTGTACGATTTGATGGGTTACATTGTTCTTATTCCTTTCTTGTTTATGCGCCTGCGTCCCGCCTGCATTTATCAACGCATTTTCCCTCCCAACAAAACAGTTGGATCGCATTGCGAAATCCAGCTGTTGCACCCTATAACAAAAAATAAAAAAAGCGACCTAATAAAGGCCGCTCCTTAGTTAATTCTACTTCCAACCGATTGAATACTATCCTTTTGCTGGTAGAAACTATGTCGGGTGTATGTCCCCATATTTTTCATTTAATCTAAAACGTTGTATCTGAAGGATGCTTCAGCAGTACCACCATCTGGAGAGGCAATGGTAACTTTACCTTTACCATCACTTAAATTCCATTTTAATACTGACTGTAACAAATTAAGTGTAACATCTTTACCTGGTTGTAAAGTTCCCTGATAAACTAATGTTTGATTTGCGGTATATAATTTGTAGGTAAATTCTCTATTTCCTATGTTTTTAATATAGGCCCGTCCATCATATTTGAAGTTACCATAGTGTTCATATTCAGCACTACCTCTACCACCAGCCGCCTGCGATGCATAAATACGGGTGTCTTGTGTAATTCCAGTTGGAGTTACAATAATTGAGCCATCATCTCCTTGATTACTTCCATTTTGCACAACTACGTTTTGATCAGTTTCCACTGCATTTTTTTGCAACAAATCGGAATTATCAGCAAATGCAGTAGCTGGTGCTGCTAGTACTGCCATAGAAAGCAGTAGATTCATAGTGGTTTTTTTCTTTTTCATTCTAATCATCTCCTGTTATTACAATTAATTACATGGATAATATATCCTATTATTAATTATTTTTCAATATATTTTAACTTTTTTATAAATTCACAAAGTAAATATAGTGTTTTTCATCCCAAATACCAATATAAGCAAGGGGAGTATCAGCAACACATATGGTACTAGGACTTCGGTTCCTTCAAGAGGATTGTACATGTCATCACTTCCTTTCCCCCTTCTTCATGTTCTGTTTCCTCTGCTTCCACCGTGGCCTATCCCGCTCCTGATGGTTTCTCACACATTCTTCCCATTCCGTTTTTGGATGCGGCATTGTAATAACTAGATGCTGTAAAGACGGTTGTTTTTGCTCCGTGAAATATTTCTCCACATTTTCTCCATAGCCACATGTCATTTTCATTCTCATATTGGGTCCGGCATCTCTCTTCGCATATTGCTTCCCATCTATCTGCCAGCTCCTGGAGTTCTCCCTTAACATGTCCGGGTCAGCTAGTGAAAGGATTGCTATAACTGCATCTTTAAACCCCAAACTTATCCGCCTCCCTTGTTTTCTACCAACGAAAAAAGTGCAGTTTCACAGCTTCGCTCCTTTGATTGATATCCTGGTTCACTCTGGCACCAGGAAGCCGCCGCGATTCACTCCTTACCCGCATGCGGTCAACGGGCTTCTTATCGGTAATCAGCCGATAAAAGGTGGTCCGTTCGACTTCATTGCATTTGCCCCTGCAACAAGCGTATGTCATGAACGATAAGGGAGGAGTGACGTATAACGGCATAAGAAAAGCCGCCTCCAAAGAGAAGCAGCTATCTGATTTATTCGGTTGCCCTTAGTTTATCATGCTCAAGCTTTAGTTCCTGTGCCCTTGTATGTAATACCCCGACCTCCTTTGGTCTCAATAAAAATGAATAATGTGTAGTTTGAATTACAGTTCCATGTACATCTTCTTAATTATAATCAATGTGTGAACTTCAAATAGTAAGAGGAGGAATATAAACATGGAATGGAATAACGAAAAATTAAATCAGGCAGTAAAACAATTTCAAGATAAAGCACTTACGGATGCAGAGTTTCGTAAGCTCGCGTTAGAGAATCCATCCAGTGCTGTTAAACAAGTAACTGGCTTAGATTTACCTGAAGGGTTCAAACTACAGGTAGTTGATAATGCAGGTGCACATTTAACTGTTGTACTTCCAGACTTAAAAGGAAATGAGTATGAATTAGACGAAACAGAATTGCAAAATGTAGCTGGTGGTGTTTCTTTTGGTGCATTTGTATTGTATCAGAATCATCCTGCATACCAAGGACGCGGAAAATAAAACATTCTTTATATGGGCCTAGAACTCACTATTGAATTACACAACCCGAATGATGGACATTTAATAAGGTCTATTACTCGGGTTTTTATATTAGACATGCTTTGTCCTCTTCTTATCCTTCCTCATGTTCCACTTCCTCTGCTCCCACCATAGCCTATACCGTTCTCAATAAGCTTTCACGCATCCGCCTCCTTTGTTTTTTACCAACGAAAAAAGCGCAACTGCATGGCCCCGCTCCTTTAATTGATATCCTGGTTCACTCCGGCACCAGGAAGCCACCGCGATTCACTCCTTACCCGCATGCGGTCAACG
>NZ_KE952915.1:13970-14299 GCF_000466385.1 Aneurinibacillus aneurinilyticus ATCC 12856
GCTTCTTATCGGTAATCAGCCGATAGGAGGTGGTCCGTTCGACTTCATTGCATTTGTCCCTGCAACAAACGTATGTCATGAACGATTAGGGAGGAGTGATGTATAAAGGCATAAGAAAAGCCGCCTCCAAAGAGAAGCAGCTACCTGATTTATTCGGTTGTCCTTAGTTTATCATGCTGTAATCCAGACAAGCAAAAAGTGTCGTAGGTATCGGAAATGTCGGTTTGTAACACCTCGTGTAAGCGGATATTAAATAACACACCTGTTGATTATCCATATACCAGAAGAAATAAGATGCACGCGTCACTCTTTTCTATCCATCTATGGAT
>NZ_KE952916.1 GCF_000466385.1 Aneurinibacillus aneurinilyticus ATCC 12856
GGGAGTTGAATAAATAACAATAATCCTCTAATTGTAATTTTCATGGAGAATGCTCCCGACATGTTTAGCAATTACTTTATCTAATGGTGCTTTCTGAAGGTAATGCTAAAGTTTCATCATGCGAAAAAATAACGAAAATGGAATGAAAACCCAGTTTTCGCTCCATCTTTTTTAAGCAAGTATTTTATTTTTTAAAGGTCTTTATTATTCGCAGACAATAACATGTTGATTTGAAAGAAAGTTTGATCAAAAATACCTCACAAACCCGTATTTTATGATAAACGAGAAGAACCTATTTTGAAAAAATGATTGAACAAAATGGGCTCTTTCTTTGTGAAGTATTGTTCAATTTTTACAAAAAAGTTTGAACATTTCCTATCTAAGTTGTTCCACAATCACGCCCGTTACTTTAAGTATAACATTTCACAATCTTACACATTGATGTTAATCACATTTCTTTCAGAAAGGGGAATTATAGGTTAATTTACGCCCCTGTTAGATACTGGGGGGCTGTTCATGAAGTCGTGGCTTCGCCACTCCTGCAAAGACGTTTCATTTATGTAAACGGCTATTCAACAAACTAGAATTTGGCGAACACGGATTATGCTTATACTATTCGCCTGTTCTTTTTGTCGTATATCACAACGGTTACAATTGAAACAAGAACAATCACAGCATTTGCGGCAATGGTTCCCGCCCAAGTCATAGTCATGGTGCCGAAGATGGGGGATGCCGCATTGAACATGGTGTGGAATAATACGCACATAAACACACGGCCTTCTCCTGATATTTTGTAGATTGCCCCATTGAAAAACCGAAACGCAATGAGTTGAACTGCAAACATCCAAAAGTTAATGAGTCCCTCTCCGTGATTCGTCCCCGGAATGAAGAAGAGAGGGATATGCCATAAAATCCAAATGATTCCAACAAAAACAGAAGACAAAACAAAACCGTATTTTTTGTCAAGCTCGGGCTGCAATATGTACATCCAGCCAGCTTCCTCCAAGCCACCGATAATAAGATTACCAAGCAGGGAAAGGAAGAACGTATAAAATGGAAGTACCATTTCCGTGCGACCTGAAACTGCAATATGTATCAAAAAATACAGTGCAAGTCCTGTAACAACGAACAAATAGAGAGATATGCTATTTTTGGCATAAAAAACAGTTCTCAACCATTCCTTGAAACCTGCTATTTTGTTATTTTTCTTCAGAACGATATATGAAGCAATAGCGGGCGACAAAATATAGATTGCAAAAGGGATATTCATCCCGAATTGCTGTAACGAGTGAACCCAATTGTGAACCGAATATCCGAATTGCCCAAGAGCAATCAAAGCACCTGACACAAGATAGGCAATGCAAAATGTCTGCATCGTAAATTGTACTGTGATTTTTTTGTCTGTCACGATTTCTACACCTCACATTTTAAAGTATACATTAAATTTTAACGGAGCAACTTATTGTCACTCAACAGGTCCTTAATCGAACTTTTTATTAAAATGTCTTTTCCTCTTCACTTAAAAACACCCCTTTAGATAACGGTATCCAAAGGGATAAAACGGTACAACTTTGTTATAAACGGTACATCTTTCTTTTAAATCAACAATTGTTTTAGATATTTCTTCTTCTGTAACAATGCCCCAATCAATATCTTTTCGTTGCCAATATTCCCTTTCAATTTCAAATTTTTTAAGCACACCCTCTTTTAATAGTTCATCTTTCATTTTTATTGTACGAGCTACTTCAATTACACCTTGACCTTTATTAATCGTTAATAAAAAATCTGTTGTCATCACAACAGATTCCCCAGTTTTAGGATTTGCAGGATGCTTCACACCTAATTCTTCAGCAATGACAATAGTTTCTTCTAACGGTAGTAAAGGAAATTGCTCTCGAATATCAACAATTAAATCCGAAAATTCAGTTATATAAAAGTAGTTTCTTTCTAAATCAGATAAAAACTCATGTTGCCTGTTCGTCTTTATTCCTTTTAAACGAGTGGAACGGCCTAAAGAAGATACATCTTGGATCTTTAGCCACGGTTTATATTCTGAACCAATACCTGATCCACGACCTTCTTTAATCCACTTCTCTATTTTAGATGTTCTTTTTCTTTTGGACATAAAAACACCCCTTTAGACAATCACATCTAAAGGGGAAAAGCTTCGCAACTTTCTTTAAACCATCGCATCTTTTTTATAAACATCGTGACTTTATTTCAAAGCCACACAACAAACATCTTAATTATAAATTCTTACTCTACTGTAACCGATTTGGCTAGGTTACGCGGTTTATCCACATCGCAGCCACGGTGCAGAGCCGCATAATACGAAATAAGCTGCATCGGAACTACCGACACAAGAGGCGTCAGCATCTCATGCACTGCCGGAATCGTGAAGCGGTCTCCCTCATTCTCCATACCTTCCATACTAATAATGCAAGGGTTCGCACCACGTGCTACAACCTCTTTCACATTACCGCGAATATTCAAGTCTAGTTGTTTCTGGGTAGACAGGGCAACAACCGGCGTATCCTTCTCGATAAGAGCGATCGGACCATGCTTCAGCTCGCCGCCAGCAAAGCCTTCAGCCTGAATATAGGAAATCTCCTTCAGCTTCAACGCCCCTTCGAGACATACATAGAAGTCAATGCCACGGCCAAGGAAAAATGCATTGTGATGGGTGCTCAGGAACTCATCCGCAATCTTCTTCATCTCATCCTTGTTATCGCATAGTGTCTCAATTGCATTGGCTACGATGCCCAGTTCTTTCAGCGGTTCGAAATCCAATGACAAGCCTTGTGCGCGTGCCGTATCCACTGCAAGTATCGCCAGCACCGCCAGCTGTGCGATATACGCTTTCGTCGAAGCGACCGCAATCTCTGGACCTGCATAGAGCGGCAGTGTATAATCTGCTTCACGAGACAGGGTAGAACCCGGCACGTTCGTCAATGTCAGTGCCTTGTATCCCATCTTCTTCACCTGTACCAATACTGCGCGGCTATCTGCTGTCTCCCCGCTCTGCGAGATAAAGATGAACAGCGGCTTTTTGCTGAGAAGCGGCATATTATAGCAGAACTCACTTGCAATATGCACTTCTACCGGAATACCAGCCATCTTCTCGATAAATTGTTTGCCGACAAGACCTGCATGATAACTAGTACCGCAGGCCACAATATAGATACGATCCGTATCTTTCATCGCTTGGCGGATTGATTCCTCCAGCTTCAAATTGCCGTCTTCGTTCTGATATTGCTGGATGATATTGCGAATAACAAAAGGTTGTTCGTCAATTTCCTTCAGCATATAGTGCGGATACGTACCTTTTTCGATATCGCTGGCATCAATTTCAGCAACGAATGGATTACGGATAATGACGTTTCCGTCCAAATCTTTAATTGTAGTGCTATCTTTTGTTACGATCACAATTTCTTCGTCCATTAGCTCGACGAATGTATCAGTTACCTGCAGCATCGCCATAGCGTCACTGGCTACAACGTTGCAGTCCTCGCCCAGACCGACAAGCAGCGGGCTTTTATTCTTGGCTACATAGATAACGTCCGGATCATCCTGATCCAATAGAGCAATGGCATACGAGCCTTTCAAGTTTTTCAGCGTAGTACGGAAGGCTTCTTCTACAGTCATCCCTTCTACCACGAATGCTTCTATCATCTGTACAATGACTTCGGTATCCGTGTCACTGATAAAGGAATGTTCGGATAAAAAGTTGCGCTTCAAGTGTTCATAGTTCTCGATAACACCATTATGCACAAGCGTAAAACGCGCAGTATGACTCTGGTGTGGATGTGCATTTACGCGATTTGGTACGCCGTGCGTCGCCCAACGCGTATGACCGATTCCAACGCTACCTGTCGTATCCTGATCTACAATATTACGCAGCGCGGCAATCCGCCCTTTCTCTTTAAAAACGCGTACACCTTTTCCGTTTACAACAGCAATGCCCGCAGAGTCATAGCCGCGATATTCCAGTTTCTCCAAACCGCGAAGCAAGATTTCTTTTGTATCTTGAGTTCCGATATATCCTACGATTCCACACATATACGTTCTTGTTCCCCTTTCGAGACGGGGCAACACACGTCATCACTATAACTCTTCCGTTCAGACAGGGTGTGCCCCCGTCTACCATTGTCTTTTGTTATCGTTTCAAAATGAAAATTCACCTTATACACATACCCGGGTTTTTGTTATTTAAACCATGGATATCAGACCGTACTGTTCCTTTGTCCGACAAGTTTCCCTGACGTTTTGTTGAACAGCCCTGCGGCAGCGGTCCACTGCCGGGAGGCATCCGCCGAATCAATCGATTAACCTCCACCTCGTCAACCATTCCTTTACCGTCCGATAGGAATGGTCCTGGCGCTTTTACAACATCATTATATTCAAGACCAACCTGTATGCTTCCTATGCTTTCAATCCCCTCCTTATTTGCACTATGCATACATTACCACATGTAAACACTTTCTAACAATAGGGAGTTTTCCCCGTGTCCTTACCTTTACCTAACTTAAGAAAAAAAGGATACGGCATGACTACCGCATCCTTTTAACAAGCATTTACACAAGTTCTTTCTTAACGACATCGGCAATTTGTTCTACATACTCTTCAAGCTCCGCTTTATCTGGACCTTCTGCCATTACGCGAACAATCGGTTCCGTTCCAGAAGGACGGACAAGCACGCGGCCATTCGAGCCGAGCTTCTCCTCCACCTCTTCAACAACGGACTTGACCGCAATATTTCCGGTTAGCTTCGTTTTATCAGCAACACGTACATTAACGAGAATTTGCGGGTACTGGGTCATCGTCTCTGCGGCTAATTCAGATAGCGGCTTGCCGTTTGCTTCCGCAACCACATCGAGCAATTGCAGCGCCGTCAGAAGTCCATCCCCAGTCGTATTGTAGTCGAGGAAAATAATATGGCCGGATTGTTCGCCCCCTAGGTTAAATCCGCCTTTTAGCATTTCCTCCATTACATAGCGATCCCCTACAGCTGTTTGACGAGTCTCGATGCCTGCTGCCTCAAGGGCTTTATAGAATCCGATATTACTCATAACTGTAGATACGACGGTATCATTCTTCAGCTTGCCACGACGTTTCCAGGCAACACCACAAATCGCCATAATAAAGTCGCCGTCCACAAGCTCTCCCCTTTCATCGACCGCAATCAAACGGTCTGCATCACCATCAAACGCCAGACCCAGCACGGCACTATGTTCAACTACAGCTTGCTGCAGGGCTTCTGGATGAGTGGAGCCACACTTATCATTGATGTTTAAACCATCCGGATTGCATGCCAGCGTGATGACGTCCGCTTCCATATCAGCAAACAATTGGGCTGCCAGTGCAGAAGCGGCCCCATTCGCGCAATCGACGACAATTTTCAGATTGTCAAATCGATTTTGCACTGTACCTTTCAGGTACTGAAGGTACTTTTGCGCCCCCTCCTTATAATTAAGTACGGTTCCAATATCGCCGCCAATCGGGCGTGGCAGCTCATCTTTTTCCGCATCAAGCAGCGCTTCGATTTCAGCTTCCATCTCATCAAGCAATTTAAACCCATCGCCGCCGAAAAATTTAATTCCGTTATCCTGTACCGGATTGTGCGATGCAGAAATCATAATCCCTGCGTCTGCTTCCAGGGCGCGGGTCAAATAGGCCACTCCCGGGGTAGAAATAACGCCTAACCTGACCACTTCCGCTCCAATAGACTGAAGTCCGGCGATAATAGCACGTTCTAGCATCGGACCCGAAATACGTGTATCACGGCCGACAACCACTTTCGGTCTCTCGTTCTTGCTGTCACGAGTAACAATGTATCCGCCGCACCGTCCCAACTTATATGCCAGCTCTGGAGTTAATTCTGTATTGGCAACGCCTCTCACGCCGTCAGTTCCAAAATATTTACCCATTCCTTTACCTCTCCTCTCACGAGTTAACACGCTGATTATCAACTTGCTCTCTTACTAAAACTACTGCTTGTAGTCCTTGTTGATTGACTATTTTCACATCGGAAGGAAGATTGCTTACATGTATGGACGATGTATACTGTCCAGGCGGCTTTCCGCTCATGTCTATAGAAGCGAAGAGTTTATTTTTATCCATTTTTTCAATTGCCTCTTTAGTTCCTTGGAGCTGTATCTCAATACGGCCGGATGAAGGTTTGACAAACTCGGCGCTCTGACCTTCGGCAAGTCCTTGAACTTTGATAGGCAATTCTACTGAATCACGTATAGTTGCTGGCGGCTGAGGCTGTTCTTCCGGCTTACCCGTCTCATTAGGAACAGCTCCTATCGCCGCTTCATCCTTTTTTACGATAGTAATGCTCACTTCCGCTAATGTCACATCCGCTTTCTGTATTTTATCCGGCAACGGAATATTGACAGGAACCGTCTTCGATTCGCTTAGTCCGCTCACTTCCACATCTGGAAGCACAATGGCAGAGATTGTATTCAATACTTCCTGACTCCCATACAGCGTCACTTGTTTCGGGTTCACTGTTACGGCAGTAACCTGATATCCGTCTGCAGGCACTCCTTTACCTCCAACTTTCAAAGGAACGGTCTTCGCTGGGGTTAAAGAGAGCGGAACGTGTATATCCACTGTTGCAGGCGATACTTTGGCCGCTTCTACAGGATCGCCTCGATGATCAAGCACACGAAGCGGGGCCCTCGTATCGACCGATTCCTCGGCTCCCTCTACACTAACATATGCCCGAACAAATGCTACATCTTTCACCCTGCTTTCCGGTACAGTGACAGTTACCGTCTGTGGATTGACAACAGGCTGACCTACTTTTCCATAAGCTTTTGTCTTACCAACAACATCCACTTGAATCGTTTTTTCTATCTTCTTGATTTCTTCGATAGTGACTGTTACATGGCTCGGTTGAATCGCCACTTCGAGTCCTCTGGGCACTCCCTCATATTGTACCGGTACATCATGCTTTCCGCTACCATAATTGCGCAAGTCTACATAAACGTCAAAACTGTCTGGAGATATAAGGGAAGACATGGCCAACAAGTCCTTTCTTCCTTTCAACTCCACCTGTACAGTAGAAGGTGCCTGTACAAGATACTTGCGCGCATCATATCGTACCTTCAAGCCAACCTGATTTGTATGTGATGTTACCTGTCCCGGACCTACGCCTGTACTGACGGTTGGGTCGTTATTGACTACCGCCCATAGCATCAAGGCAAGCAAAAGTGAGATTACTTTGACCACGGTATTGTTGTTAAGCCATCTATCCATCGTTTTTCACCTTCCGTTGCCAGATCGGCGCTGTCGCTCTTCCTTGTTGGGTGAGCTTCTCATATAGAAGCTCCGTGAGCTTCTCCTGGTCATAATCACGGGAAATCTCACCATTCAGCGCTATAGAGACCTGACCGGTTTCTTCCGATACTACTACAGCAAGAGCATCCGAGACTTCACTTAAGCCGATGGCCGCCCGGTGGCGCGTGCCCAGCTCCTTGGAGATAGTAGGGTTCTCCGAAAGCGGAAGATAGCATCCTGCCGCCATCACCATATCTTTACGCATAATCACTGCGCCGTCATGCAATGGCGTGTTTGGAATAAAAATATTAATGAGCAATTCAGTACTGCTACGTGCGGTCAGATTAATGCCTGTTTCAATGTAATCCGACAATCCGGTCTCCCGTTCGATGACAATGAGTGCTCCAATCCTTCGCTTCGCCATATAGAAAACAGATTTTACTATGGCCTCTACAGCATCGGCTACCGCTTTCTCTTCAGGGGCTGAACTGCGAGAAAACAGACGCCCGCGGCCGATTTGTTCCAGCGCACGCCGCAGCTCTGGTTGAAAAATAACCAGTATCGCAAAAACTCCATATGTAAAAGCCTTGTCCATCAACCATTGCAATGTACGCAATTGCAGAACAGTACTGGCGAGCATTACAACAACGATGACAATAATACCTTTAAACAATTGAAGTGCACGCGTTCCACGCAGCAGCAGAATCAATTTATAAATAATATAAGTAACAATTAGAATATCAACTGCATTAATAATATAGCCAAGAAAATTCTCGGTAAAATCCTCCATTCACTTTCCTCCTTCAAGCGGGAGGCAATGATCAAGCAACGGTGTGCCGTTCCCTTGTATCCCAGCGTTCTCTTTCCTTAGTATATATTGTTTTCCAAGACCACGCAAAAAAGACACGGTATTTCCGTGCCCTTCCCCCATTCTTATTTTAGCTGCTTACAAGCGAATTGAAAACCTTTTTTAAATTATACCAAACCCATTCCAATGCTTCATGGATTTCTTCTACTTCGCCTGAAATATGAGCTGTTGAGGCCGTGTACACCTCACCGTCAATGGCGACTACATTTCCCTTTACATCCCCATCAACCTGGATGCTACCATTGCGCACAACAATATCTCCTTCTACAGTTCTCCCTGCTGGGACGATAACCATATGTCGATCCTCATCGACTTTAATATTCTGGGCTTGCGGAGCAGAAAATTCAAACCGTTCCTGTCCTTGCGTCCAGAATGACATCATGCTGCCAGCCATTAATACAACGAATAACGAAGCGGCCACAAGCAAGGGATGCCGTTTAATTCGATCAAAAAAGCTTACTTTTCGCCTTTCTTTAGGCAAAGCAGCCATCACACGGTCCGTAAAACCTTCCGGGGCCTTAGTATGAGATAAGCTTTGTACAAAAGCAATTGTTCTCTTCAATTCCTGGAAATGCCTTTTGCAATCCTGGCAGGTAGCGATGTGGGAACGAATCTGCATCTCTTCTTCCTTGGTTACTTCTTCATCCAGGTAGTGATGCATAAGACGCACAATATCTTTGCAATGCATAACAACTCTCCTTCCTTTCTACTACATAAACCGAAGTTTTTTACGCAGTGCTTCCCTGCCTCGGTGAATTCTGGTTTTGATGGTGGAGATGGGTAGCTGAACCGCTTCACTGATTTCTTGCAGGCTTAAATCTTCAATGTAGCGCAGCAACATAACCGCCCTGTATTTAGGACTTAGTCCCATGATGGCGCCCTGTACTTCTTCCTGCAATTCATCTGTCAGCACCTCTTCTTCCGGTCCCTTGCCGGTGTCGGCAAGTCGGTCATGCCAGTCCACTCCCTCTGCTCCGGAAATTTCTGCATCAATGGAGAGATTTTTCTTTCTTTTTCTGAGAAGATCAATACTAAGATTAGAAGCGATACGGTATATCCATGTAGAGAACTTGTACTGGGGATCGTAGTTGTCCAGGTTGGCGTATACGCGCAGAAAAGTCTCCTGGGCGACGTCTTCCGCTTCCTGTCGATTACCCACCATCCGGTAGGAAACATGGTATACCTTATCCTTGTACAAATCGACCAGTTCGGCAAAAGCATCGCGGTTCCCGTTTTTTGCCTCCTGGATAATCCGTTGCTCGGTAATGTCCAATTTGCTCCACATCCTAAATCAGTTTCCCGTATGTTACATACGTCTGCTCTACATTATAGGTTTCACAAAAAAAATAAAAAGACGAGAACGCGTAATGCGCGCCCTCGCTTGTCCATATCCATTTTGCTTCTTTATTATAGTAGTTTTTCGCCGAATACGGAACCCATCAATGCCACCGCAACGCGCGCTGTTTTGTTCATCTGATCGAGGATCGGATTAACCTCCACAAACTCGGCGCTGGTCAATACATTCGCTTCGGCTAGAATCTCCATTGCGAGGTGGCTTTCACGATAGCTAATGCCTCCGATGACCGGCGTTCCTACCCCTGGACAATCATGTGGATCAAGGCCATCCAAATCAAGGCTCAGATGAACACCATCCGTTCCGTCCGTAACAATTTTCACCGCCTCTTCCATGACACGCGCCATGCCCAGACGATCGATTTCATGCATTGTAAATACTTTAACACCAAGCTTTTTAATAAATTCTTTCTCACCGGGATCCAAAGCTCGTGCTCCGATAAGAACCGTTTTTTCAGGGTCTAGCTTGGCATTCGGGCTTCCGATAGAGGTAAGCGATTCATGGCCGTATCCAAGGCTTACCGCAAGTGACATACCATGAATGTTTCCTGACGGGGAGGTTTCTGACGTATTCATATCACCATGAGCATCATACCAGATAACACCGGTCTTTGGACGATGCGTAAGCACACCAGCAATCGTACCAATGGCAATACTGTGGTCTCCTCCGATAACAAGTGGAAAATTCCCTTTGCCCATCTCATCCGAGACTGCTTCGCACAGTTCACGGTTCACTCGGGCAATCTCATCCAAATATTTAAGATTTGTGCCTGCGATCGTCTTTTCTTTAGGATGACGTACAATGATATCGCCCTTATCGTGCACTTTATATCCGATTTTCGCCAAACGCTCCACAACTCCAGCATAACGAATGGCGCTTGGCCCCATGTCTACACCACGTCGGTCCGCTCCCAAATCCATCGGAACACCAACAACCGAAATATTTCGATTCATCGAAGGATTCATATATGTAAGCCCTCTCTTTCTATATTGTACGTTTATTTTATCCTCTTCGGAACAAATGACTCAACTCAACAACTTTATGAATGGTTATACATCTGCAAACAAACGATATTCTATATATTATTGGTTTAAGGGAGCAATAAAACGGGTATATAATATAGGTCTTTTTTAGAGAAGGGAGTTTGCTATGATTACGTTTTCTTCTGTATCCAAAACATATGAGGATGGCACACAGGCCATTCGCAAGCTCGATTTTACTATTCAAGCCGGCGAATTTTTCGTGCTCATCGGTCCAAGCGGCTGCGGCAAAACGACGACAATGAAAATGATTAACAGATTGATCGAGCCAACCGAAGGAAAAATTTTCTTGCACGACCGTGAAATACATACGTTCGACGTGCAGGAGCTCCGCTGGAATATCGGGTATGTACTCCAGCAAATTGCGTTGTTTCCACATATGACAATTGCCGAGAATATTGCGCTCGTTCCAGAGATGAAAAAATGGAGAAAAAGGAAGATAAGTGATCGCATTGATGAACTTTTGCATATGGTAGGCCTCGATCCTGCTACGTACCGTGAGAGAAAGCCTTCTGAATTATCTGGCGGTCAGCAACAGCGCGTTGGTGTTATACGAGCATTAGCGGCCGATCCTGAAGTTATCTTGATGGATGAGCCGTTCAGCGCACTTGACCCGTTAAGCCGTGAACAGCTACAGCAGGATATTCGCAATCTTCAACAGGAAATTAAAAAGACCATCGTATTCGTTACACATGATATGGATGAGGCGATGGCTATTGGCGATCGCGTTTGCTTAATGAAAAACGGAGAAACAATACAGATTGATACGCCGCAAAATATGATTCTGCACCCTGCAAACGACTTCGTACGCGAGTTTATCGGGGACCGTAAGTCTTCCTGGCTCACTGCAGTGGATGTAATGAGTGAAGCTAAAAGCCCCCATCTTCTATCGATTCATGATTTGGAAGCGGGAAACGCCTCAAGCATCTTACCACTGTATATCACTGAAGAGGATGGCTCACTAGCTGGTCGGATTGTGGAAGGCAGCATGATTCGGGAACGCATTCCTATAGTACCTAATGACATGAGGCTGGCCCAAGCTTTGCCGCTCTTTGAACAGCATCAGGTAGAAGCTTTACCTGTCGTTAAAGACTCAAAAGTGGTCGGTATACTTTCATACCGTACGATTATGCACTATTTTATGAAAAAGCATGAGAAGGAGATAAACAAGGTATAATGCAGAACTTTTTTAAATTACTTGAAAAGAATCAGGATATCCTGCTCTCGACGATTTGGCGTCATCTGCAATTATCCGTCGTCTCCCTCTTATTTGCATTGTTGATAGCTTTGCCGCTCGGTATCTACCTTACGCGTAACAGACGAATCGCCGAACCAATTATCAGCGTAACGGCTGTATTGCAAACCATTCCCAGTCTGGCTCTGCTTGGCTTCATGATCCCGCTTATTGGTATCGGTCCCACTCCGGCTATTATTGCTTTAACTGCTTATGCATTGTTGCCAATTCTGCGCAATACTTATACTGGAATCAATGGTGTAGATCCGGCATTAATTGAAGCAGCAACCAGTATGGGAATGAATTCCCGACGCCGTCTTACGAAAGTAGAACTTCCCCTCGCGATGCCCACCATTATGGCTGGTATCCGTACAGCAATGGTACTGATTGTAGGAACAGCTACACTGGCTGCCCTCATCGGTGCAGGGGGCCTCGGCGACTTGATTCTTACCGGTATTCAACGGGCCGATAACGCGTATATTCTGCTAGGAGCGATTCCGGCAGCTCTGTTGACCATTTTATTCGATGTGCTCCTCCGTTTTACTGAAAAACGATCCATGAGTTCATCTTTTAAACCGATGCTTGCAGTTATGGTTCTCCTGGCAGGTCTTATTGCTTCTCCCTTTTTTATTCAAGGAGGAAGAGCGGATGTTGTACTAGGGGCAAAGCTTGGGGCAGAGCCTAACATCCTTATTACTATGTACAAAATTTTAATCGAGGAACAAACCGATTTAACGGTAGAGCTTAAACCTAATCTGGGCGGAACCGATTTTCTTTATAGTGCAATTAAAAAAGGAGATATTGATGCGTACCCCGAATATACAGGGACTGCCGTCGTTACACTGATGAAGCAGCAGCCTGTCAGCAACAATTCAAAAGAAGTATATAACCAAGCAAAAAAATTGATGGCCGACCAAAACTTAGTTTACCTCGCCCCGATGAAGTTTAACAATACATATGCCTTAGCTGTGAAAGAGGATTTCGCCAAACGGTTGAATCTAAACAAAATATCGGACTTAAAAATACATACGGATAAATTAAAGGCCGGCTTTACATTCGAATTTAAAGACCGGGAAGACGGGTATAAGGGCATACAAAAGCAGTATGGATTAAATCTTCCCAATATCCAAACCATGGATGCTGGCTTGCGTGCCAAAGCGATCGGAACTGGAGATATAAATCTCATCGACGCTTACACCACCGATGGCTATATGATTGAATATAAACTAGTTGCTCTGGAGGATGATAAAAATCTTTTTCCACCTTACCAAGGAGCACCTTTAATCAGAAAAGCAATCCTTGAAGAACACCCTGAGCTGGAAACCATTTTGAACTCGTTAGCTGGTAAGATTAGCGAAGAGGAAATGATGGAGATGAACTATCGGGTAGATTATAGAGGTGAATCTGTTGATAAAGTAGCACATGAATTTCTTAAAAAAAATGGATTGATAAAGTAAAGCTAAAGAAATTTCGCCAAAAAGCGGATAACCAAAGCAATGGAGATTGTTTTGGTTATCCGCTTTATTAAACGCTTGTTTAAATAAAAAAGACCTTACAGGTTGTAAGAGTCTAAGTGAAGCGGGTGATGGGAATCGAACCCACGTATTCAGC
>NZ_KE952917.1:0-48137 GCF_000466385.1 Aneurinibacillus aneurinilyticus ATCC 12856
CACACATTCGAGTTTCACTGTTCAGTTTTCAAGGGACTTTGTCGCTTGCTCTCAATCATGAGCGGCGACTTTTATATCTTATCAAATCCAATTTGAAAAAGCAATATCTTTTTAAGAATTTCTGTTGATTTTTTTTCAAAAAGGGTTGTTTGCTGTTTTCACAGCGACAAAAAACAATATATCATGCATCTTATGGCAATGTCAACATTGTTTTTATAATTTATTTATACTTCTTATTTCGGATATATTTGGTTAGCTCTTTCGGTGATACAAACCTGGCATACATCCTGAAAAGTATGTGGTAGCGTTCTTCCATCGCTTTGCGGACCATCTCATCTATGCGGTAGTCACCTAGATCAAACAACACTTCCTCTAATTCCTTACGAATCAAATACTTAATCTCAGAACATTCACGTGCGGAAAATAAAAAGCCCATCATAATCTTTCCCACTCCTCTTCACTCGATTAAATATGGGATTATATTTCCAATTTATTGTGCTCTTTATACCCCAAAAAGGAGGAAAAGCCACGGCGAAGCCTGGCTTCCCGCAGCTTTATTTAAACATGTCTTTCACAACACTCATTTCTTGCCCCATAAAATTCTGAATCAACAGTGGTGTAACCGTACTTTCAATAATGGCAGCCAAGAACAGCATAACAACAATGGTCCCAATAATAAGAGGCAGATCCCTAAGCATTTCTCCAAATCTTGCTTTCGCTCCAGCCCGCCGCTCTTTTACAAACCAGCTGACTATCCAATCATACGTTAGAACACCAAGCTTAATACCAATTGCTGAAGCAAAAATAATCGCACTAAGCTCCAAAATCCCATGGGGCAAAATTCCAGCCAAAAAAATCTTAAGCGGATTTACTCCCCCATTGGCATATACCTTAAGCAAAAATCCGAGCAGAATGCCGTTGGTGATAAGTCCAAGAGCCGGATACAGGCCAAGGAAAAAGATTCCTAATCCCACCATGCTAAACGCAGCTATCACATTGTTCTCAAAAATCACCCAGAACGTGTACAGTGGATTATTCGCATCATTAATATGCTTGGCAATACGCTGGATACTGTCCATCATTTGCTTTGCTGCCTGTTTAATGGCTTCCGCATTCGTATAGCCCAGAAAAATGCCGAGCAACATTAACGCTAAACCAATCCATATATATCGTTTATTCTTACGAACAATGGTTCCCAATCTTCGCATCATGTTCTTCCGCTCTCCTTTCCTATGCAGTTTTCCCTTCTTGATAATATCATAATTCTTTTCTTTGCATTCTTCTTATTCTGCAGACATATCCTTGTCTCACCTGCATACATATGTAATGGACAAGGATTAAGCCTGTAAGGGGGTGTAATTTTGTTTTGGATTGTAAATGCCAGACGCCTTAAACAGTATCTTATTATTATCACGGCTGCTTTATTCGCCATAGGCATTGCCTGGGCAGAAAGAGACAACATCTCCATCTTTACGTCCGGAAAGAACGGTCCGAATGCAATTTATAAAGTAGATACGAAAGAGAAAAAGCTCGCACTCACATTCGATATCAGTTGGGGTGAGGAAAGAACCGGACCAATTCTTGATATTCTGGAGAAAAAGGGTGTAAAAAAAGCAACGTTCTTTCTCTCTTCGCCTTGGAGTGAAACTCATCCAGAAATCGTTAAACGGATTAAGGACATGGGCTATGAAATCGGTTCCCACGGTCATAAACATGTCAACTACAGTAGCTTAACCGATGAAGAAATCAAGGCCCAAATCGGAAAAGCTCATGAAACTCTTAGGGAACTAACAGGCAATGCTCCAAATCTTATCCGCACACCGAATGGCGACTTTGACAAACGGGTACTTAAAATTGCGGACAAGATGGGTTATACCGTTGTCCAGTGGGACACCGATTCAAAAGACTGGATGAACCCAGGAACCGAACAAATTGTTCAAAATGTAGTGGGAAAAGCTCACCCTGGCGATATCGTTCTTATGCATGCCAGTGATTCATGCAAACAAACACACCTGGCGCTCCCTACAATTATCGATCAGCTTCGTGGAAAGGGATATGAATTTGCTACCGTCTCAGAACTGATGGCAGGTACAAAGGTAAACACAAAAGAAATCAAATAAAATGAAATCTGACGAAGCAGGCAGTTTCTTCCTCCCTCATCCACCCTTCCTCGATTTCTTCGGATCTTGATAGGGGAGGTTTGCTGCCCGTTAAGTCGGGATAAATTAAGAAAAATGCGTGGGCGTTTCCAATTGCTTCTCCTTCCATGCTACAAACAGACGCACTGCAAGTTTTTCAAGGAGACCCATCCAGAAAAGAGGACACCTTTCTTATCCATTAAAAAAGCCTGGCGGTTACTTCGCCAGGCTTTCGTTTTTCTGCAAAATACGGTGCAATTGCATAATCTGCCATGTATTGCATAACAGGAGAGGTACGATCATCATAATCATCGATTTCGGGTTATTCTCCCGCAACGCTGGAATCCATTCAAGAATCGTGACAACAAACATAAAGAAGATGGTCGGAACCCAGGCTGAAGCATTGGTAGCCCTAACTTTGAAATAAGCTACAACGACGGCATACGCCAACAGAATAAGCGGAAGCCATGTATAAGTAAGCATCGACTCATGCTTTGCAAAGATATCATGCCTTAGTACGACAAAATCTATAAATACAAACACAATTAGAATAATTTGTATTCCTATCCATAGACTTTTGCGTCTAAAAACGCTTAGCGCAAGATAATTCAGTGTCAAATACGCAAAAAAGCCCATCTGACTGACTACACTAAACATTAAGCCTGCAAGCAGACTCCCGATAAGAGCCATACCAAAATTAGCAAACCCGCCATCCAATTGCTCCTGCCCGATAATCGAACCCGAAATTAGCGCGCCAACTGCTCCCATAAGAAGCGTTGTATAAAAAAGAAAAGACCACTTCCTTAATGTCACTGATATACCCCCATGTTCCTTTTCTTTCTTATATGATTGTACCAATCGCCCTATAAAAAAACCAGCAATTTCGCGTATTTGCCATAATCACCAAACATGCCATCATCCACCATACGTCCTTTTCATCTCAGCAGGATAAACCATACTCCACTTTCGCATGCTAATGAATAGCCACCCCAATCGAGAAAAGAGGGAAGGACAACATGAAACGCTTTACAGCTTCTAAAGGTTATATACTTTTCTCCATACTGCTTATTGCAGTTATCCTTGCCGGATGTGGCGGAGGAAAACAACAGAAGGAGAAATCGACAACAGCAAGCTACAATGAAACCAAGCACATGGTCGTCGATATCCTCAAAACAAAAGAAGGCCAAAAAGCCATAAAAGAAGCGATGAAAGGAAACCGTATGTCCACCCAAAGTAAACAAGGGGCAGGACAGGGCTCAGGGGCAGGCGGGGAAATGACCATCCAAGCTCATGAGATGATGAAGGATCCTAAGTTCGCTGGCGCAATGGCCAAAGCTATGCAGGAAGAAAACAAAAAACTCATTAAAGACTTGATGAAAGATCCCGAATACCAAAAAATGATGTTAAACACAATGAAGGATCCAGACTATCAAAAAATGGTGCTGGAAACGATGAAAAGTCCAGCCTATCGTCAACAGACTATGGCAGTAATGAAAGAAGCTTTACAAAGTCCCATGTTTCGCCTTGAAATGATTAATATCGCCCAGAAAGCTCAGGAAGAAATGGTAAAGCCTGAACCAACCAAGGAAACGAAGAAAGGGAAGAAGGGTGAACAAGGCGGACAAGGTAAAGGTCAAGGCGGACAAGGCCAAGGTAAAGCAGGTGGCGGCGGTGGTGGTGAAAAATAATATTTATTCCTCAATCACCAGCTTCACAGGAAAAAAGAAAGCCTGGTTGGTGCCAAACCATTATGCAGCTCTTTTGCACAAGCAAAGTCTAACACACGACCTAATCGCCAATTTTTCGAGCAATACGTTCGGAAGAACGTCTCTGTCGCTTTCTTATCCATTAAGAAAAACGGAAGAGAACTGTCGCTTCTCTTCCGTTTTTTTATATAAAAAATCTATATCCTATACGGTAATACCCGCTTTTTGGTCAACTTTTCTGGCCAGTTCCATATAAATTGCGCCAATCAATTCGCTTTCCTGATATACAGAAGGACCGTAACGCTCTTCATCACGCATTGGCTCCGGTTGGCCCAGCGGAATTTGCGCCAGCAGCTCGCTTTGTAGTTCATCCGCCAGCTTCTCTCCACCGCCACTGCCGAAGATCGGATCTTTCTGTCCATCTTTATTGATGTAATAAGACATATTCTCGACCACACCAAGAATTTCATGATTGGTACGAATCGCCATCGCACCGGCACGTGCGGCAACAAAGGCTGCAGTCGGATGTGGTGTCGTTACAATAATCTCCTTACTCTGCGGGATCATCTGGTGCACATCAAGCGCTACATCACCCGTTCCAGGTGGCAGATCAAGAATCATATAATCAAGCTCGCCCCAATGAATTTCAGTAAAGAAGTTGCGAAGCATCTTACCAAGCATTGGCCCGCGCCAAATAATCGGCGAATTGTCCTCAACGAAAAAGCCCATGGAAATAACTTTTACACCGAACCGTTGTACCGGCATTACCATATTTTCTACTACAACAGGCCGCTGAGTAATCCCCATCATATCCGGCACGCTAAAACCATAAATATCCGCATCAATCACACCAACTTTTTTCCCCATACGGGCCAAAGAAACAGCCAGGTTGACCGTTACAGTTGACTTACCTACGCCGCCTTTTCCACTTGTTACAGCAATGAATTGGGTTTTAGAATCCGGGGCAAGCAACGGAGAAATCTGCTGTAGACCCGCACCATGTCCCTGTACAGTGCCTCCATTGGGCGCGGAAGCCCCAGGAGCTGTATTGCCCCCGCGGATTAATGCAGCTACACGTGCACGCTCTTCATCCGTCATCGTTCCAAAATGGACAACTACTTCTTGTGCCCCTAACGCTTTAATCGCGTTCTCTACGTCCTCCTGAATCTTTACTTTTAACGGACAGCCTTGAATGGTCAGGATTACGTCCAATTGTACTTTATTATCATCAATCTTAATATTGCGTACCATGCCTAGCTCTACCACGCTGCGATGGATCTCCGGATCTTCGACTCCTTGGAGAGCTTCCAATACTTTTTCTTCTGTAATCAATATGGTTCACCTCTTCGAAATGACGTACTCTTCCCATTATACCACCCCGCAATTTATCCTCCAAAGTTTATTGTACACCTTCCACAGTTTCACCGGAGTAATAACGAAGAATACCCTGATAGATAGCATTCGCCATTTGCTTCTGGTATTGGGAAGACTCCATTAGCTTAGCTTCCTGTTCATTAGATAAAAATCCGACCTCAACTAATGCAGCTGGGCATTCAACCGCACGCAGAATAAAAATGTCTCCTGTTTTTTTGGCGGTCCTGTCTGTATTATTTATTACACGCTTAATTTCATCCTGGATTAAGTGGGCTACCTGACCAGAGCCCTTAAGGGTAGGTGAGTAAAACGTCTGTGCCCCCTTCCAGCGTGGGGATGGAATGGCATTTAAGTGTATACTGATTAGCAAATCAGCATCCTTTTCTTTAATCATTCTGGCTCGACTCAGAAGATCCTCGGTTTTTCTTTTACTCAAACCCTTCGTACCCGGGTTAGCTAGGTCAGTATCGACTTCCCGGGTCATAACGACAAGCGCTCCTGCTTCCTGCAAAAAATCCCGTAAGAATAAGCTGATAGGTAACGTTACATCTTTCTCAATCAATCCGGCTTTACTCTTCGCTCCTCCATCCGGGCCTCCATGTCCAGCATCAACTACGATAATTTTCCCGGATAGGGGAAGCGACCATGTGGACCATGACTCATCATCTGCCGGCATATTATATGTGAACAATGTTACGAGAAGCAGTAATGCTCCTAGCCAAATCAATGTTTTTCGTCTCAGCACGTCCCGTTCCTCCCCGTTACCTCTTTTACTACAACATATGTACAACCTCCATGTTTATTCGTATTAGCTATTCTCAAACAACAAAAAAGCGGGCTTCATTATAAAAGTCCGCTTTTCGCTGTTACAGGAGTCTTAACTTGCGTTGTTTTTTTCCGTAGGATAAACCGTTGCGAAACCACTTAAGTGCCACATCCTCAGCAATAATGGAGACGGAATACACGTCCCATTCTCCAATATGGCGAGACAGCCGATACTCATTTGCAAGAGAATAAATCGTGGAAAAATGCTCTTTTGTATAGCTATGCTCAATTTCCTCGGTGGTTCGGCCCGCTTCATACTGTTTACTCGCGTCTACTCCGCGAAAGAAGAACTCACAAATAATCTCAGTCAGGTATTCTTCGATCAGGTAACGCTGAAGCAACGTAAGATGACGAATGGAAACATGAATGACACTGGCGTAGTATTCATGTACCTCTTTCCGGTCGATGCCGTTCATCACCCTTTTTCGGATGCTTTCATCCCGGGTTCGGGCATATTTTTCAAAAGAAACAATATTATTTTCCATGCAATCACCTTGCTTTATCTTATGGTCCTCGCTTTAGGATTGCCTCCCTTTTCGCTGACTCATACATAAAAAAACAAAAAGCCCAATCCTTTTGGGATTGGGCGTGGGTGTCTATATGAATGGGCTCCAAATTAGCGTTTGGAGAACTGAGGCGCACGACGAGCCGCTTTAAGACCGTATTTTTTACGCTCTTTCATACGCGGATCACGAGTCAGGAAGCCTGCGGATTTTAATGCACCGCGAAGCTCCGGATCAGCTTCCAGCAACGCACGGGAGATACCATGACGGATCGCACCCGCTTGACCTGTTGTACCGCCACCATTTACGTTTACGAGTACGTCGTACTTACCTTCTGTTTCAGTAAGAACGAGCGGTTGTTTTACGATAAGTTTCAGAGTTTCAAGACCAAAGAATTCATCCATTGAACGTTTGTTAATAATGATTTGACCATCGCCTGGTACAAGGCGAACGCGTGCAATGGAGTTTTTACGACGACCTGTTCCGTAGTATTGAACTTGTGCCACGAATTTACCCTCCTTTTACTACCCGCGCAGTTCCCATTTTTCAGGTTTTTGCGCTTGATGTGGATGTTCAGTGCCGGCATATACATTCAGCTTCGTAATCAGCTTACGGCCTAGACGATTTTTCGGCAGCATGCCTTTAACAGCAAGCTCGATAATACGTTCAGGCTTCGTTGCGATCATTTGACCGGCTGAAGTTGCTTTCAATCCACCCGGATAGCCGGAATGACGATAGTAGAACTTATCTGTCATTTTCTTACCAGTCAGTTGGATTTTTTCAGCGTTGATAATAACGACGAAATCGCCTGCGTCAACGTGTGGTGTAAACTCAGGTTTGAATTTTCCACGAAGAATGGATGCTACTTCACTAGCAAGACGTCCAAGCGTTTGCCCTTCAGCATCAACTACATACCATTTACGCTCTACTTCGAGTGGCTTGGCCATGTATGTGGTGCGCATTGTTTTCCCTCCTAAAAAGCGTGCATTTCATAAATGTTCCGTTAACCATTATATTTTAAAAACCGACATATTCGGGGCATAGTGGGTTTTAAAATACCGAATTTGATGATACTACATATTAGGTGATGAAGTCAAGAAAAAATTATACACCAGGTAGCGTTGACAGGATGAAATGACTGGAAAAATATATCTGTTTCTTTCTTGCAAGAAGTTTCTTCTGTCTTCTGTCCACTGTCCCTATCTCCAAGCTGGTCCCATCAAACATCCGGGCTTTTCCTATACTCTACCTTCCAGAGATAGAGGCCATGTGGCGGAGCAGTGATACCAGCTACATCGCGGTTTTTGGCTTCAAGCATCGCCTTGACATCATCAACCTGCCACTTGCCCTTGCCTACTTCCACCAGTGTGCCTACAATAATGCGGACCATATTATACAGAAAACCATTGCCTCGAAATGTCAACCAGATATCCTTACCTTGATGCGGCAGAGCGGCATCACGCTCGTATTCCTCAATAAGAATCTCATAGATGGTTCGTACCTTATCCTCTACCTTTGTTCGTACCGAGCAAAATGAAGTGAAATCATGTGTGCCGATTAGATAGTTGGCCGCTGCGCGCATTTTCTCCAAATCGAGCGGTGCCTTAATATGCTGTGACCATTCACGCAGAAATGGATCAGGAATAGGTTGGTTGAGTAGCCGATAGCGATACGTTTTCTCCACAACATGATAACGGGCATGAAAATCCATCGGAACATCTTCTGCATTCAGTACGACAATATCATCCGGCAGAAGGGTATTCATGGCTGGAATAAGTCGTTCAGCCGGAATTCTGCTCGTCGTGCGAAAATGAGCTACCTGCTCACGGGCATGTACACCCGAATCGGTTCGTCCAGACGCAACAATTACGGTATCATGCTGAAGTACGCGCGCCAGCACTTTCTCTATCTCCAATTGTATACTCGGTCCATTCGTTTGTCGCTGTAATCCATAGTAAGCCGTCCCCTGGTAGCCGAATGTAAGCTTAATCTTGCGCCATTCCATCGATGCACCCTTCATCCTTTCCTTACAAAACCAATCAATCAAAATCTTCTCGCATACTCATGCACGTAGCAACAGGACAATTACAGCTATTACGATCATTACTATAAGAAGCATAGCGTCCCGACCGCCATAACGGAGCTGTCGATACTTCGTACGTCCTTCTCCCCCGCGATATCCACGTGCTTCCATCGCAAATGCCAACTCTTCCGCTCGACGAAAAGACTGGACAAACAATGGGACAATCAACGGTATAATCCCGTTAATCCGTTTAACAATCGATCCGCTCGAAAAAGAAGCCCCTCGAGACATCTGCGCTTTCGCAATCTTATCCGTTTCTTCCAGCAGAGTAGGAATAAAGCGCAACGATATTGACATCATTAATGCCAATTCATGCGCCGGAAATTTGAAACGGCGCAAAGGTGAAAACAGGCTTTCCAGCCCATCTGTTAATTGAATCGGAGACGTAGTCAACGTAAGTAAAGATGCAGACATCATTAGAAGAATAATACGAGCTGATACAAATCCCGCATTTACGAGCCCTTTTTCGTGAATCTCGATGAACCTCCACGAGAAAAGAAGCTCGCCCTCCTTGTTCGTAAAAATCTGCAACACAACGGTCAGAAGAATAATCCAGAGTGCCGGCTTCAGTCCCCTGAGAATATAAATGACGGGAATACGAGACATTACGATGCCAATGACGCTTACAGCAGCAACAAACAGAAATGCATACAACGAATTCGCCAGGAAAATAAAAATAATAAAAAAGAAGACAAATAAGAGCTTACTGCGCGGATCGCACTGATGTAGAAACGAATTACGGGGTACATACTGTCCGATCGGTATCGAATTCAAGAAGCTCATCCCCTGCTCCCCTCCTTCCGTCGGAAACGTCGTGCTAACTCATTCGTCAGCATTCCCGCATCAAAAATATCAAATGGGAGAGGAGCGATTTTACTTCCACTTATCCGAACTCTCTCATTGAATTCAAAAATAAAGCGAGTAATCTCCGGCAACTCTAACCCTGCCTGCCGAATTTTTACAGGATCTTGAAATACCTGATGCGGTGTTCCTTCCATCCATATGCGCCCTTCATTCATTACATATAGATAATCGGCGTAGCGTGCTGCGTCCTCCATACTGTGCGTCACAAGGATCGTGGTGCGCTCTTCTTCACGATGCACCCGGGCAATCATATCAAGAATCGCATGATGCCCTGCCGGGTCCAACCCTGCCGTCGGCTCATCTAAAATCAATACTTGCGGATTCATCACCAGAACACCTGCCAGCGCTACGCGCCGCATTTGTCCGCCACTAAGCATAAAAGGAGACTTGTCCCCATATTTGTCCGGATCAAGTCCAACAAGTCGCAGAGCCGCATCTACACGCCCTGGAATCATCTCTGGGGGCAGCCCCATATTGATAAGACCAAAAGCGACATCCTTGCGTACCGTTTCTTCAAATAACTGATACTCAGGGTATTGAAACGCAAGCCCTACCTGTTGGCGCAGCTTTTCCATCCCTTTTTTCTTCTTGGGCGGCAGCGTAAATTCACCAACCTGCATTGTTCCCTCTGTTGGTAAAAGCAATCCGTTTAATAATTGAATAAGCGTAGACTTACCTGATCCCGTATGTCCAATAATCGCAACATACCGGCCGTGGGGAATATGTAGCGAGACACCTTGTAGCGCCTGATAGGCAAATGGAGTGCCGGGAGAGTACGTATATTTAACATTCTCTAGTCGGATGTCCATAAGCTGTCTAACACTCCCTCCCCAGTCATTTTCAGCGTTGAAAAGCGGAAACCCTTTTGCTGGAGGCGGTACTGTAAGTCGCAAGCAAACGGCACGTCCAGGCCAAGACGGCGTAACCAATCTACCTGCTGATAGACGCTCTCGGGCGTCCCTTCTCCTACCAGCCTACCTCCATCCATAACTATAATTCGATCGCTATCCAATGTTTCTTCAAGATAATGCGTAATCTGGATAACCGTCATTCCGGCTTCACGATTCATCCGCTGTACCACCTCAAGCACTTCCTTACGCCCTCTTGGATCAAGCATAGCGGTAGCTTCGTCAAGCACAAGTACTGCTGGCTGAATCGCAAGCGCGCCAGCAATAGCTACACGCTGCTTCTGCCCGCCGGACAGACGATTCGGCTCAGCGGTACGAAACCCAGTCATATTCACCTGTTCCAACGCATCCTGAATCCGTGCCTCCATATCTACAGGAGGAACACCTATATTCTCCATACCAAAAGCGATATCATCTTCTACAGTCGGCGCGACAAACTGGTTATCCGGGTTCTGAAATACCATTCCCACGACTTTGCGTACTTCCCAAATATGTGCATCATCTGCCGTAGGGATACCGTTTACTTCTATCTTCCCTTCAGAAGGTAGGAGAAGACCGTTTAATAGCTTTGCTAACGTTGATTTACCGGATCCATTATGTCCGATAATAGAGAGAAACTCGCCCTTCTCTACCGTAAATGAAACACCTTGTAACGCTCTTTCCTCCGCTCCTTCATATGAAAACGAAACGTCGGCCAGGCGTATGATAGCTTTACTCACAACTACCACATCACTTTCAGACTAGCGCTCGAAATTTAGTAAGCAGCATCTTTTCTTCCATGCAAAAAAAGGGTGATTTCAACCTCACCCTTTCTTGCGCCAGTGCTAACTATTCAACTAACTCAAGGTATACCATTGGTGCGCCGTCTCCGCGACGAGGTCCAATTTTCAAGATGCGAGTATAACCACCTTGACGCTCAGAAAAGCGAGGTGCAACATTATCGAACAGTTTCTGAATTGCATCCTGGTTGGTCTCTTTATCTGCTACTTCTTTACGCACAAAAGCGGCTACTTGACGACGAGCGTGCAGGTCACCGCGTTTAGCCAGCGTAATCATTTTTTCAGCGATAGAACGAACTTCTTTCGCTTTGCTTTCCGTTGTTTCAATGCGCTCGTTGATGATCAGGTCAGTTACCAGATCGCGAAACAGAGCTTTACGAGCAGCACTATTGCGGCCTAATTTAGAGTATGCCATGCTTTTTCCCTCCTTAAGACAAACAATCTATCGTCCTTAATCGTCTTTACGAAGTCCAAGACCGAGCTCTTCAAGCTTCTCCTGTACTTCCTCAAGCGATTTGCGGCCAAGATTACGGACTTTCATCATGTCTTCTTCCGTTTTCTGCGTCAGCTCCTGCACCGTATTAATACCGGCACGCTTCAGGCAGTTGTAGGAACGAACCGAAAGATCGAGCTCTTCGATAGTCATCTCAAGCACTTTCTCTTTCTTGTCCTCTTCTTTCTCAACCATAATCTCGGCTTCTTGTGCCTCGTCGGTGAGTCCCACAAACAGATTCAGATGCTCCGTCATAATCTTCGCACCGAGGCTAACAGCTTCTTCTGGACGAATACTTCCGTCCGTCCAAACTTCAAGCGTTAGCTTATCGTAGTTTGTTACTTGACCTACACGCGTGTTTTCTACTTGATAGTTCACACGGTTGATCGGTGTATAGATAGAATCAATCGGAATCACGCCGATTGGCAAATCCGGGCGTTTGTTCTGATCGGCAGGCACATAACCGCGTCCACGGTTAGCAACCATGCGAATATGGAGGCGAGCTCCCTCTTCCATCGTTGCGATTACCAGTTCCGGATTCAGAATCTCAACATCACTGTCTGCGCGAATGTCAGCAGCGGTCACGACACCGGAGCCTTCCGCATCGATTTCAAGCACTTTCTCCTCGTCCGAATGGATTTTGAGAGAAAGAGTTTTTAAATTTAAGATGATCTGGGTAGTATCCTCTACCACGCCTTCGATCGTGGAGAACTCATGAAGAACCCCATCGATTTCAACGCTAATTACTGCGGCACCTGGTAGTGAAGAGAGCAAAATACGGCGTAGAGAGTTGCCGAGTGTTGTGCCGTATCCGCGCTCAAGAGGCTCTACCACAAACTTGCCATAGGTAGAGTCATCACTTACTTCTACCACTTCGATCTTTGGCTTTTCGATTTCGATCATCAAACAAACCCTCCTTCAAAACGTCGAAAATTCCGGACGGGTCTAAGGTCCACGACCGGAATTCCCCTTGGCGGTTACCAGTAAATCGCAACCAAAGCACAGACCTGTTCGTGTCATATTATAATAGTATGCACAGGTGTATAACTTTTTAAACTGTTAGTTTATGCGACTTGCTGCCAAATTATACACGACGACGTTTTGGTGGACGGCAACCATTGTGAGGAATAGGTGTTACGTCTTTAATCATGTTAACTTCCAATCCAGTAGCCTGTAGGGAACGGATTGCAGCTTCACGACCGGAGCCCGGTCCTTTAACCAGAACTTCAACAGTTTTCATGCCATGCTCCATTGCAGCTTTCGCAGCTTGCTCAGCAGCCATTTGCGCAGCAAACGGAGTGCTTTTACGTGAACCTCTAAAACCGAGTCCACCAGAACTAGCCCAGGAGATTGCATTTCCGTGCGGGTCAGTGATAGTAACGATCGTATTGTTAAATGTGGAGCGGATATGCGCTATACCAGTTTCAATATTTTTGCGATCACGACGACGAGTACGCGTCGCAGCTACTTTTCTTTTCGCCAACTTCATTTACCCCCTTTACTTCTTCTTATTCGCAACGGTACGACGCGGACCTTTGCGAGTACGTGCATTGGTTTTCGTACGTTGACCACGAAGCGGCAGACCTTTACGGTGACGAACACCACGGTAGCAACCGATTTCGATGAGACGTTTGATGTTCAGAGATACTTCACGACGAAGATCCCCTTCTACCTTAACAGTCTTATCGATATATTCACGAAGTTTAGCTGCTTCCTCTTCAGTCAGATCGCGAACACGAGTGTTCTCATTAATACCTGTTTCGCTCAGGATCTTAGTAGCAGTGGAACGACCAATGCCGAAAATGTAAGTTAACGCGATAACTACGCGCTTGTCACGAGGTAAATCAACCCCAGCAATACGTGCCATGTAGCATGCACCTCCTTATAAATTAGCCTTGTCTTTGCTTGTGCTTCGGATTTTCACAAATTACCATAATTTTGCCTTTGCGGCGAATGATTTTGCATTTCTCGCAAATCTGTTTTACAGATGGTCTTACTTTCACTTGGATTACCTCCTGTCGTTTCTAGAGTGGAAATATTAGAGGGTGGAGGCTATATTAACCTCTAACTCTTTACGTTTCCTTCTCTATTTGTAGCGATATGTGATCCGCCCGCGGGTCAAATCATACGGCGACAATTCAACGGTGACTTTGTCACCAGGCAATATACGAATGAAATGCATACGGATTTTACCGGATACATGGGCAAGCACTTTGTGCCCATTCTCTAGCTCCACACGGAACATCGCGTTCGGTAGAGGCTCTATCACGGTACCTTCAACTTCAATTACGTCTTCCTTTGCCATAAAGCCACTCTCCTTTCTTTAGCATGGCTGCTTATGCATAAGCATTCTTAACTCAGTCGATAAACCTACAATATCCCCATCGGCAATCATAACACAATGTTTATCCCAAAGGGAAATACAATTGCAATTTTATTCTTTGGTTAAGATCTCATAGCCATCTTCAGTAATTGCAATCGTATGTTCAAAATGAGCACACATGGAACCGTCCACAGTAACAACCGTCCAATTGTCTGCGAGCGTACGTACATAACGCTTACCCGCATTAACCATTGGTTCAATCGCCAATACCATTCCCGTCTTTAATCTCGGTCCGCGACCTGGAGGTCCAAAATTAGGAATCTGCGGATCTTCGTGCAAATCCCTTCCGATGCCATGACCTACATACTCGCGAACAATAGAGTACCCGGCTTCTTCTACGCAAACCTGAATAGCATGCGAGATATCCGTTAGACGAGCATCTGGCTTCGCCTGAGCCAACCCTTCATAGAGAGATTTCTCGGTGATATCAAGCAAATGCTGATTCTCCCTGGAAATCTGACCTACTCCGTATGTCCAAGCGGAATCGCCATGATAACCGTCTACCTCAGCACCGATATCAAGGCTGATGATATCCCCTTCATTGAGCTTGCGATTGCCTGGAATGCCATGAACAAGTTCTTCATTAACTGAAGTGCATATGCTGCCTGCAAAGCCTCCATATCCTTTGAAAGAAGGTTTCGCTCCATGTTTGCGAATGAAAGTTTCCGCAATCGCGTCCAACTCACTTGTAGTGATGCCTGGACGAATCGCTTTCTGCAGCTCTTTATGCGTGAGAGCAACGAGACGTCCCGCTTCTCTCATGATCTCGATTTCTGCTTTGGACTTGCATATAATCATTGAGCTTGACCTCTCAATACTTGTGCAACATCCTCGAAAACTTTGTTTATATCTTGTTGTCCGTTAATATTACGGAGCAATCCTTTTTCATTGTAATACTTCAAAATCGGGGCGGATTGTTCGATGTTTACATCGAGGCGAGTCGCAACGGTCGCTTCGTTGTCGTCATCCCGCTGATACAACTCCCCGCCGCACTTATCGCAAATCCCTTCTTGAGAAGGAGGATTGAATATTACATGATACGTAGCGCCGCAGTTCTTACAGATGCGGCGGCCTGTCAGCCGCTCCATCAAAATGCCGCGATCTACATCAATATTGATTACATGGTCGATGCCGCGTCCCAATTCTGCAAGCGTTGCGTCAAGCGCTTCCGCCTGAGCCATTGTGCGAGGAAAACCATCAAGCATAAAGCCTTTCTCACAATCAGCTTTGCCTAAACGTTCCTTTACAATACCAATCACAACTTCATCCGGTACTAAGAGCCCCTGGTCCATATACGACTTCGCCTGTTTGCCCATCTCTGTTTCTTCTTTGATGGCCGCGCGAAACATATCGCCGGTCGAGATGTGCGGAATGCCGAATTCCTCGACGATTCTCTCGCCCTGGGTTCCTTTTCCCGCTCCTGGTAATCCGGTTAAGATAATATTCATCTCTACCCCTCCATACGTCAGTAAGTTCACAGCCTATCTTTTGTATTACTTAATAAACCCTTTGTAGTGGCGCTTTACAAGCTGGCTTTCGATTTGCTTCATTGTATCCAGTGCTACTCCGATGACAATAAGGATGGCCGTTCCACCAATCTGAATCGAAGGCGGCAGTCCGCTCACCTTTGAGAAGAAGACCGGAAGAATGGATACAAGTGCCAAGAATGCTGCTCCTGCCAAAGTAATTCGGTTTAACGTTCGAGTAATAAATTGGGCTGTCTCATTTCCTGGACGTATGCCTGGGATATATCCGCCGTTCTTTTTCATGTTGTCAGACATCTGCGTCGGATTAACCTGCACATGTACATAGAAATACGTAAATCCGAAAATAAGGAGAACGTACAGTACCATGCCAATCCAGTTCTGAGAACTAAACGTCTGGATGTTAAACGTTTGAATTACCCAGTTGGAAACGGGATGCCCTGGCCAGAATTGAGCAATTGTAGGAGGGAAAATAATCAGCGATAAAGCAAAGATTACCGGAATAACACCGGCGCTGTTTACTTTCAACGGAATGTGTGTGGACTGCCCACCGTACATTTTTCTGCCTACAACGCGTTTCGCATATTGCACAGGAATCTTACGTGCTCCCTGCTGGATGAAAACAATTCCCACAATGATGAGAATGATCGCAAGCAGAATGCCCAATACTTTAACAATATTTAGGAACATCTGATCCTCAGCGCCAATAAACTCTGAGGCATACAACTGTTTCGCACCGTTTGGAATCGCAGCTACGATACCTGCAAAGATAATGATAGAAATACCGTTTCCGATGCCTTTTTCTGTGATTTGCTCTCCAAGCCACATAAGAAAGGCAGTTCCTGCGGTCAGTACAATCGCAACCATCGCATATGTCGTAAAAGAAGGATCCTTCACTAGTCCAGGCATCATTCTATTAAAACTAATGGAAAGACCGATTGCCTGAATCAAGCCCAGTACGATCGTGAAATAACGAGTAACCTGGGCAATTTTGCGACGGCCAATATCGCCTTCTTTTGACCACTGGGTAAATGTCGGAACAACGTCCATCGACAATAGCTGCATAATAATCGAAGCGGTGATGTATGGCATAATCCCCATCGCAAAGATAGAGAAGTTCTGCAGGGCACCGCCCGAAAATGTATTTAAGAGTCCGAAGATGCTATTTTGCTGTGACAGCTGTTCAAGTACCGATACATTAATGTTCGGCACTGGAACGAAGCTGCCAATTCGAAAGACGACAAGCATCAAAAGGGTAAAAATAACCTTTCGACGCAAGTCGGCAATCTTAAATACATTGGCAATCGTAGAGAACATCAGATCACCTCGGTTTTTCCGCCAAGAGCTTCAATCTTCTCAACTGCAGATTGAGAAAACTTCTGGGCTTGAACCGTCAGCTTCACGTTAAGTTCTCCATTCCCTAAAATCTTCACGCCATCAC
Source organism: Aneurinibacillus aneurinilyticus ATCC 12856 (assembly GCF_000466385.1). GTDB lineage: Bacteria > Bacillota > Bacilli > Aneurinibacillales > Aneurinibacillaceae > Aneurinibacillus > Aneurinibacillus aneurinilyticus. The sequence goes on from NZ_KE952917.1 coordinate 16,982, forward strand.
GTGCATTTTTAATTACACCAACTTCAAGAAGTACTTCAGGTGTTACTACTGTGCCTTCTTCAAATTGGTTCAGTCTATCAAGATTAATTACAGCATACACTTTGCGGTTCGGGTTTGTAAAACCGCGCTTCGGCAAACGACGATACAGCGGGTTTTGACCCCCTTCAAAGCCAGGGCGAACACCGCCGCCGGAACGGGCGTTTTGACCTTTATGTCCACGACCGGCCGTTTTTCCGTTACCAGAACCAATACCGCGACCTACACGCTTACGAGTGTGACGGGAACCTTCAGCAGGTTTGATTTCGTGTAATTTCATCGTTGCACCTCCTCTTTACGCAAGTTATCTATTACTCAGCGATTTCCTTTACTTCAACCATGTGCTTCACTTTTTCCACCATGCCGCGCATAGCCGCATTGTCTTCTTTAACGACTGTGTGGTTAAGCTTACGAAGACCAAGAGCTGCTACAGTTGCTTTTTGGTTTTGCGTACGTCCGATTAGACTTCTTTTGAGGGTGATTTGTAATTTTGCCATGAGTCAAGTCCCCTCCTAACCTAAAAGCTCTTCCGCAGTTTTACCGCGCAGTTTTGCAACTTGCTCGGCAGTTTTCAGACGGCTTAAACCTTCTAACGTAGCATTCACCATGTTAATCGGGTTGTTAGAGCCTAAAGACTTACTTAATACGTCGCCTACACCGGCAAGCTCAAGTACCGCACGAACCGGGCCACCAGCGATAACTCCGGTACCTTCTGCAGCAGGCTTCATGAACACTTTACCGGCGCCAAAGCGTCCGTTGATTTCGTGAGGCAGAGTTGTTCCCACGAGAGGAACTTTAATCAGGTTTTTCTTTGCATCTTCGATGGCTTTACGGATTGCATCCGGTACCTCTTGAGCTTTACCCATGCCAGTACCTACATGCCCGTTCTTATCGCCAACGACTACTAGAGCACTGAAGCTGAAACGGCGTCCGCCCTTAACAACTTTCGCAACGCGGTTGATGGCGACAACTCTTTCTTCCAGCTCCAGGTTCGAAGCGTCAATACGCATGAAATTTTCCCTCCTTGTGTAAGGAATTTCGTTCAATTAGAATTGCAGGCCAGCTTCGCGCGCAGCATCTGCAAGAGTTTTAATACGTCCGTGGTACAGGTAACCACCGCGGTCGAACACGACTTCTTTTACGCCTTTTTCGATACCGCGTTTTGCGATCAATTCGCCAACTTTAGCAGCAGCTTCTTGGTTGCCACCATGGCTCACTTGATCTTTCAGCTCAGGATCAACAGTAGAAGCAGAAACGATTGTCACGCCCGCTACATCATCAATTAACTGAGCATAAATATGCTTAGAAGAACGGTATACGTTCAAGCGAGGAGCTTGAGCAGTACCGGAAATTTTCTTACGAACCCGAAGGTGTCTTTTCTTCCGTGCCTTGTTTTTGTCTTGTTTCGAGATCACGTGATTCACTCCTTTCTTACATACGCCTTAGCGATTACTTCTTACCAGTTTTACCTTCTTTACGACGTACGCGTTCGCCTTGGTAGCGAATACCTTTACCTTTATAAGGCTCAGGTCTACGTACCGCACGAATTTCAGAAGCAACTTGGCCTACGCGCTCTTTGTCAATACCTTTGACAATAATTTGCGTTTGAGCCGGAACTTCGAATTCAATGCCTTGTTCCGGAGTGATTTCCACTGGATGAGAATAACCAACATTCAGTGTTAGGTTGCTACCACTTTTAGTAGCACGGTAACCTACACCAACGAGTTCAAGCGTTTTAGAGAATCCGTTCGTTACGCCTTCCACCATGTTGGCGATAATGCTGCGAGTTGTACCGTGCAGAGCGCGGTGCAATTTGTGATCGGAAGGGCGCTCAACGCTAATTTCGTTACCCTCCACTTTCACAGTTACTTCCTCATGAAGCGTACGAGTCAGCGTACCCTTCGGACCTTTAACGGTCAATACTGTTCCATCAAGCTTCACGTCTACTCCTTCAGGAATAGCGATCGGTTTTTTACCAATACGGGACATTCGTTACACCTCCATTCGTCGTCGAATGTATTACCAAACGTATGCAATTACTTCGCCGCCTACTTGCTGCTGACGAGCTTGTTTATCAGTCATAACGCCTTTTGAAGTAGAAAGAACGGCGATTCCTAATCCGCCCAGAACACGAGGAACCTCGCCTTTGCTAGCGTAAACGCGCAAGCCAGGCTTGCTGATGCGTTTCAGACCGTTGATGACACGTTCATTATCCGCACCGTATTTCAGGAAGATACGGAGAATGCCTTGTTTGTTATCTTCTACGTACTCTACGTCACGTACGAAGCCTTCTTCTTTCAAAAGGTTCGCGATTGCGTGCTTGATTTTGGAAGCAGGCACTTCCAACTTCTCATGACGTACCATATTGGCATTGCGAATACGTGTAAGCATATCTGCAATTGGATCTGTCATTACCATATGTTTAACCTCCTTCCCATTCTACGGGATTACCAGCTTGCTTTCTTCACTCCAGGCAGTTGGCCTTGGTATGCTAAGTCGCGAATACAAATGCGGCAAAGTTTAAATTTGCGATACACAGAATGCGGACGACCACAACGTTCGCAGCGTGTGTAGGCCTGCACTTTAAACTTCGGCTTACGTTGCTGTTTCACGATCATTGATTTTTTAGCCACGTGTTTCCCTCCTTATCGTATAGGAATCCGAAATTACTTGGCGAAAGGAGCGCCCAATTGAGTCAAAAGTTCGCGGCCTTCTTCGTCCGTTTGTGCCGTTGTTACGATTACGATATCCATTCCGCGGATAGCATCCACTTTATCGTACTCGATTTCCGGGAAAATCAATTGCTCTTTCAAACCAAGCGTGTAGTTTCCACGTCCATCAAACGCTTTGTTGGAAATACCGCGGAAGTCACGTACGCGTGGAAGAGAGATATTGAATAATTTATCCAGGAAATGATACATGCGCTCACCGCGCAAGGTTACTTTCGCACCGATTGGCATGCCTTCGCGAAGGCGGAAACCGGCGATGGACTTCTTCGCACGAGTAACAACCGGCTTCTGACCAGCGATGATCTCCAGATCGCGAACCGCGCTATCCAGGATTTTCGGGTTAGATACCGCTTCACCCAAACCCATGTTAATAACAACTTTTTCTATTTTCGGAACCTGCATGACAGACTTATATCCGAACTTCTGCATCAACGCAGGAGAAATCTTCTCTTTATATTGCTCTACCATTCTTGCAGCCATTTAGATGACCTCCTTTCCGACCTGACTACTTATCCAATACTTCGCCAGATTTTTTTGCGATACGTACTTTCTTTCCGTCTACAATTTTAGAACCGATACGAGTCGGTTCGCCCGTTTTCGGGTCTACGATCATTACGTTGGAAGCATGAATAGAAGCTTCTTGTGTAACAATACCGCCCTGCGGGTTGCTAGCGTTCGGACGAGTATGCTTCTTCACCATGTTTACGCCTTCCACAAGCACTCGGCCTGTTTTCGGGTAAGCAGCGAGAATGCGTCCTTTCTTGCCTTTATCTTTACCGCTGATAACAACTACGTTGTCACCGGATTTTACATGCATTTTCTTTTGTTCGGACATGACGGCACCTCCTTATGTTTAACTTAATGCCTTTGTAAGCAGGATTTACAGTACTTCAGGAGCCAGAGAAACGATTTTCATGAAGTCTCTGTCACGAAGTTCCCGGGCAACCGGTCCGAAAATACGAGTTCCGCGCGGGCCTTTATCATCACGAACGATAACTGCTGCATTTTCATCGAAGCGAATGTAAGAACCGTCTTTACGGCGAGCACCGCTCTTAGAACGAACGATTACAGCTTTCACTACATCGCCTTTCTTAACAACGCCACCTGGTGTTGCTTGTTTTACCGAGCAAACAATAACATCACCAATGTTAGCGAATTTACGGCCGGAACCGCCCAATACTTTAATGCACATTAATTCTTTTGCACCGGAGTTATCGGCTACACGCAAACGAGATTGAGTTTGGATCACGGAGAGTCCCTCCCTTCAGATGTAACTAAGCATTCATTTTACTTTAGATAATAACGGCTTTCTCAACCACTTCAACAAGTCTCCAGCGCTTGTCTTTGGACAACGGACGAGTTTCCATGATTTTTACCAGATCGCCGATTTTTGCAGTGTTTTGCTCATCATGAGCTTTGAATTTCTTGGAATATTTCACGCGCTTTCCGTACAGCGGGTGTTTTTTGTATGTTTCGACCAGAACAACAATTGTTTTGTCCATTTTGTCGGAAACAACTCGACCAAGAACCACTTTACGTGCGTTGCGTTCTTCTGCCATGTTTGCGACCTCCTCTCTAATCTATTAGCTAATGCCTAATTCACGTTCACGCAGAATCGTTTTTGCTTTTGCGATATCTTTACGTACTTGACGGATACGTGCAGGGTTTTCTAATTGACCAGTCGCTAATTGAAAACGGAGGTTAAAAAGCTCCTCTTTCAAGGAAGTTACTTTTTGTTCGATTTCGGCAGTGGTTAGGTTGCGAATTTCATTAGCTTTCATTTGCGTCACCACCCAATTCTTCCCGTTTTACAAACTTACATTTAACCGGAAGCTTATGCATAGCCAGACGCATTGCTTCACGTGCTACCTCTTCAGGTACACCTGCCAGCTCAAACATAACCTTTCCAGGTTTCACGATTGCTACCCAGCTCTCAACAGAACCTTTACCGGAACCCATCCGTACTTCAAGCGGCTTCGCAGTAACCGGTTTGTCCGGGAAAATTTTAATCCATACTTTACCGCCACGTTTGATGTAACGAGTCATCGCAATACGAGCGGCTTCGATTTGACGGTTTGTTATCCAAGAGGCTTCTAAAGCTTGAAGGCCATATTCACCGAACGTTACTTGAGTACCGCCTTTTGCTTGCCCTCTCATTTTTCCGCGATGCTGCTTGCGGTGTTTTACGCGTTTAGGGATCAACATGATTATTGGCCTCCTTCCTCTTCAGTTCTCTTCTTCGCTTGAGGAAGAACTTCTCCGCGATAAATCCATACTTTAACACCGATTTTTCCGTACGTTGTATCAGCTTCAGCTGTACCGTAGTCGATGTCAGCGCGCAATGTGTGCAGCGGAACTGTACCTTCGCTGTATCCTTCAGAACGAGCGATATCCGCGCCACCCAGGCGTCCGCTTACCATTGTTTTGATACCTTGAGCGCCTGCACGCATTGAGCGCTGCAGAGCTTGCTTTTGCGCACGACGGAAAGAAATACGGTTTTCCAATTGACGCGCGATGCTTTGTGCAACAAGGTTTGCATCCATATCTGGATTTTTGATTTCATTGATGTTGATGTGCACTTTCTTGCCAGTAAGGGCAGACAATGCTTTGCGAAGCTTTTCAACTTCACTACCACCTTTACCAATTACCATACCTGGCTTAGCAGTGTGGATAGAAATATTCAGACGGTTGGCAGCACGCTCAATTTCAACGGTGGAAACAGAAGCGTCTTTCAACTTGGTTTTCACATATTCACGTACCTTCAGATCTTCGTGTAATAGATCAGCATAATCTTTCTCTGCGAACCATTTGGATTCCCAGTCACGGATAATGCCAACCCGAAGTCCTACCGGGCTAACTTTTTGACCCACTCGCTATCCCTCCTTATTTCTCAGATAAAATTACTGTAACGTGACTTGTACGCTTGTTAATCCGGCTCGCACGACCCATTGCGCGAGGGCGGAAACGTTTCAATGTCGGACCTTCATCAACAAATACTTTGCTAATAACGAGGTTATTAGCATCCAGGTTCATGTTGTGCTCCGCATTCGCAATAGCTGACATTAAAACCTTCTCAACAACTGGAGATGATGCTTTCGGCGTGTGCTTCAGGATTGCAATCGCTTCGCCTACTTGCTTGCCGCGGATTAAGTCAACTACCAGACGCATTTTGCGGGGAGCAATACGAATATTACGAGCTACCGCTTTCGCTTCCATTTGAGTAACCCCCTCTCTTACTTCAACGTATCAATTATCTTCTTGTTTTCTTGTCGGTATCAACGTGACCTTTGAAGGTACGGGTTGGAGCGAATTCTCCAAGCTTGTGTCCGACCATATCCTCGGTTACATATACAGGTACGTGTTTACGTCCGTCGTACACTGCAAATGTGTGACCAACGAAGTCCGGGAAGATTGTAGAGCGACGAGACCAAGTTTTGATTACCTTTTTGTCGCCTTTTTCGTTTTGCTCTTCGACCTTTTTCATTAAATGATCATCAACAAAAGGTCCCTTTTTTAAGCTGCGTCCCATGAACGAACCTCCCTTCGTAATAGAAGTGCGGTGCCTTGCAACCGCACCTTAGTTAAGCAGCATTACTTTTTCTTACGGCTGCGAACAATATACTTGCTAGATTGTTTGTTTTTCTTGCGAGTTTTTGCACCAAGCGTCGGTTTACCCCAAGGAGTAAGAGGACCGCTACGTCCGATTGGAGCGCGACCTTCACCACCACCGTGTGGGTGATCATTCGGGTTCATTACAGAACCACGAACTGTCGGGCGCTTGCCTAACCAGCGAGAACGACCTGCTTTACCGATAGTGATAAGTTCGTGTTCTCCATTACCTACTTGACCGATTGTTGCACGGCACTCTTTACGAATCATGCGAGTCTCGCCTGAAGCCAGACGAACGATTGCATAATCGCCATCACGACCGAGAAGCTGAGCTTCTGTACCAGCGGAACGAACAAGCTGGCCACCTTTGCCTGCTTTCAGTTCGATATTGTGGATAACCGTACCTACTGGAATGTTAGCCAGCGGCAGTGCATTACCTACTTTAATATCAGCATCCGCACCCGATACAACAGTCATGCCCACTTGCAGACCATTCGGAGCCAGGATGTAGCGCTTCTCACCATCAGCGTAGTTAATCAGCGCGATGTTAGCTGAACGGTTCGGATCGTACTCGATTGTAGCAACACGACCTGGAATACCGTCTTTATTACGTTTGAAGTCGATAATACGATACTTCTGTTTATGACCGCCACCATGATGACGAACTGTGATTTTACCTTGGTTATTGCGGCCGGCTTTTTTGTGCTTCGGCGCAAGCAGAGATTTTTCCGGTGTGGAAGTCGTAATCTCTTCAAAAGTAGACACAGTCATTTGACGGCGACCAGGAGAAGTCGGTTTGTACTTTTTAATTGCCATTTGTTTTCCCTCCTTCGCTCTGTCTTACGAATTAAACACCTTCAAAGAACTCAAGAGCTTTACTATCTTCGCTCAGCTGAACGATAGCTTTTTTCCAGTCAGAACGTTTACCGAAATATTTACCTACGCGCTTCGGCTTACCTTTAACACGCATTGTATTTACATTTACGACTTTCACGTCAAAAATGCGTTGAACCGCATCTTTGATTTCCGTTTTATTCGCACGTAAATCAACTTCGAATACGTATTTGTTGCTGCCCATCATATCAGCAGTACGTTCGGTAATAACCGGGCGCTTGATAATATCGCGAGGATCTTTCATTATACAAGCACCTCCTCAACTTTTGCGACTGCATCCTGCGTAATCAGCAACTTGTCATGATGCAGAACATCAAGAACGTTGATTCCATTAGCGGAAACAAACTTCACGCCAGGAATGTTGCGAGCGGACAGCGCTACATTGTCATTATAGTCACCTGTTACAACAAGCACTTTGTTGTCCACTTTCAGATTTCCGAGCACTTTCACCATTTCTTTGGTTTTTGGTGCATCGAAGTTCAGAGCGTCCAATACTACGATTTCCTCGTTCTTTACTTTAGTAGAAAGAGCGGATTTGATCGCCAGACGACGAACTTTTTTAGGAAGCTTGTAAGAATAGCTGCGAGGAGTTGGTCCGAAAACCACACCACCGCCTACCCATTGCGGGGAGCGAATGCTACCTTGACGAGCACGTCCTGTTCCTTTTTGTCTCCAAGGCTTACGGCCACCGCCTCTTACCGCAGAGCGATTTTTCACAGCATGCGTACCAGCACGACGGGAAGCTTGCTGCATGATAATTGCATCGGCAAGCACTGCTTCGTTCGGTTCGATACCGAATACTGCCTCGGACAGTTCGATTTCACCTACTTGAGAGCCTGCTTGATTGAAAAGTGTTACTTTAGGCATTGCGAGTCCTCCTTTCCTGCTTATTTGCTGCCTTTAATCGCAGATTTTACAACTACGAAGCTATTTTTAGGGCCTGGGATAGCGCCTTTAATCAACAGCAAGTTGCGTTCTGTATCAACAGAAACAACTTCAAGGTTTTGCACTGTTATTTTTTCTCCGCCCATACGTCCAGGCAAAGCTTTGCCTTTCGGTACACGGTTTGCAGCAACCGGACCCATAGAACCCGGACGGCGATGGTAACGGGAACCGTGAGCCATTGGTCCACGAGCTTGACCATGACGTTTGATAGCACCGGCGAAACCTTTACCCTTCGATGTTCCGGTTACGTCAACAACGTCTCCCTCTGCAAAAATATCAGCTTTTAACTCTTGACCTACTTCGTATCCAGCTAAATCAACATTACGAAGTTCACGAACGAAGCGCTTAGGTGTTGTATTAGCTTTTGCTGCATGGCCTTTTTCAGGCTTATTAGCACGCACTTCTTTCTTGTCAGCGAAACCAATTTGAATTGCTTCATATCCATCAGTGGTTTGATCTTTCTTTTGAAGAACCACGCAAGGACCTGCTTCGATAACAGTTACTGGAACTACGATACCTTCAGCAGTAAAAACTTGGGTCATCCCAATTTTTTTACCTAAGATTCCTTTGGTCATGATAGCCACCTCCTATTGAGTAATCAAATTCATGTATTTAGTACGTTCATTTATTGTCATTAGTATGTTGATTCAAACTTACAGTTTGATTTCAATGTCCACACCGGACGGCAGGTCCAAACGCATCAGCGAATCAACCGTTTGTGGTGTCGGATTCACAATGTCGATTAAGCGCTTATGTGTACGCATCTCGAACTGCTCACGGGAATCCTTGTATTTGTGCACCGCACGCAGAATTGTGAAGACGTTGCGCTCAGTCGGAAGCGGAATCGGGCCGGACACCTCTGCACCGGAACGTTTCGCAGTATCAACAATCTTCTCTGCGGACTGGTCAAGAATTCTGTGATCGTATGCTTTCAAGCGGATACGAATTTTTTGTTTTGCCATTTTAGTCCCTCCTTTGTCGCCTATTTTGATAAACAGACAATTCTCAGCGGAAAAACCCGACCGCCAGGCCATGGCATCGGAGCCTGGTGTGTCAGCAACCTCCCGCGTCATCGCGTTCATCAAACCAACATTCAACATTATATCGAAAATATAGGTTGAATGCAAGGTTTTTCTCATTCTGCATCATTTTTAAATAATGACTCAGACCTTGAATATTCTATCGTATACAAGTTTAAAAAGCAAGAGATGATCTTTACTTTTTTATTCAGCCTTGATTCCATGCCTGCATGCATGTTATTCGTTCGGTACCGAATCATTTTCCTCTCTAATTCTTTCCTATATATATGGATCGTTTATATGCATAAATTATCGGCAGTTTTCGCACGTTAAAAAGGATGAAGCGGAATTCCCGCCAAAACTTCTCAATGCAAGGAGATGAAAACAATGGCCCAGAAAAATAAAAAGAAGCAAGATATCCAGGATGTGCATACGCTCATTAACCAAATGGAAAAAACGCCAACCACTTCAAATCTAGTGGATGAAATCGAACAAGACGAGATAAACTACCGTGATACGGGCGTGCAGGACAAAAAACAATAAGGTAAAACTTCCCAACAGTTCAGGATAAAGACAAACGAACCCCCGGCTGATTGCATGAAATCTCGCTTTATACGCTTACCGGCAGGCGGTTTCCTTGCTCCCCTGTTTCTACTTTATCTCTGCCAAGCATACAATCATACCTTCACAAGCATTTATTTATAGACATTTCAAGATTCCGTCTGCTCTAATAAGGACGCTATGCCCCTACGTTTGACTTAATTCAACGAAAAAGTTGTAGCTTCTCAAACGCAGTGGTATTATGTCTATAAAATATACAAACAATGAAGGGAATTGTTTCTATGCAAGGAATCTCCGAACTGTTTTGGAACGCCTCATTGGAAGAGATAAAACACGGCTATATTTATCAGGAGGAAACTGAGCAATATATCTGTCTAATCTGCGGTCGGCGCTTTGATCAGGGCATAATTTATCCTTATGAAGACATACTGTATGAGGCAGAGAAATTTACCAAGCTACACATTACACATGAACACGGCTCTACGTTCGACTTCCTGCTTAGCTTAGATAAGAAGCTGACAGGCCTTACTGAGCACCAGAAAGCTATTATCCGCTACTTCCGTGAAGGAATAAGCGACAGCAACATCGTTAAAAAACTGGGCGGAGGCAGTACATCTACAATACGTAATCATCGCTTTACACTTAGGGAAAAAGCGAAACAGGCCAAGATTATGCTGGCAATTATGGATCTGGTGGAGGAAAGAACAGCCAAGCCAAACAAATTCATCAATATTCCTCGTGGTGCAGTCATGGTGGATGAACGCTTTGCTATTACAGAGGAAGAGCATGAAGCCATTCTGCATACCTACTTCAAACAAGGAAAAAATGGGCCACTAACTGAGTTTCCCAAGAAGGAAAAGCGTAAGATAGCTATTCTGAAACACATTGCACAGCGCTTTGAGCTAAACCGACAATATACCGAGAAAGAAGTAAATGAAATACTGAAGCAAATCTATTCGGATTATGTTACGATTAGACGTTATTTAATTGAATATGGCTTTATGGAGCGCTATCCTGATTGCAGTGCATATTGGATTAAGCCGTAAAGAAAAAAGCGGACTTCGAATTCATCGGAGCCCGCTTTTTCTTTATTTTGCTTTATCGGATGCATACTTCATAAGCAACGAAATTTCTTTAACCAGCTTTTTGGGAGAAGGCGATGTCGCTTGCATTTCTTTTTTTATGCGGTCAATCGAAGCAACTGCCTCCTTCCGTTCTACCGTCAGGATTCGAACATTATTTCCAAACATCTCTGCAATTTGTCCCCTGGCAGCTTCAAGGTTATCTGATGCAGGCACGCCCGATGTTCCTGATGTGCCCGATGTTCCATTTACCTTCTCTCCGCCTGCTTTACCGGGAGGAAGCGCTTCTGGAGGGCGGCTCATATTCGCCGTTCCTGTACCTGATGTTCCTGATGTACTATTTAATACTTTATTCTGCATTGGATCATAACTTGTGGAGACGATTTGTTTCTTCTCTCTTCCAAGAATTACTGCATCGTCAAGCACTAGCACTTTAATGCCTTCAATCCCCGCTCCAGTTAATCTGGACTGCAAATGCGCAGATATCCCTCCTTCATGAAGCCCTGAGCTTCCGATGGTACTATATACGGATGTACCTGCATTTTGCACAGTATGTCCTTCATAGTTATTGGCTTTAACTGTTGATCCTTCTATTCTGCCCGTATCTTCATTATAACCGGGAATCTGAATCTTCCCGCTATCGGGATGAACGTGCCCTTGTACGTTTGCATTTGCAGTCGAAGGTGCAACATTTCCATTCTGATTTTCTTGATTATTGCATCCTGCAAGAATAATAAGCGCAAGTACCACAACAGCCCCTGTGCTTATCCAATTTTTCTGCATTATTGTATCCTCCGTCCTTACCAATTTATGTTTTAATCTATCTGCACGCTTAGTTTTCCCTTTATTTTCCTTCCTAATACGGGTTGCTCTCTTAATCTCGAACAAAATTTTCATGCAAGAAAGTTTAATAGTTACCACCTTTGTACAAAAAGATAATAGACATATAGGACAGGAGGTAAATAGATTGTCTAACGACGAGAAAACAGAAGGCAGGGCAAAGGAAAAAACAGATGTATCCGTATCGCGACGAAACTTCCTGAAAAAATCCGGATACGTACTTGGAGGCGTACTTGCAGGCGGAGTTATCGGAAGCTTATTAAATGTTGGAGGAAAAAAACCGCCTTTAGCCAATCCGGAGCAACCAACATCTGCTCCCTCTGATTACAATCAGGCGTTAATGTATTTTAAACAGGATCAATTCCGTATCGTGGAAGCCGCGACTGAACGAATTTTTCCTGCTGACGATAGCGGTCCAGGAGCAAAAGCTCTCGGTGTCGCTTTTTTCATCGATCATCAGCTTGCCGGTGATTGGGGCTTCAATGCCCGAGATTATATGCAGCCTCCTTTTTATAAAGGGGAAGCTGTACAAGGTTATCAAGGACGTTTAAAACGAAGAGAAATTTTTGATATTGCATTACAAGAAATGCAGAATTACAGCCAAAGTAAGTATAAGAAAGGTTTCGTTGATTTGACACCGGAACAGCAGGATGCCGTACTCACTGCATTTGAGAAGGACGAGGTGAAATTAACGACTATCTCGCCCAGCGGATTTTTCCGCATATTGAGAAGCGCTACGATTGAGGGCGCGTATGCAGACCCGTTGTATGGCGGGAATAAAAATATGGACGGGTGGAAACTCAAAAACTATCCCGGCAACCAGATGGCGTATATGCAAATCATCGACAAAGATGAATTCGCAAAAATGCCGCCAAAAAGCTTGAAAGACCATCTCCATTAAGTCAAAGAAAGGTGAAAAAATGAAAAAATTACCGAAGGTTGACGTCGTTATTGTAGGCGTAGGCTGGGGCGGTGGAATTATTGCTTCAGAGCTGACAAAAAAGGGAATGAAAGTGGTAGGGCTGGAGCGCGGCAAGGAACGCAAAACGGAAGATTATCTGATGGTGCACGACGAGCTTCGTTATGCTTATCGCTATGAATTGATGCAAGATCTTTCTAAAGAGACCATTACATTTCGCAGCAACGAACGAATTCGTGCCCTTCCTATGAGGCAATACGGTTCCTTTTTAATCGGGGATGGTATTGGCGGTGCGGGAGTTCACTGGAACGGTCAAAACTATCGTTTTCTTCCCTACGACTTCCAGATTAAAAGCAAAACAATAGAACGCTATGGAAAAAATAAAATTCCTGACGGCATGTCTATACAGGACTGGGGTATTACATACGAAGAGCTTGAACCATACTTCGATAAATTCGAGAAAACAGCCGGCATCTCCGGAGAAGAAAACCCACTAGCAGGCAAACGTTCTGACAAATATCCTAATCCTCCGATGAAAACGACGCCATCTATGAAAATGTTCATTGACGCAGCTAAAAAAATGAAGCTTCACCCTTATATTCTACCTTCTGCCAATCTATCCCAGGCATATACCAATCCAGACGGAGTGGCACGTGCGGCGTGTCAATATTGCGGCTATTGCGAACGCTTCGGATGCGAATATGGAGCTAAGGCCGACCCGGTTGTTACTGTTATCCCTGTTGCAAAAAAAACCGGTAACTTCGAGATTCGAACCCACTCCTATGTTCGTCGTATTTTGCATAAAGGCGGAAAAGCCACCGGAGTTATGTATACGGATGTAACGACCGGAGAGGAAATTGAACAGCCGGCCGATATCGTTGTTGTTACAAGCTATGTATTCAATAATGTACGCCTGTTATTAAATTCGAAGTTAGGCCGTCCATATGATCCGTCAACCGGGAAAGGTGTCATCGGCAAAAACTATGCCTATCAGGTTATGAGAGGTAGCGCCATAGGTTTTTTTGATAATAAAGAATTCAATACTTTCGCTGGTGCTGGCGCCCTTGGGGCATGCTTGGATGATTACAACGGAGATAACTTTGATCATTCTAACGTAAACTTTATTCATGGTGGCAACATCGCCATGACCCAAACTGGGCTTAGACCTATCGCCAATAATCCGGTTCCGAAAGGGACGCCAAGCTGGGGAAAAGAATTTAAAGCCCAATCCGTTAAATACGCTAATCGGACATTAACCGTTGCTGGTCAAGGTTCCTCAATGCCTTTCAGACATCATTACCTGGATCTCGATTCAGTATACAAGGATGTCTTTGGAGATCCGCTCATTCGCATGACATTTGATTTTGAAGAGCAGGACCGCCAGCTGGCCAAGTTTCTTGCTACAAAATGCGGGGACATTCTCAAGGAAATGGGTGCAAACCGAGTTGACATTAACATAAACCTGGGACCTTACGATATTATGCCATATCAATCCACACACAATACCGGCGGAGTCATTATGGGAAATAACCCGGATACATCAGCCGTAAACAATTACCTACAGATGTGGGATGCAGAAAACGTATTCGTGATAGGCGCTTCCGCTTTTCCGCATAATAGCGGCTATAACCCTACCGGAACGGTAGGGGCTTTGGCTTATCGTGCTGCTGAAGGCATTATCAAGTATCATCAAAAAGGCGGTTCACTTGCATGATAAGCAATATCGGCATTCCCGGTCTGATTCTTATTCTTGTGATTGCGCTTATTGTTTTTGGTCCGCAGAAGCTACCACAAATTGGTCGTGGTGCAGGCGATGCACTGCGCGAATTCCGACACTCTACAAAGGGAATACTGGAGGATTCATCAGAGCCACAAAATCCAGACAGAAAAACGTAAATTTCCTAATAAAAAAACAGTCCTGACGCTCAGGACTGTTTTTTCATCATCATTGCATCTGCCTGCTTACGCCTGATTAATTTTACGGTTAATCTCACGACTAATCTCCGCTAACTCACCCGCCAGTTCAGCAACATTGCTGGAAGCATCGCGCATTTCCTGTGAGACCATCTCCAGATTCTTAATGTCGGCGGTTACCTTCTTTATACCGGAAAGCGATTCAGAAATCGCCTTCATGATATCCTGAAAGCTGGCTTTTGCTTTAGAAGCATGGTTGGTTCCCGTCTCTACCATATCAGTCGTTCCATTCAGCGAACGTACCACATCCTGTACATCTGTCTGTGAAACCTGCACCAGTTCGGAAATTTCGGTTAATGCTTTACTCGTATCATCAGCCAGTTTCTTTACTTCGTTTGCCACTACCATGAAGCTACGCCCATGCTCTCCGCCAGCACGCGAAGCTTCAATAGCTGCATTGAGGGCTAAAATATTGGTCATTTTAGATATTTTCTGGATAAATTCGATGATAGACTCGATCTGATTAGAGCTTTCGCTTAACTTTAGAATTTTTTCCTGTACACCCTTGAAGAACGTCTCGATCCTCTCCATCGTTTCGAATGTTCTATCGATAATTTCCTCTCCTGTTGTTGCATGTACTACGATATTCTCGGAGCTCGCTTCAATCCGCTGCGCATCTTCATATACCTTTTCTGTCGCGTAAAACATCTCGCTTGCAGACGAACTTGTTTGCTCTGCCGTAGCAGCCAATGTTTCACCCGATTCTACCAGCTTGCGTTGTACCTGCTTAATCTCTTCCTGCACACGCATCCGATCCTTGATGTAAATAGCAATATATGATTCCATGATAATTTGGGTGTCAAGATTAATCAAACCTGATAACGCCGTAGTCAGTTCAATCCCCTTAGCTAGATCATGGCGGGCATATTTCTCCGTTATACGTTGAATAAAGAACTCTATAATCACCTGATTTGCGGCAATATACCAGCTAGGCAAAAGACGAACCTTGTTATGAACATCGCCTATCCGCATCCGATTCTTCACATAGTCTAGATCTACCTGATCCGTAGCCAAACTTTCACAATACTTAACAAACGTTTTACCCAGCCTCTCTACTGTGGAATTCTCCTGGATAATGTTCTGTAGCTCGTCGTTCGCCATCAGTTTCTTGTAGAATACTTCTACCAGTTCCTGCGCAAGCTCCCCTATCAACGGCTTACTTTCAGCCAGGAGCCTCAAACGAGAAGGTGTGAGATTGAGAAAGCGTTTACGCATTTCCAGTTCCGCTTCTGTTATATGTTCGAATACGTTAGGTCTCCCACTTTGCGTTCGTTCCTGATAGTCTTCCATCTGATTTTCTACTGTATAGTTCATATCTCTTCTCCCCTTTATATGTTTCAGGCTATTCTATATCCTTGAGCATAAATGCCACACGATTCCGTTTTTTTCTCTTTTTATAATATAACTATTTTATCATATTTTTCTTTTATGTATGACATTTATCTTATTCCCTCAATAGACATCTTGTAAAAACCGCATCATTAGGCACGTGCTTATAGAATCAAAAATATCAAATACTTCTTTTTTTTCGCTTCCAATCACTAAAAAAACACCGATATATCAAAATAGATGTGTATAAAAACACTGTATCTAAAGCAATCATTTACATTATACTTTACTTATATGGTATTTATATCCACATTGTATCATTTTAATAAAATTACTTACATTATCTTTGTCACTTTACTTATTTATACTTTGAAAGGGGAATTTTTTCATTGTGAGAAAACCATTTTATAAAAAGTGGTGGGTTTGGTTTTTATCTTTGGCTTTACTTGCAGCTATTGGATATATAGGAGGAAATAAGCAGAAAAAAAATGTTATAGAGTCAATAGCCGCACCAGCAAGCAGTACACAAGTTAAAGAAAAAATAACACCTACTGAAAAGCCTGAACAAGAAGCCAACAATAATAAACATCAAAAGCTGGTTTTACAGTTCGAGCAGGAAATATATGAAATCGAAAAAACAGCCTTAGCCGTTGGTGAAAAATACAATATTGTTGCTGAAAAATTCAGTAATGGACAAGTAAGTCTCTCGGATGCATACGAAGCAGCCAATAATGCCAGAAAAGAGTGTGAGGCCATACAACGTGCATATAACAAATTGCATGTGCCGGCTGGCTTACCAGATAATATATCCATGCTTCTTACTGAATCAAAGAGCAAGCTTTCTATCGCGTATTCCTCAAAAACAAAAACAATGGAATACTTAATGAGTTTTCTGCATGATAACGAACCAAGCTCCCTTGAAATGATGAAGAAAGAAGGCGACTTTTCCAATCGTCTTGTATTGCAAGGAATGACAAAGCTGATGCGGGCCAAAGAATTAACGGGTCTTACGAATGATGCATAGAAAAAACCTGACATACATCCTTTTTCATACAGGATGTCATGTCAGGTTTTTTGATTTATTGGCACACGATTTAGTCCCAAGTTGATAGCTGCATTTTTATAAGTGCCTTGATCGAGGTATAGAATAAAAAGTTCATTAACAGGCAGGAGGTGATTTACCTTGTTAACAGCCTTGCTTATTTTTGGCATGCAGCTCATATTAATGCCAATCGTTACGCTTCGTACCATTCTTCTTGTTAAAAATGAGACAAAGAAGGCGTCTGCCATAGGTGTTTTAGAAGCAGTTATCAACGTTTTAAGTCTAGGCATTGTTTTCTCTGATATGTCCCGCATCATCAATATAGCAGCCTATGCATTAGGGTTTGGATGTGGACTTTATATAGGCGGTTTAGTTGAAAAAAAATTAGCGATTGGCTATGTTACTTATCAAGTTAGCCTGTTAGATAAAAACTATGAATTAATTGATACCCTACGAAAAGCAGGGTTTGGCGTTACCATTTTTGAGACCGAGGGGATTAGTGCCCGCCGCTCTCGTTTAGAAGTACTGGCTAAGAGAACACGGGAAAAAGAGCTGCTAACCATCATTAATGAAATAGCTCCAAAAGCATTTGTTGTTTCTTATGAAGCTCGCACCTTTAAAGGAGGATATTTAACGAAGGTGATGAAAAAAAACGAAAATTTAAATAGCGATAAAAAAGCAGTACAGCGACATGACTAGTCTGAATTCATCTTAGAATCGAGTCTGACATGGCATCCGTCTATATACTAGGATACCATGCTGGGCTTTTTATTTTCATCCTCTTTTAAGGGGTTCGTATACATTCTCAATAAATCGTTTCATCATTAGTGGAAGCTGTTGATCACGGCGAGAAACTAGGGAATCAACTAGCTTCTCTCTTTCCTGTACAGATACTCGCCATTCATCAGGAATTAAAGATACGATTTCTTCCAGCAAAAGTCGCGGGATGGTTCCAGCAATTTGCAAATGCTTTTCGAAAGCCGATTCATCCCTAATAAACCGCCCCATAATTTGGTGGGTGGCACTTCGCAGGAGAGTATCCGGCAGCGTCTCAAGATCAGAAAGAACCCAGGAATAGGAGCCTAGAATCTCCGACTGATCAATCATCCATAATTTATATTCACCTGCCGCCTCTTCCTGAAGCAAAATATTCTTCCGAGTACGATCACGATTGTATAGCCAGTAATCCAATAGAATAATACCGGCAAGCGAATCAGCATTAGTAATCATCTTCATATTAGAAGCTGTATAGCCATTTTTACAATCCTCTATATACAAAGAAGCAAACTGCTGCTTTGTATAAACAAAGCAACCTATATCGGGCATATTACGATAAAATTCTGGAGGAATCTCCACTATGTGTGCAAATGGTACCGGAAGCTGCATAAACCTTGCCAAACAGTAGCCAATCCATTCATTAGCAAGCATCTTTTCAAATTCTGATTTAAGGAATTTGACAACATAGTCGCGTCCGTCATCAAATGTGATAAGATGAGCACCTGATTTCCCATCCACCTTTCTTTGATATGCCACAGGTTGAATCATGGATGCTTCACCTCTCCAACGAGCGTTCGTAACAGTTCAATATAGCGAGGCGCGATACATTCCATGGCGAATCTCTCCCGTACCTGACTGATGGCAGCATGTGACATCTTCTCATACTTCACTTGGCCCATATCTATGATTTGGTATATATGCTTTATTGCCTCGTGTGTATGCCCCTCACGAAAAAGACGTCCAGTTTTTCGGTGTACGACAAGCTCGGGAAGAGAAGTAACTTTTGGAGCAACAACTGGTACGCCGCAAGCCATCGCTTCGATGAACGTATTCCCGAATGATTCCCCCCGGGTGGTAGCAAGCGTACAACCGCCGGTTTCGCGAATTTTGGCATACATATATGGCATTTCCTGATATGGGATTACCGGAAACCATCTTACCATGTCTTCAAGGTGCTTTTCGATTCTCTGTGCAGCAAATTTTTCCCGCTGCACGCTTTGTGCACCGCCAATAACCCAGAATTGTATATCATTCCGCTCTTTTTTAATAAGATCAGCAATACGCAGCAACAGTTTCCAGTTTTTTCGCCTATCAATCCGACCAATCCAGCCAATTACTTTCTTATCCCCTGCTACGTTAGGGGGCGTATTGTGGTCGATATCTGTTCCGCCTATAGGCCGGAAAAACGATGTATCAATACCGTTATGAATCACTTCAATAGGAATATTCTCCGTAAGAATTGAAACGAGTCGTTTTTGGTAAAGGGAAGGAACAACTATTGTGGCTGGTCGAATCGAACGAAAATCCTTAATATGGGGGATAAGCTTATTTATTTCCGGTGTACGCGCCTCGACAATCACTGGCCCACTAAATTCTGCCTTTTCCAGCCAACGATAGGCATCTGCCGTATCAACTACAATAATTGCGTCATAGTGTCCATTTCGAATAATGGATACGATTTTATTTTCGTCTTTCGTCAAATAAACCGGGGCGACACCGTCCATAATATGTCTTCCACCGTGATCGGTCGTATACAGAAATTCCGGAAAAATCCCTTGTTGTTTAAAGTAAATCGCACGATTTCTCCAACCGGCGTTAACTCCCCCTACCGTCAAAAGACGCCAAATAACCAGTACTTTCATAATAACCTCCTGTTACTTGACCTTTGTGCGGTAGATAGCAGGATATGATGTTAAAGTTTCCCGCTTTTTCTTATTACCTTCGTTTAGAAGTTTATTAACATTCTTCATAACGTCTTCGATAAGCATTTTTTGCTTTAAGGATGCCTTCTTCTTACTTTGTTTTTGTCGTTTCTTCGAACAATCAAGCTGATTTCCATTCTTTTGATCTATTTCCTCCCACCCCATTCCCTCCTGTTTTTCCATGAACACATCGATTTTCTTTTTGACCTTTTCCGGGTCACGTCCCTGGGCTACCAGAACCTTTATCCACTCTTCTTTAAAAACTTTGCGCACAAGTCCTTCCAGCTTTGCGTAATGCTTCCCTTGATCGCCGACTGTTAGCAGCGGTTCGGCAAGCTGAATAGCGATATCCTTTGCATTTTTCAGCCTTTTGCTAAACAATGTTTCAAACATTTGACGGGCACTTGCTTCCATCGCCATATAGTGTTGCCATTCGGCATATAACTTAGGGTTCATCTCCTGTACATGTGAAAGAAAGAGTGTTTTATACTCCTCTCCCAGGCTGGTCAGCAATTTTCTCGGATATGGATACGTCCGATCGCGCCAGACGGTCCTGCCAACATCGATAACCTTTAATGTTCCATCTTGCTGAAGATAAATTTGTCTTTTGTGGTGATCGATGCGGTCGAAGCCAACCTGCTGAAATGTAACCAGCATTTCGATTAGCTTAAATGATAGTTCCTTCGTTAATGGTTGTGATTGCAAATATTCGCGCAGGTCAATGCCTCTGACCATCTCCATGACAATATAGTTTTGACCTTTACCATAAATGCGCGGAAAAAGGTTTGTTTTTTGTCCAAGAGAAAGCGCATAATGCTCACGTTCGCAGTCCTCAGGGTTTCCGTACACTTTGGCACATGTATTTTCATCGATTTGAAATACAGCTCCTTGCCGTCCTTTGCCGATCATAGTAAGTGACGTTGGGTTTTTGACCTCTACGTCTGCCTGTTCTTGATTGATTACCTTGATTTTTTTAAGCTGCCGTGCGATTTCTTTATCATTCATTTGCATCCTCCTTTCCTCCGCTCACGGGGAATATAAGATGAGAATCGCTGCCAAGTATGAAGCGCAATGAAGGCTCTTGCATGTGAATCCCCTGCAGCACGACATGCTGGCCAAAAATGCTGTGAGAGATAGTGGAAGGAATATCGAGGATTCTAGCCTTCTTCAGACAAATGCTGTTCTCTATTGTGCAATTCATTAAATCGGTTCCATCCTGAATGGATACATACGGACCTATCACAGCATCTTTTAATGTACATTGATTCCCAATAATGACGGGGCCTTTTAGGACACAGTTTTCCAGCTTCGTTTGCACGCCGACCTGCACTTCGTTTCCTAATTGCCGGGACAGCATCCAGCGATTGGCCTCCAACCATCGCTGCAGCGTACCTACGTCGGTATATGGCTCTTTCGTAATCGAATAAGTAAGCGGAAAGCCATGCTGAATGAGCCATTGGATTGCATCGGTAATTTCATATTCCCCTCTTGTAGAAGGTTGAATGTGCTGAATAGCCATGAAGATATTTGCATCAAATAAATATGTGCCAATAACAGCCAATTTGCTTCGCGGCTGTTTTGGTTTCTCTTCAATGCTTACGATCCGATTATCTCTAATTTCAGCAACCCCATAATCTTGCGGGTTATCCACCTCCGCAAGCAACAGTGCACTTTTGTCTCCTCCAGACGCTGCAATTAGCGTTTCAAGCGGCTCAGCAGTTAAATTGTCTCCTAGCAAAAGCAGGAAGGAATCTGTACCAACGAACCCTTGCACGCTAGCGAGCGCATGAGCGACCCCTAGCTGTTCCGTTTGAAAAATATAATGAAATGTAGCGGGTAGATTACTTAACGAAAGATATTCAACAATACTTTTTTGCTGAGGATTCATAACGATGCCAATTTCATTAATCCCTATACGGGTCATTTTGTTGATACAATGCTCAAGCAACGGCCGATTGGCTACCGGAAGCAATGTTTTGGGAATCGTATTCGAAAACGGCTTCATTCTTTTGGCTTTTCCCGCGCAGAGGATAACTCCTTTCAATGGTAATCACCTCTTCCGTCGATGCCTACACCAACATAACAATACCCTAAATTCCGCATGACAGATGGAACAAGCGCATTCCGTCCATCAAACAGATAAGGCTGTGCTATCAAGTCTTTCACTTTGGTCCAATCCAAATCAAGAATCTCTCTCCACTCCGTAGCGAGAATAATCGCGTCCGCCCCTTCTAATGCTTCATAAGGCGTAGGTTTATATGCTACCTGGGGATATATTTTTTTAACGTTCTCCATCCCCTGCGGATCGTAAGTACTAACAATCGCTTTGTTTTGCAGCAGCTGCTCAATAATTTTTAACGAGGGCGCTTCACGAACATCATCTGTTTCCGGTTTGAATGTCAGACCAAGCAATGTAACCTTCTTCCCTGCAAGGGAACCCATAATATGGTGAATTCTTTCCATAAACCAGGAAACCTGTGTCCGGTTAACATTAGAAGCAGCTTGTAGAACAGGAAGCATCGTTTCCTGTTCTTTGGCCAAGTTAAGAAGCGCAGCCGTATCTTTTGGAAAGCAGGAGCCGCCATATCCGATGCCAGCACGGAGAAATTGCGGACCGATCCGGCTATCCAGCCCCATTCCTTCGGCTACCTTCATAATGTTAGTTCCCATTTTGTCACAAAGCCGGGCCAATTCATTTACGAAGGAAATTTTTGTTGCCAGAAATGCATTCGCAGCATATTTAATCATTTCTGCATCTCGGATAGTTGTATAAAGCATAGGTGCTTCTACTTTTTCATAAAGTGCCGCCATCGTCTTCCTCGCTGTCTCTGTCTCACAGCCGATTACAACCCGTTCGGGATGGAGCGCATCATAAAGTGCTCTGCCTTCTCGAAGAAATTCGGGATTAGAGACAATATCAAAGGAAAAAGACAGATTTCTTCTCTTCAGTTCATCGGTAATAATTGATTTGATTTTATCTCCCGTACCTACTGGAACAGTACTTTTCGTAACAATTACTTTGTATTTATCCATCATTTGCCCAATCTGCCTTGCTACCATTTCTACATACGATAAATCGGCGGAGCCGTCCGGGGAAGAGGGCGTGCCGACAGCAATGAATAGAACATCGCTCCTTGTTATCCCTTGTTCCAAGTCATCCGTAAAAGAAAGGTTTCCACTCTCCCTATATCTTTCCAGCCTCCTTTCCAGGCCCTCTTCATAAAACGGAAGAATCGATTGATTAAGTCTGGCAATCTTCATCTGGTCGCTATCGACAGCGATAACCTTGTGATCCCAAGCAGCAAAAGCGATGCTAGTTGTTGTACCTACATATCCCGTTCCGATGACCGCCACGTCCAAATGCGTCACCCCGTTCATACTTTATGGAAAGTTTCTAAATTATTAATGCAGTATATGGCTTCAAGAGCATAAACGAAGCGGCGAAAGCATATAAGCGGGCATATTTTTTTACATAGCCGGATTACGCTTCACATACAAAAAGACGGGTTATCATCACCCGTCTTTTTGTATCACTATACCTATTCTCTTTTCTTATGACATTAAGCAGATGTAGAAGCTGTACCTGCTTGCGGAACAGTAGCATCATGGATAAGCTGTTCCAGTCGTTCCCGATGTCTAGCCGTCTCCTGCTCACTCCATCCGAGTGTTTGTCCCATATAAGCTATAACCGGAACCATCCATTGTTGAACTTGGCTAATGGCAAAATATAAAGCACCCGTACGACGAACGAAGTAGTCTTCCGGCGTAGCAACCATCTCTTCTTCCATCGCATAAACGAGCGATGCAAAAATTTCTTTCGACAGACCTGCCTTTTCCGCTTCCTCCCCACGCTCACGAACAATTGTATAAATACGGGTTACGTTGGAGCCATAACGGCGAGCTAAGCGTTCCGCTTCCTCTGTTGAGAGTCCAGCAGCAACCCCCTGTGGCACCTGTTTTTTTACAAATGACTCGAAATTCGCCGAACCGCCTACATCCCCTCCCGATAAACGCGTGCTATCGGTAGAACAACCAGGATATGAACCGTGCCCCTCCTCTTTCAATTGAGAGGCTACCAAATCTACAATTCGTTCTGCCATTTTCCGATATCCTGTTAGCTTACCACCCGCAATCGTTAGAAGCCCGGATTCAGAAATAAAAATCTCATCCTTGCGAGATAGCTCGGAAGGTGACTTACCCTCTTCGTGAATGAGCGGGCGCAAACCAGCCCAGCTGGACTCCACATCTTCAGCTGTTAGTTTCAATGTAGGGAACATGAAATTCGCTGCACGTATGATGTAGTCCCGATCTTCTATCGTCATTTTCGGATTGGCAATGTCTCCCTGATAGTCTGTATCCGTCGTTCCTATATATGTTTTGCCTTCACGCGGAATGGCGAACACCATCCGTCCATCCGGTGTATCGAAGTATACTGCCTGGCGGAGCGGAAACCGTGTTCCGTCAATAACCAAGTGTACGCCCTTTGTTAGATGCAGACGTTTACCTTTCTTCGAACCGTCTTTCTCGCGAATCTTGTCCACCCATGGACCTGCTGCATTAATAATCTTTTTGGCGTGAATGTTGTATCTTTCACCGCTGAGTGTATCAACGGCCGTGATACCTATAATCTTGCCGTTCTCATACAGAAGCTCCTCAGCCTTCACATAATTAACCGCTCGGGCTCCCCGACGCACTGCTTCTTTCATAACCTCAATCGTCAGACGTGCATCATCGGTCCGATATTCCACGTAATAGCCTCCGCCTTTTAAATTATCGGTACGCAGCAACGGCTCCTTGGCTAATGTTTCCTGTTTGTTCAACATTACACGGCGTTCGTCCTTCTTAACTCCAGCCAGCGTATCATATACGCGTAAGCCAATAGATGTGGCAAACTTCCCGTATGTGCCACCTTCAATCATTGGAAGAAGCATCCATTCTGGTGTCGTTACATGCGGCGCATTTTCGTATACAATGGCTCGCTCTTTACCGACTTCGGCAACCAGTTTAAACTCGAATTGCTTAAGATAGCGCAAACCGCCATGTACCAGCTTAGTGGAGCGACTGGATGTTCCCGCAGCAAAATCCTGCATTTCTATTAGCGCGATCTTCATTCCCCTGGATTGGGCATCAAGCGCAATACCTGCTCCTGTAATACCTCCACCAATGACAAGTACATCAAACGGTTGGGCTTCCATATCACGTAAAATCTGCTGACGTTTAACGCTCGCAAATAATTGTTCCATGTAAATTCACTCTCCTACCATATAGTATGAACCGAATGCGATTAATTATCTTTTTCCCGAAAACAAAAAGACCACAACAAGATCCTACGAATTTCAAGGATCTGTTGTGGTCTTCTCCAATTCTCCGACCAATATTAACTTCTACAGTCTTATCATCCATAAGTATAGCATAACTACTATTAGGCTTCAACTATAGGGAGTTGTGAATCATTTAAGCTTAAAGCCCATCGTTGCTTCTACTGCTTTCTTCCAGCCTGCATACAACCGGGCACGTTCATCCTCCTGCATCTGTACCTCAAACCGCTTCTCTATTCGCCATTTGGAAGCAATCTCGTCACGGCTCTTCCAGAACCCTACAGCTAAACCTGCCAAATATGCTGCTCCAAGCGCAGTCGTTTCATTGATTGTCGGACGCTCTACTGGTACACCGAGAATATCGCTTTGGAACTGCATCAGAAAATCATTTTTAACTGCGCCTCCATCCACGCGCAGCGTCTTTAACTCGATTCCAGAATCAGCCTCCATCGCGGAGAGCACATCCTTCGTCTGATATGCGAGCGATTCCAATGTAGCGCGGATAAAATGCTCCTTCTGCGTACCACGCGTTAATCCAAAGATCGCTCCTCGTACGTCACTGTCCCAATAAGGTGTGCCCAATCCAACAAAAGCTGGTACCATATACACGCCATCGGTTGATTCCACCCGCGTAGCATATTGCTCGCTGTCAGCAGCCGATTTCAACATGCGAAGGCCATCCCGCAGCCACTGAATTGCCGAGCCTGCAACAAAAATGCTGCCTTCAAGTGCATATTCCACTTTACCATCAATTCCCCATGCCAATGTGGTGAGAAGTCCGTGTTCTGACCTTACTGCTGTTTCTCCAGTATTCATCAGCATAAAGCATCCTGTGCCATACGTATTTTTGGCCATGCCCGATTCGTAGCACGCCTGCCCGAATAACGCTGCCTGCTGGTCCCCGGCCGCACCGGAAATCGGAACACGCTCGCCGAAGAAATGGTATTCAACAGTCTCTCCGTATACTTCTGAGGATGGACGAACTTCCGGCAACATCGTATGAGGTACGCCAAGCATCTCCAACAGCTCTTCATCCCATCTCTGCTCGTAAATATTATACATGAGCGTGCGTGAAGCATTCGAGTAATCGGTTACATGCGCTTTACCGCCAGTTAAGCGCCAAATAAGCCACGTATCAATCGTGCCGAACAGCAGATCGCCGTTCTTGGCCTTCTCTCTTGCCCCTTCGACATGATCCAGAATCCATTTTACTTTCGTTCCAGAAAAGTAGGCATCAATTAGAAGCCCCGTTTTGTTCCGAACCATATCCGAGTAGCCCTGAGATTTCAATTCCTCGCAAATATCGGCTGTTTGACGGGACTGCCAAACAATAGCATTGTAAATTGGATTTCCTGTATTCTTATCCCACACTACCGCAGTTTCCCTCTGGTTTGTAATGCCAATGGATGCGATTTCCTTTGGGTTGATGTTCGAGCTTGAAAGCACTTCAGCAATAACTGCAAGGATAGAGCCCCAAATTTCATGTGCATTATGCTCAACCCATCCCGGATTCGGGAAATATTGCTGGAATTCTCTCTGGGCAGCGGTTACAATTTCCCCTTGCTTATTGAATAGAATGGCACGCGAGCTTGTTGTTCCTTGGTCCAAAGCCATTACGTATTTTTTTTCCATGAACGTTCGCTCCTTTTTATACATATAGTGTTTGATATATCTTAAGATAGAAAAACTAGCTTATAGAATAACGCACCGAGAGCACCGCCAATCACCGGACCTACAATTGGAATCCAGGCATAACCCCAGTTTGATCGGCCTTTGCCTGCGATCGGCAACACCGCATGGGCAAGACGCGGACCAAAATCCCTCGCCGGATTAATCGCATAGCCTGTCGTACCGCCGAGCGAAAGCCCGATACTAACAATCAGAAATCCGACAACAAAAGGATTAAGGCCATCAGCAAACTTGTTCGCGCCAATTGCCAGAATTCCAAGGACAAGTATAAACGTTCCAATAATTTCACTTATTAAATTCGCTGCACGATGAGGGATAGCTGGATCTGTAGCAAAAACCGCCAGCTTATCCGCTGAACTTTCCGTCACTTTCCAATGTGGAAGATAATGTAACCATACTACTATAGCACCAAGAAACGCACCGATCACTTGAGCCAGAACGTACATCGGTACATCTGCCCAAGGGAAATTGCCCGCAATAGCAAGCCCAATCGTTAACGCCGGATTCAAATGCGCGCCACTAATACCACCGACCGCATATGCCGCCATAGCTACCGCCAGACCCCAACCAAGCGTAATCACAATCCAGCCAGAGTTATGAGCCTTCGTTTTGTTTAATACAACTCCACCCACTACGCCATCACCCAGAATAATCAGAAGCATCGTCCCTACTACTTCTCCTAAAAACGGTGACATCCCTGTACCCCTCCTTAAGTTTTTCGAAGAAAACAGAAAATCCACAGCAAATATTCCCTACAGAACTCAGGGTATCACTGTGGATCTCCGCGTCTCCATCACTACAATTAACTTGTATATAAAACCATACCTGTTAAGTATATCAATAATGATAAGCAACAGGTAGTAATATACAAAAAAATACTTCCTTTTAATTCTAATTTTTCACCTTTCCGGTATTCCAAGTTAAAGCTAAGAAGAAAATGGCGAGAACGCAAGAAATAATAAGCAAGATAAATCCGCCATTCCATCCAAATATGTCAACAATATAGCCCATAGCAGCATTGGCGAATGCCGCACCACCTAAATAACCGAAAAATCCTGTCAACCCTGCCGCCGTACCTGCGGCTTTCTTCGGCGCAAGATCAAGCGCATGCAGACCAATCAGCATAACCGGACCATAAATCAGGAAGCCAATGCTAATAAGTGCGATATTATCGATAAGTGGATTGCCCGGTGGGTTCAACCAGTATACGAGCACCGCAGCCAATACACCAGCCATGAATAAAATACCTGCCGGCGCCCGGCGGCCTCTAAACAGCTTATCGCTCATCCAACCGCAAAGCAGCGTACCGGGAATTCCAGCATATTCATACATAAAATAAGCCCATCTGGAATTATCATTACTGAACCCTTTGACTTCGGTTAAATAAGCAGGTGCCCAGTCCACTACCCCGTAACGAACAAAATAGACGAATACGTTAGCTAAAGCGATAAACCATAAAAATTTGTTAGTAAATACATATTTAAATAAAATTTCCTTAGCAGTAAGCTCTTTCTCCCGATTTTCAACATTATCATTCGGATATTCATTTTTATATTCTTCTATCGGAGGCAATCCCACAGATTGAGGGGTATCACGCAAAGTAATGATGACATAAACCCCAATAAGGACAGCTACAATTCCAGGAAGGAAAAAAATACTGTTCCATGTTGCAAAAAGTAAAATTCCCAAACTTGCAAGTGGTGCGGTAATCCCGCCACCCACGTTGTGAGCTACATTCCAGATTGACATTTTTGTTCCGCGTTCACTGACGGAGAACCAATGCACCATCGTTCTTCCACTCGGAGGCCAGCCCATCCCCTGAAACCATCCATTGATAAACATTGCTACGAACATAATAGCAATGCTTGACGTAAGAAATGGTACGGTACCGAATAAAATATTTAATATTCCTGATAGAATAAGTCCAGCCGCAAGAAAATAACGAGGGTTACAACGGTCCGATACGATACCCATAACAAATTTACTGACGCCGTATGCAATAGATACAGCCGATAATACAAGCCCGAGTTCTCCTTTAGAAAAGCCTTGCTCTGTAAAGTAAGGAATCGCTAAAGAAAAATTCTTTCTTACTAAATAATACCCTGCATACCCGATGAAAATCCCCAGGAACACTTGCAAACGAAGCCGACGATATGTACTATCGATCTGTTCTTCCGGCAAGCGTTCAATGTGAGGAGCCGGACGAAAAATATTTGTGATTAGCTGCCACATATTCTTATCCCTTTCCACTTTGTATATGTGTGTTTCCCCGGTTTATAAAATAAATTCCCTCCTCTTTTCCTTTGTCCATTTTCATTAAAGAATAGAGAACAAAAACAAAAAACCATAAAAACACAGGCGGAAAGGAATACCTCACCCTGTTTTTATGGTTTGCGTCTCAATATCTCCAACCAAATGGCTGTATTAACTTTTTAGTAAGTTCAATATAACATAGTTTCAAGAAATTGTGAATGCGTTTTCTTTTATTTTTTTCCCGCAAAGTGTTTCCATATTTCTCTTCGTGAAGTAGTGACCGCTATAGCGCCTCCAGCAAAAGCCATCTCCGCATCTTCGATCGTACGAATCAGACCACCCGCCAACACAGGAATCTTCACTTTTTCATATATTTCAGCAATAATGTGGGGCATCACCCCCGGTAATACCTCGATGAAATCTGGTTGCGTCTGCTCTACAAGCCGATAGCTTGTCTCCAACGCATTCGTATCCAGCAGAAAGAGACGCTGAATAGCCAGCACCTTGTTCTTCCGAGCTGTCATTACAGCGCTTTTACGCGTAGAAATCACACCCGCAGGCTTAATTTCCTGACATAGAAATTCAGTTGCATATTCATCATTACGCAAGCCCTGTATCAGATCGACATGAACGAGCATCTTCTTATCATGCTGACGGGCGGTCTGAACAATGCTTTTAATCTGTCCAATATGACTGTCCAGCAGCACCATATATTCGAAGCGGCTACGCAAAAGTACCTCGAAGTCTTTCATCTGACGTATGGCGGGCAATACTTTCTGGTTAAATATATTCACCTTTGCTCACACCCTGTCCCAAATTATGTTGCTCCTATTGTATCACGGGTATGTAGTGTTTCAAACATTACTTCTCCGCCTCTATTTGCCACTCGTAATGCCGTGGGTGACGACTTCCTGTTCTTTTGTAATGGTAGCAATCATCTCTACAAAGGCTCCAGTTTCTTCTATCTGCTTTACAATGGATGCGAGTGCGTTTATAGCTTGTATAGATTTATTGACCTATTCACGGAGCTGTCTGGTTACTTCATCTGTTACGTCTTCCACCGTAGCCTCCTCACGCTGAACCTGTTCGATGGCGGCTGTTACTTCGCTAACCGCAACGTTGTGGAGCTTACCTCTTCTGCTTCTTTCATTGTGGCATCAGTGGATTCAACCGTCTCAAACAATCCGTTCACCTTTTCGGTGCCAATAGTAATCTCCATAATTTCCCGTTATTTTGTTTGCCTTATTGTTCCTTGCAGTATAAAAGCATTTCCTGTTCCACACGCTAAGACAAGCGGAGGTGTTAAAAAATGAACAAGCGAACACACATGTCTGTGGGCCGAGAGGAACTCCTTGCAGCCTGGCAGCAAACTTTGCCTTCAACTTTCAAACAGACGGATAAGGTGGAAGTCACCGCTGATCCGCTGGATCAGGACGCGCTTCGGATTCATGTCAACACAGCAGGCCGTAACCATTACGAATTTGAGTATACATGCCGTTATATTGATCCACGTGAGGTACAGGTCACATTACGGGATATTCAACACATGGGAGATACGGTCTACGATCCAACACTAGATATTCAAAATCTCTCGGAGGAATATACACGCAATATTCATGAATGTGCCCAGACTCTCCATTCCTTGACTAAGCAATAGTGCAAAGAAAGAAGGAATAAATATGGAAAACAATAAAAAAGAAAGAAATGTGGATAAAAATCTTCGAAACGTTGTAAAGGATTTAGAACAGGTTAAAGTAAACAGCTTTCATGCCCAGCAAATTCAACAAGATACAAATGACCGACGACATCAAGATGCGCTTAACCACGATGAATAACTGAAAAAACACTATCTGACAGAAAATAGCACTGTCAGGTAGTGTTCTACATTTCTTCTACAGCACTTTATGGATATCTCTTATTTTCACCATCATCTCAAAAGTTTCACGACGAGATGAATTTTCTATTCATTCAAAATAATCCACCGATTGTTCCATTCATTTTTCGATTTGACTATAATAAAAACAGAACTATATTCATATATATTTTTTGTTTCAAATCTCATTTTCATTACTTTAATACTATGTATGCATAAATGGACAGAAAAGAGTGACTCGTACGGCGTGCGTCCCCTTTGTTTTTCTCGTGTGGAGCGTGTGGCGTCAAGGACGAAATTGACCGGCAACGGTCTCCCGCATCGAGAAGCCCAGATGTTTTGCCG
>NZ_KE952917.1:48237-59463 GCF_000466385.1 Aneurinibacillus aneurinilyticus ATCC 12856
CTTTCTTCCATCTTATGGATAATCAACAGGCGTGTTAACACATAAAAAATTGGAAATATGTTATCCTGAAGAAAAAGAAAGGAGATTCCAATGACCAACATATCATTGAATCCAGGCGATTTAGTAACAGCATCTTACAAATCGGGAGAATACATAGGAGAGCTGGTAGAATTATATCTGCCACGCGTAGCAGTCGTAAAAATACTTGCAGTGCGCAAGCATCCGGAGCAAGGCGACTTACATCATCCTGGCCAAAGCAACGTTCCACTATTCCATCAGCGACGCGCACTCTCCTATCAGGAGAAAGCCTCTGTGCCAATCGCTACGGTGCATCCTTATGATGGAGAGGTGCCAGAGTATGAAGGTTCTCTACGCAAAGCGCTTGAAGAAGAAATCATAAAGCTACAGAATGATCCTTCTGAATGGGCCAAACGTTCTCTACATGAACTAGAAGCCCTCCGCAGCGAATATTTCTAAACAAAGAAAACGGAGTCGGCTACCACCGATTCCGTTTTCTTGTATCAATCCGTCTCTTCTTTTTTCTCCCGGGTGCTTGAAGATAATCGGCCTGTCTTGCGCACCGCCTCCCGCAACAAGAATTCAATATGCGTATTTACACTCCGAAACTCATCAGCCGCCCAGCCTTCCAACGCTTCATATAGCTTCGGATCAATACGGAGAAGAAACCTCTTTTTCTGTGACATGGGTTAATACAGCGATCCTGAATTAATAACAGGCTGGGCGGAACGTTCAGACACAATAGCTACCATCAAGTTATTAATCATAGCTGCTTTCCGTTCCTCATCTAATTCGAAGCCTTCGCGTTGAAATTCTTCAATTGCCATCTGCACCATGCCAACTGCACCTTCTACAATACGCTGTCTAGCAGAGACAATGGCAGAAGCCTGCTGACGCTGTAGCATCGCGCTGGCAATCTCGGTCGCATATGCCAGATGCGTAAGACGAGCTTCAATCACTTCCACGCCTGCTACTGATAGGCGGGATTGAAGCTCCCGCGCCAGTTCTGTCGCAACTTCATCCGTATTGCTGCGTAGAGAATACCCTTCCTCCTTGAAGTTATCATACGGATAACGGCTTGCAACATAGCGTAAGGCCGTCTCACTCTGAATTTCTACGAATTGTTCATAGCTATCTACATCGAACGTCGCTTTTGCAGAATCAACGACTTTAAACACGATGACTGCCGCAATTTCGATAGGATTTCCTTCTACGTCATTTACCTTTAATTTCTTGCTATTAAAATTCCGCACTTTTAAGGAAATTTTACGGCGTATCGCAAATGGAACACCAAGCCATAGCCCGCTCTTCCGCACAGTACCAAGATAGTAGCCAAAAAAGATTAATACTGCTGCCTGATTCGGCTGCACGGTAAAAATACCACTCGTACCAATTGCAGCAAGTGCAATACATAGCACTCCCAACAAGGGATTCTGGGAGAAAATGAGGAAATAGACGCCAGTGACAAGCAGTACGATAAGCAATAATACGCCTAAAAAACCATTAACTGCCCATGCTTGCTTTTCTGTCATGATGTTGTCTCCTTTATGAAGTATTTAGATATCATTTTGATATTACAATGATATCACTTTTGTATGTATTTGTAAAACAAAAATTCGATTTTTCAAATGTGAGATTACCTGACAAACAAAGCGAAGAATATAAATAAAATGTGATATATTTAAACAAAAAAGCCAGGAGGAAAGGAGAAGTCAGATTGTCTTACAAGGAACGAAAGGTAATTACGATCGGCATCGTCAGCGAGCTAACTGGCTTAACGGAGAGACAAATTCGTTATTATGAGGAGAGAAAGCTTATTACACCAGATAGAACACGCGGAGGTACACGTAAATTCTCTTTTGCAGATGTAGAACGTCTCGTACAAATTTCCAATCATATGGAAGATGGTCTACAGACATCAGAAATACGCCGCATGGAGCAAAAGGCAATGAGACAGGACAAAGAGCTGCGTGAACGCATGCTTCGCGGGCAGCTTAACGCAGCGTTTCCGCAACGCAATAAATAGCCCCCAGCTACACTACACCTTATGCATAATTAATATTGTTCACTACAGACATTTTCTCGGCAAAATGATTAAAAACCTTGTTAGAAAATGTACCGCATCCAAACACAAAAAAGAAGAGTCCATTATAATCAAGATATCACCATCACATTCAGGTGTATCTCTCTCTTAATAAACTCCCCTCTAATTGCCGCAGCGTTTACTCTCCAACGCTACGGCTTTTTTTGATTCTGCTTTTTTCCTTCCTGACAATAAAGTGAAACTTCAATCAGAGTCTTACTTCCTCCCAGATCCAAACAAACGCTTCACCGCATTAAACTGAAGATATCTGTTGACTCCGATAAATCTCATCTATTTCTTTAGCGGATTGAATATCCAACTCCGTCAGCCCGCCTGCACTCCACGTAGTCAAACGCAGTGTAACCAGCTTATAATCAATCGCAATCATTGGATGATGCACCAGACGCTCCGCCAAATGTGCCACTTGATTGACGAACTTTATTCCATCAAGAAATTCCTTGAACCGATATTTTTTCTCAATCCATTTCTCATCTTTACGGTTCCAACCAGAGAGTTCAGCTACGCTCTCTTGAATTTGTGATTCCGTTAGCTTCACCCATCTCACCTGCTTTCTTATAATAGAGAACTAGACAGGCTGTTCTGTCGAATCAGAGACGCTAAGCAACATAAGGCCGTTCTCGATTAACTCTTTGTTTTCTGGCTTTCTGGATAATTCATCCAATTGCATACGCAAGCGGCTCTTTATATGCGACATTATATTTCTTTGTGTAGCAATCTCAAGAATTTCAAGACGAAGCAACCAATCTTCCGGATACTTTATATCCAGCGTCTCTGCAATCGTTGTAAGCTCTCGTTCTACTCTTTCGATGCCCATATCACTTTCACGAATAGTACGTACTTTTTGATACATTTCGTGTAGCTTTCGCTCACGTTCGCTCCACTGTGGAGACGCTTTAGTTAGCAAGGATTTTTTATCAGTATGGGCCGAGAACTTCTCCTGATCGGCCGCTCCGGAAAATACGGAAGAGATTCGGGCGCCGACGGCCATATCGTACGTACCCCATTCCGGCTCAAACAACGTTTTACCATCAGACGTTTTGACAGTACAGCTCTCGAACCCTATTAGAATAATTTTGCCTTGATGGCGCTGTACATACTTAATTGTGCCAGTAACACGGATGCCGGACTCAAATTCCAGTTCCACCCTCGCTCCGTCCTCCATACCGTAAGCGGCTACCTGTTCATTCGACCATTCCTCCAAAGGTGTAGTGCTGCCTTTCAAGTACCCGATCGGTGAACCAAAACCGTCCTTATGGTACTCTTTGCCGTGTCCAGGAAGCTCCTTATTGTTCGTTGCCAATGCCACAGGTCCTGCCAATTGCATGTATGTCGCTTCGTTATTATCATCATATTCCAGACTGGTAATCACACCAGTAACCTGCAAACCAGATGTATAGACAGCCGTCGCAATATTTTCCGATTGGAGCGCTTTCATCAGACTTTCTGTACCACCTATCGAGCAGGCAAGACGCTTTTCCAGTTCTTCTACTGCGTAGATAAGCTCATCAAAATTGCGGCAGACAAACAGTTGAGGCTGGTAATCCGTAATATCATAGCCTGTTCCGATACAGGCATCAAGCGAGAATGGAAGTTTTTTCACATCCGATTTTAGACAACGCTTGCTTTCCCCTACAGAGGATAGCAAACCCGCCCCATAAATCTGTGGATTGTCTATCGTTCCAATAAGACCGTATTCAACCGTCCACCAGTATAACCTCGATACCAGCTGAATTTCCGAGACTTCTACGATCGCCTCTTGTGCCTCTCTCAGCCGCTGCTCCGCTTCGGTAACTTGCTTATGCGTAGCCATGGGATCCTCTTTTACCATTGATAGGTGACGAATTGCTTCATATAAATTATAGTCCTCTTTCGTCGACATGGCTTTTGCACCCAGTGCACCAATAAGTTTCACGAAGGAAGCATACTTCTTATCCTTCAAAATCGGCGCGTGTCCCGCCGCCTCATGCAAAATATCGGGTGCCGGGGTATAAGCAATATGTTCATGTGTACGAATATCTGTAGCAATTGGCAAAATACCATGTGCCTGAAAATCCATAAATGCAGCGGAAGAAAGAAAGCCGTCGATCGTTACGGCTCCCCAACCATACTTGGACAAGCATTCGTTCATCGCTTCAATACGCGGAATGGATTCTACGTCGATTCCTGTGGAACGAAGACCATCAATGTAGGCAGCATGTGCTCGCTCCCCAAGAAAGGCACGATTTTGACGCATAACATAACGCCAAACAGCCTGATTAATCGGCGTGTATTTCTCATATTCCTGGTCTACGACAAATTCACGTAGATGAGAAGGAATGTTCATTATAATGCCTCCTCTTTCGCTTTGTATTCCTCTTGCCCATTTTCATCGGAATGTGTATATTTCTCTTTGCCCAACATGCTGTTTTTATAACCATATGAAAAATATACTACGATGCCAAGTCCCAGCCACACAAAAAATCCAAACCACGTTATGGCTGGCAGATTTACAATTAAGTACCCGCAAAACAGAACGGCGAGAACCGGAATGAACGGCACTAAGGGAACCCTGAATGCACGTGGCAAATCCGGCTGTGTTCTACGTAGAACAAGCACGCCTATGGATACGACTATATAAGCAAATAACGTTCCAATGTTAACCAATTCAGCCAGCTTATGCAATGGAATTAACCCGCCGAATAAAGCTGCCAGTAAACCTGTCATCCATGTGTTCGCTACAGGCGTTTTGGTTACAGTATGGACTCTTGCCATCAACTTTGGAAGTAAACCATCCCGGCTCATAGCAAAAAAAAGCCGTGTCTGTGCATATAACAATACAAGCAGAACTGTCGTAATTCCTGTAATTGCCCCGATAGAAATAAAACCAGCGACCCAGTCCTGGTGGATGTAGCTCAAGGCAAATGCCACCGGGTTTTTCACATTCAGTTCAGCAAACGGTACAATTCCTGTAAGAATAAGAGAAACAACGATATATAGGCTCGTACAGACAGCTAGTGAAGCAATAATACCAATCGGCATATGGCGTTGCGGATTTTTCACTTCTTCCGCTGCCGAAGCCACTGCATCGAATCCAAGATAGGCGAAGAATACACTCGCTGCACCCGCAGCCACCCCAGAGAATCCGAATGGCATAAACGGTGTCCAGTTTTCCGGTTTTACGTACCAAGCACCAACGGCAATGAACAGTAAAACGACGGCTACCTTTACGATAACCATAATGTTATTCACGCGTGCTGATTCACGAATTCCCCGTGTCAGCAAAAATGTAATCAACAACACGATGGAAATGGCTGGAATATCGATATAGGTTCCTTTTTCAGCATCATAGGCGCTCGTTATCGCGGTCGGAAGTTCAATGCCGAAGCCGGCAATAAGTCCCTGAAAATAACCGGACCACCCGCTGGCGACTGCCGAAGCGGCCAATCCATATTCCAATATCATTGCCCAGCCCAGAATCCATGCCATAAATTCACCAAACGTAGCATAGCTGTACGTGTAAGCACTGCCAGTCACTGGCATGCTGGAAGCGAATTCCGAATAGCATAACGCAGCAAATACGCAGGCAAGACCGGAGATAATGAAAGAGAGAACAAGGGCAGGGCCAGCGTGTTCTGCTGCAGCTACCCCTGTCAGCACGAAAATTCCTGTTCCAATAATGCAGCCAACACCTAACATTGTTAAATCGACAGCACCAAGCGCTTTTTTCAACGTTCCTTCTTTCTTGGCTGTAAAATCTGTAATGGATTTTTTGCGAAATAAGTCCATTCTGTCTCTCCTTGCGACGATTTTGTTATTTAGTTGGCTGCTTCTTTCTCTCTAAGACAAACGTATCTGCTATTGACCTTGTATAGACCTGGCCCGCCATACGTCCAATTGGCTGCAGCTTTACGGTATCGATTTTACCATCAAAATACAATTCATCCTTAATATAAATGTTAACAACTTGCCCGATTACAAGACTGCCTCCACCTGGCTTATCGCCAAAGTGCAATACATCATGGAGTACACACTCCAAGTGCACATCGCTTTCCGCCACACGGGGCGGTTTGACGATTTGGCTGCTTTGCCTGGTGAGACCGACGGCATCGAATTCATCTACGTCAGGCGGGTATTCAATGGCACAATCATTCATTTGTTTTACAATTTTCTCACCAACAATATTTATAACAAATTCGCGTGTGGCCTCAATATTATTCAAGGTGTCCTTACGTGCACCATCTGTGCCCCTCAGCATAGGTGAAAAGCAGACGAGCATTGGCTCTGCAGAAATTGCTGTAAAAAAGCTAAATGGTGCAAGATTAGCCTGACCTGCTTCATTCATCGTTGAAACAAAAGCAATCGGACGTGGCAAAATGGACCCGATCATCAATTTATATGCCTCATTCCAAGGCAACGTACTCGGCTCAATGTTCATAGAAAGCCCCCCTTATTTTTGCGGTAACCAGCTATACATGTAGCTTTTATCTTCGTAGTCGTGTGCTTGCTTTACCACACGGAGCGGACGGAATGTATCGATCATAACGGCCAGTTCTTTCGTATCTTTTTTACCGATGCTCTCTTCCATCTTGCCTGGATGAGGACCATGCGGCAGACCGCTTGGGTGCAGAGTAATGGAACCTTCCTCAATACCACGGCGACTCATAAAGTCTCCGTCTGCATAATACAATACCTCGTCGCTTTCTACATTGCTGTGCACATACGGGGCAGGGATGGCTTCCGGGTGATAATCGTACAAGCGTGGAACAAATGAGCAGACAACATAATTCCATGCTTCAAACGTTTGATGAACGGGCGGCGGCTGATGGACGCGGCCCGTAATTGGTTCAAAATCGTGGATGCTGAACGCGTATGGATAAAGATACCCATCCCAGCCAACCGCATCGAGCGGATGAAAATCGAACAGATATGACGTCAGCATTCCTTGGGCACGCACACGCACTTCGAACTCGCCCTTCTCATCTTTAGCTTCAATCTTCTCTGGTGTTCTAAAGTCGCGCTCACAATATGGAGAATGTTCAAGAAGCTGACCATGCTCATTACGGTACCTTTTCGGCGGAACGATCGCGGAGTTCGATTCCACTACTAGAAACCGTGCTTCTTCCGTCTCAAGAACGACTCGATATGTGGTTCCGATCGGGATAATAATATAATCGCCTGAATGGAAGGAGAGCTCGCCGAAAATGCTTTCGATTTTGCCTTTTCCTTCATGGACGTATAGCATTTCGTCCCCTTCTCCATTGCGATAATAATACGGCATTTGTTTATTTGGCCGCGCAACCCCAATTGAAAGGTCCTCATTGGCCAGCATAATCTTGCGTGCTTCATAGAAATCTCCACCTGGCTCCGTATTCCATGTGCGGAAATGACGGTGCGCAAGCGCAGCCTTATCTTCAAATTCGAGACGAATGTCTTTGATTTTTGTCGCTTTTGTTACCTGGGTAGGAGGATTAATGTGATAAATGAGCGATTGGATTCCGGAGAACCCTTTTGTTCCCATTAGTTGTTCATAATACAGCCCGCCGTCCGGCTTCCGGAATTGTGTATGGCGTTTATGCGGGATGTTACCCATTTTTACATAATGTGGCATTCCGATTCCTCCTTTTATGACATAACTTCACGCAATGCTTGTATGAATAATTCGTTCTCTTCGGCAGTTCCCACCGAAACCCGAATCGTTCTGGCAAGCCCAAGCGCTTCTCCAGGCCGGACAATTATGCCTTTGTGCAGAAGTGCTTGAAAGACCTCTTCACCGGAACAAGAAAGCTTTATCATCACAAAGTTTCCTTGTGATGGGAAGCAGTCAAGTCCGAGCTTTGCCGTTTCCTGTTCTATGTAGCGACGGCCTTCATCATTTTGTGCCCTGCACTCTTGTACAAAATTCTCATCGTCCAAGGAAGCGAGTGCCGCAGCTTGTGCCATCCGATTTGTATTGAAGGGTTCTTTCACCTTAATCAGCTCCTGAACAAAGGCCGGATGCATAATACCGTAGCCAATCCGTAACGCAGCCAGTCCATAAATCTTGGAGAAGGTTCGCAGCACGATTACATTCGGATAGGAAGCTATGATAGATGCACAGTCAAGGTAATCGTCATCCGTTACGTATTCAAAATACGCCTCATCAATAATAAGGAGGATATGGTCCGGCACTTGCTGAATAAACGATTGCAGCTCGGCTTTACCCACGATCGTTCCTGTCGGATTATTCGGATTACACACGAAAATCATACGCGTTTTTTCATTAATGGCAGCCAACATGCCGTTTAAATCATGTACACCATCGATAAGTGGAACAATCCTCGGTACGCCGCCTTCAATTTTCACATTCGTTTCATAACGGGGAAACGTAATAGCAGCCATAACCGCTTCATCACCTTCACGAATATAACTGCGTGTTAGAAGGTGAAGAATTTCATCGGAACCATTACCGACAATAATCTGGTCTGGAGCCACCTGAAGCTTTTCCGCCAGCCTGTGCGCAAGCATAGGTGCAGTACCTTCAGGATAAAAAGTGATTGCACCCATCTCGCGCAGCATCGCTTCTCGCGCATGGGGCGAATAACCGAGTGGATTTTCATTGGAAGCCAATTTGATGATACGGCTAAGTCCAAGCTCTCTTTTCACTTCTTCAACCGGTTTACCCGGCTTATAAACACCGACATTCTCTAATTGTTTTCTTGCGATAATTTTTTGATGTCCTGCTATCGACATATCCAGTCCTCCGTCCTGCTTTAAATAATTTCATTGCGGAGCACGCCCAATTCCTCGATCGATAGTTCTACAACATCGCCTTTCTGCAGCCAGCGATGTATCTCAGTACCAAGCTCAAGAATACAACCCGTCCCCACCGTGCCTGAGCCGATGACATCTCCCGGATATAAGGTACATGCTTCTGAAGCACGTTCAATCATCTGAGCGAAGGAGAAGTACAAAGATTTCATATTGCCTTGGGATAGCAAGACCCCATTTACTGAAGCTTTCATTTCCAAATCATAATGCTCGCCACTGCGTCGTTCTTCCAATTCATCCTTTGTTACAAGGTACGGCCCCATCGAAGTAGCGAAGTCTTTGCCTTTCGCCGGGCCCAAGCCTACCTTTACCTCCTGACGCTGTATGTCTCTTGCACTCCAGTCATTGAGAATCATGAATCCCTCGATATATTCAAACGCTTCTTTCCGCCTAATATTACGACCTTCTTTACCGATAACACAGGCCACTTCCAGTTCGTAGTCCATCCATTCTGTATATTCAGGCTTTTCTATCGGTTCATCCGGCCCTTTAATAGCTGAGGCATTTGAAAAATAAAAAACAGGAAAATCGTACCATTCTGGAACAATGTCCAATCCTCGTCTCTTCCGTGCTGTTTTAACGTGTTCTTCAAAGGCATAAAAATCCCGGAAACTAGCCGGGCGAGGCAGCGGTGCCGCAAATTTAATTTCCTGTTTTTTCCCTGCAACAGGGAAATTTATCTCTGCTGTCTTATGCAAATGAATTAACCAATCCTTTCTTGCCTGAGACAAATTCAGATAGTCAAGTAAGGAAACAGGAGGGGAAATGTCTTCCCCTCTCGTTTTTGCCAAGTGAAGGTATGTTTCCTCCAAGTCATAAACGTTGCCGTTATGAATCCATCCTCCCCTTATTTTTTTATGGTCTGGTGTATAATAGCTGATAAATTTCATTAGATGTTGCCTCTGCGTTCCTGTTCACGCTCAATAGATTCGAATAGCGCTTTGAAGTTTCCATCTCCGAAACCGAGCGCACCTTTGCGTTGGATGATTTCAATAAACAGCGTTGGACGATCAACAATCGGCTTAGTGAAAATTTGAAGGAGATACCCTTCATCATCACGGTCAACAAGAATATTCAGAGCCTGTAGCTTTTTAATGTCTTCATCGATCTCTCCTACACGGCTTGTTAATTCTTCGTAGTACGTATCTGGCGTATAAAGGAATTCCACACCATTTTCCTTAAGAGCTTTTACGGTTGAAATAATATCATTTGTCAGTAGAGCCAGATGCTGTACGCCTGGTCCTTTATAAAAATCAAGATATTCTTGAATTTGAGATTTACGTTTTCCCTCGGCCGGTTCATTAATCGGGAATTTAATACGTCCTGTTCCATTTGTCATTACTTTAGACATTAATGCTGAGTATTCCGTAGAAATGTCTTCATCATCGAATTGTTTCAGTACACTGAAGCCAAATACTTTTTCATAATACGATGTCCACTCGTCCATACGCTCTACATTACCCACAATATGATCGAGCCCTACAAGTCCTGTAGAAGTGGAAGGAACATCAAATTCAGCAGGTTGATAACCTGGTAAGAAAATGCCGTTATAGTCTGCTGTTTCAATGAGCGTATGAATGGTATCTCCGTATGTACCAATCACCGCTTTTTTCACCAACCCGCTCTCATCGCTTTCCGTCCATGGTTCTCGAATAGCAATGGCTCCGCGCTCAATCGCCCCTTTGTAT
Organism: Aneurinibacillus aneurinilyticus ATCC 12856; assembly: GCF_000466385.1. Classification (GTDB taxonomy): domain Bacteria; phylum Bacillota; class Bacilli; order Aneurinibacillales; family Aneurinibacillaceae; genus Aneurinibacillus; species Aneurinibacillus aneurinilyticus. The sequence continues at coordinate 58,834 of NZ_KE952917.1, forward strand.
GCGTCTTCCACATTTTCTACTTTCAAAGCGATATCTTTCGCTCCTTCACCGTGCAATTTAATAAAATCAGCGACTTCATTAGTGTCTTCCAATGCACCGGTCAACACGAAGCGAATCGTTCCCTGCTCAACAACGTATGATACGCGATCCCTACATCCTGTTTCCAAGCCACGGTATGCTTTTACATTGAATCCAAAAGCACGACAATAATAATAGGCTGCTTGTTTTGCATTTCCGGTGTAAATTTCTACATGATGAATATCCTGTACAGGGAAGATTTCCTCCTTGGTTAATTTTTTAACATCGGACAACTCTTTAGACATATCATTACCTCCTATTTATCTGTAATATTAGTTTGTTGCAAATATTTACCCTATTTTTATTTATTCGATTAATTAAAATCATATATTGTTTTTTTTATCGTTGCAAACGCTTACACTAACGCGTGTATACTGCACTACTTTAAAGTTAAATACAGTGTAAACAGGGTTTATTCAAGTCAAAAAAGATGTTTAGAGACAAAACAAAAAACACTCTTCTTCAATGAAGAGAGTGTTTGTTCGTTTCATGAATATGTATGTTATTTCTTCAATATAAAGTGGGCCTAGGCTGACTCGAACAGCCGACCTC
>NZ_KE952917.1:59563-60411 GCF_000466385.1 Aneurinibacillus aneurinilyticus ATCC 12856
AACGAGGCGCTCTACCAAGCTGAGCCACTTCCCGGGAAAAGTTGTGAAAACCAAAAACAACGCACCCTATCGGGTACATGTCATGTGAATCAAGAATGGAGCGGACAACGAGACTCGAACTCGCGACCCCGACCTTGGCAAGGTCGTGCTCTACCAACTGAGCTATGTCCGCAAGATATTCGATACCGTCAATAAAAATCAGATAACACTATTTAAGATGCTGCCAACATACCTTGATAATAAGATGATGCCGGCGAAAGGAATTGAACCCTCAACCCCCTGATTACAAGTCAGGTGCTCTGCCAATTGAGCTACACCGGCATATTCATGCAATAAAGACAGATGGTGGAGGATGACGGGATCGAACCGCCGACCCTCTGCTTGTAAGGCAGATGCTCTCCCAGCTGAGCTAATCCTCCGTCATATACAGGACGTTTGAGCATTTTCAACGCTATGGAATGTAGTAATTGTTAAAGATAAGATGGTGACCCGTAGGGGATTCGAACCCCTGAATGCATGCGTGAAAGGCATGTGAGTTAAGCCGCTTCTCCAACGGGCCAAAATTTATTAACGAAATTTATTTTATTACTTTTACAGTACATTTGCAAGTATTTTTATTGTTGTTTTAGCACTTTTCAGTTTTTTCAACTCAATTTGGTATGCACATACAAAATGGTGGGCCCTGCAGGACTCGAACCTACGACCAATCGGTTATGAGCCGACCGCTCTACCAACTGAGCTAAGGGCCCTCCTATAGATATTTAGTTATATAGGAGAAACCGAAAAGTTTGCAACTCTAAAAGTAAAGCACAAGGTTTACACCTTCAAAACTGAATCAGAAGAAACAA
>NZ_KE952918.1 GCF_000466385.1 Aneurinibacillus aneurinilyticus ATCC 12856
GCGTGAGCTAATAGGTAATATAGCGCCCAGACTGATTAATACTATAAAAAGTATTCCCATTTTGTTGAAGCACACTTAGATTATTTCTTTCAGCACCTATCCATTCCAAACCAAGCGTATAACCTGTTTTTGATTTCGTAACAAACAAAATATTAAACAATCGTGGTTCAATTTCACCTCCATCATCCGCACGCCATGACCATACTCCATCAACATATGTTGCAGGAAAATCTTTAAATACGAGTCCATTCGGCGTAGTCATAACGATACTCGCCAATACATTCTTTTCTGTTCTTTCAAATTCAACAAGGCCAATTTGAACACCTGGTGAAATCTCACCGATTAATCCTTGCTTTATAACCTTACGTTTTTTAAACTCTGTGACTTTTCGGATTGTTTTGTCGGAAAACCTCCCCTGCTTTACCGGTTTATAGGGAAGAAATGTATTTCCCTTGAAAGCATCTTTTTCTATTAAGAAGGCAACTTTCATTTTCTTTAAGCTTTCCGTTAACAACATCAAACCATGCACCTGCATCCTGTGTAATATTACTTGCTGCATTTCTGTGATTGCTATGCTTCCCTTCCTTTTGATACTTTACATACTTTACACTCCGTACGTTTCCGGGCGAGCATATTACTTTCGTAAAGCGCTTTGGCCGATCAGACGGATTTAGATCAAATGCTAACAGATGTTTTCCTGTTTCATCTACATAAGCAAACGTCATGGCGTCTCCATTAACTTTACCGGCAAAAGACACTTTTGTTGCTTCTGTATTTGCTATTGCTTCATCCATACAAAGACCACTCACTAAAAATATACTGCTCAACAGGGCTATAAGAGCCTT
>NZ_KE952919.1:0-5998 GCF_000466385.1 Aneurinibacillus aneurinilyticus ATCC 12856
TTCCACCTTATGGATAATCAACAGGCGTGATCTGACCTGATGAATCGACATCCTCCCGTGGTAGGAGGTACGAAAAAGATGGAGGAAATCAGAGGCCGGAAAAAGACATGCTGGCCTTTCTTCTGCTGGAGCGCAGGGCGCATCCCCCCTCTTCTTTTCCGAATCCCCTATTTCCAACCGCGCCATCCTGTCAACATATCAAGTGTAACTTATATAGGACTGGCTAATAAGTTCCTTGTAAGCAAGGAGGGACATAGCTACGAAAGGATAAACATTATTTTTTTTCCTCATTTTTATCTTTATCGTCGCCTTGTTCGTCTTCTTGCTCTTTTTCTTCCTTTTCTTCGTGAAATTCGACAGCGGTCTGGGCCGTGATGTAATCAAATGGCGTATAGTGGCTGTCAGGAAGCTCTTTTTTCGTGGTGATTTTATAAATAATAATCCCTATTAAAGTAATAAGTAGCCCCGTAAAGAGTATTGTAAAAAGTAAAAAAATATTCATAGTGACCTTCCTTATATACATCTGATTTGATAAATTGACACATTTTTGTGATGGGAGGTAAGAAAAGAAGGAAGGGCGGTGGGTAGGAGTGGTCGGAAAAAGACATGTTGGCCTTTCCTCTGCCGGATCACAGGACGTATCCAGCCTCTTCTTTTTTCCGAATCTCCTGCTTCCAGCCACCTTACTCTGTCAAAATATCAAGTGTAATTTATATAGATTAAATTATAGGCTGTCATTTATCCCATGTTTGACGGGGAGTAAGACCCCTGCTTCTAAGCTTTAAGAGGGCAAGGAAGTAGATGTAAGCTACCCGCAAAAGTTCGATTTGTTCAACTACCAATAAGTGTAAGATGAGGGAGAAGTTACACTAGTTGAAGTTTCACTTTATTATACACGAAAGATATGAAAAGGTTTTGCAATCTATGTGATAAATATGCTATATACATCTGGTTTGATAAATCGACAAACTTTTGTGGTAGGAGGTAATAAAAGACGGAGAAAATCAGAGGCCGGAAAAAGACATGCTGTCCTTTCTTCTGCTGGAGCGCAGGGCGCATCCAACCTCTTCTTTTTTTCGAATTTCCTACTTCCAACCACGTTATCATGTCAAACTATCAAGTGTAACTTATATAGTTGAGTCACCAAAAATGAAAAAGGCCGGCATTGGCCGGCAGGAGAAAGGTGAAGTGGAACAAAGGGGTTCGCTATTACTATACCATATTTTAGGAAGTTTCCGTATTAGACAAATAAGGAAAAATTGTGACGATACAAAGAAATAAATAAGTCCAAACATAATCTCTTCCTCTTGTGTTTCATCATCAAAAATCATACATAAGTCTCGTATCATTTTTTTTCTGTGCAATCCGCCAATTTGTCCAATATATGATTGAATTCTTCACATTCTGATTGATCTCTCGGTAGTCTACAGTTATATATGCATCTGATTTGATAAATTGACACATGTTTGCGGTGGGAGGTAAGAAAAGAAATAGAAAATTAGAGGCTGGAAAAAGACACACTGTCCTTTCTTCTGCCGGAGCGCAGAGCGCATCCAGCCTCTTCTTTTTCCGAATCTCCTATTTCCAACCATCTGAACTTTTGTTACTACGTCAAGTGAATTCTATATATGGTGAAAGCTATACAGGAGAAATATTTATGCGCTGTAAAATTTTCTTCAAAATACTAAGCTTATCTTCTGCAACATATGCAACATGCTGAAAATCACCTATAAAGTGAATGCCGGTCTGATCAATATATTTAATCTTTCTCGTATTAACCAGGTAGGCTCGGTGGCTAAAAACAAAGCCCTGATTTCTTAAATATTTCTCATATATTTTGAGTGGGATATATTTTGCATCGAATGTATGGTGTAAAGTATGTACTTTTAGCTCGCGTGCCCCTGCTTCGAAAAATAAAATATCTTTTGGCGAAAGCAAAGAAAGTTCATCCGTAATCACCGGAACATAAACTCCACCAGCCTGTATAAAGCTTTGGTACTCAATGTGCAGTCGGAGCTTGCGTAAAGCTTCTTCCAGACGCGGGGGTAAATAAGGCTTTTCAATCACATCAACAATATCCAAAGGATACGTGTCACTAGCAGCGGGTCGCAATCCAGTAATAAGGACGGCTGGAATGTGACACCCTTGCATTTTTAAAACGCCATATGCTTCCAATCCGTTCATGCCTGGCAAGTCAATATCAAGGAAAAGAGCGGTGATATCATTCTTTTCCAGTACAACGGAAATCATTTCCTCCCCTGTGGCTACTACATCGACACGTTGAATATAATCAAACGTTTGTAAGTGATTAGTAAGCGCCTGTGCTTGGATTAGGTTATTTTCGCATACTAGGATGTTCATGATATCACCACCGTAGTTTTAATCTTTCTACTTTTTAACGAAGCTCTTCCGGAACTTCTGGAGTGTGAAGGGCACTAATGGATAAAGGTGTAACAATAAACGCAGCCAATACAGTAAAGAAAGAAGTCATTGCGTAGAGAACTCTCTTCATCATGCAGATTCACCTCCTTTCGGAAACAAGCGATTCAGGCTATGAATAAAGCGAATACCGAGAGGCATCACAGATAAAGACTGAAGCAATAATCCAACCGCAAAAGGCTGACTCATTTCAAAGAAGGAAGCAAGAAGTCCAAGCCCGATCCATAGCCTTGCCAAAAGCTTGAACCGATGCTTGTATTTCAGAGGGCGGGAGGATTGGTACGGTTCAATATAGTAAGAATATAGCTCAATAATGAGGAGTGCCAGCAGACAAAAAAGCAGGCTTGACCAAAAGGATACCGGAATATAGCTACATCCGACTAGCATTGAAACCGAGACAATTGTACATCCGAGACTGCTTTTTAGATGAGCTCCGCCGGTAAACATTCGTAATCCGCTGAACCCTAAAGTGAGAAAAAGTACAGGAATGCTTTGCCCGGTGACGATGGAAGCAAAAATAAGCACGAACGTTGTAACTAACGTGTTTAAAAATCCTTCAATCCCAAATTGAATCACTGCCACGGAAGCAGGATGATCGCTATTGTTTTTTAATAATGTTGCAAGGTGGTAGGCTAGCTTTTTCATAACCGACTCCCCTAAAAATGAATTGTTATTTTTGTTTTATTCGTATCCGGATCATAAAGCAGTTCAATATTGCCTGCGTGCATTTCAATTTGCGGAACGATCTCCTCCCTTAACTGTCGCAAACAAGTAGTCTCAATAATGAAAGTAGTCTGTTCATCTATCACACTATCTACGGTGAAGCGAATCCATTTGTCAGCAGCAGTCTGTTGTTTTAAAACGAGAATAATATCGTCAAAAATTTGCTTGAACAGACGGTTAAGCTGATAACCGGAAATGGAGTGTGGCGTAAAGTAATAGCCATTATTTATCACCATTAGGTTTACACCGTATGATTGACAGACATGACGTTCTTTTCCTAAAAAGGCCGCCAGCATCGGCTCGTTAATTTCGATAGCTGCTTGCAGAAAATTTCGTTCCTGAAGCAAATGATCAAGGTAGCTGATTATTGTATTCATGTTTTGACATACTGCCAGTTGGCGCAACGTTTGTGCCTGGGAATAAAAATCGCGGTTAATTTGTTTGATTTCTTCTGTGTAGCTTATAAGCTCTTCAAGGTATGATTTTTCCTCTTCAATTTTCATTTGGTATTGCATACTTTTAATGTTTCGAATTAACACGAACATCAATAAGAACATACTAAACGCACCAAAGCTAATAAGGCTTGTACGATAAAAATCGGATTCTGTAGATAATAAGGCTGTAGTTGTTTGGATAATAAGGAACATCCCGATGAAAGAACAAGCACCAATTAAATAATTGAATGGTCTGCCCATTTTTGATGATTGCTCACTCTCCAAGCTGATGTGCCATTTTCTGTTGTGAATAATATATGCACTGATAAACATAATGAGGGAGGTGGCGAGCATAATAAAAGTTTCGTACAGAATTTGGCTTGCAATTTGTGAGAAAGACTGATCCAGAATAAGCATTGAAATTGATAGAATAGCGTTCATAATAGCTGCGTTTGCTAAATAGCCCAGACACAAAACGATGAGTCCATTTATCGGCTTAAGCCGATAAACAAAAATAAGCAGTATGTAGAACAATAGCATAATTAAAAAGACAGCATAAGGTAATTCGGTGTACGCTCTAATGAAACGCGAAAAGGCTGCGACCAGAGTACTAATCAAAAATAAGGATGTAAGATGTTTACGAATGGGATAATGGAAAAAAACTAACGAGAAAATCAATAATGCCATTTCTTCTGCTATAGAGAGTAAAATTTCTAGTCCGAGAAGCATCATCAAGTAATAGCCGAAGTTAATTGTATAGTAACTTCGAATTCTCCCCTTTTTATGAATAGTATAACAAAACTATATGAAAAACGATAATGAAAAAACCATGATATTACATTGATTACTATATTTGTAGTGCATTATCATACCTGTTTTACTAGCTGTTTATTTAGTAATAATTTCCTAACCTTTAGATGAACAGGAATTCATTATGTGTGAATGATGATTCATAATATGCGTAAATATGGGGGGACATTTTTTAAAACATAAGTCAAGAGGTATTCATTATGTATGAACCTATGTTCATATACTTTTACACCTTGTGAATAGGGGTAGACAAGGAGGAAATTGGTAGCATACACTTGTAATGACAAAAAAATACAAAATGTTGAAATGTTTTGTGTGGTCAGTCTGTACTATATACATCTGACTTGATAAATGAACTCACACCTGTTGATTATCCATAAGGTGGAAGGAAGAAGGTGCACGCGTCGGCATGTTCCCTCGTCTTTCTCACGAGGAAGAAACACGGCCGCTTTGTGGCGCCAGGGCCGGACCGGCAAAACATCTGGGCCTCTCGGTGCGGGAGACGAACCGACGCCCGTTTGGGGCACGGTGTGATGACGATCCACTCTGGATCATACTGGATAATCAACACCCTTGAAATGAACTATGCCCTTATGGTGTGAAGCAAGAGAGGAAAGAAAACAGGGGAGACGGGGAAAAGAAGCACCAGCCTTTTTTCCGCCGGGGTACAGGGGGCATCTACCTGCTTTTTTCTCGAATCCGCCTATCCTAAACCACCTGAACCTTTGTTGATATATCAAGTGAATTCTAAATCGTATATTACATAGTTATCGATTGGATGATCATATACCCATAGTAGTATTTCGGTGAGATTTGTTACTCTAAACTGTCTTCAAGCTACAAAGTAACCTAAAAAAGTATAGATTCTTATCAAATCTTCTTAAAAGCAGGAATAAGAAATAATTAGCAGTGTAAGAGTCGAAAAGAAAGGACGGTACAAGGTTTGTGTGTTTACTTCTATAATCAAAATTCCTTTCCTATGGATACGCACATATGAACAGGGAGGAATGTAATCATATGAGTCTTGCAGTTGAGATAGAACAGAAACGATCCATAATGGTAGAAGTGGCTAAACAAAAGAACTTCAATTTATCACATCCCGATGTTCTCCGCGCCAGTCAGGAATTGGACAGATTGATTGAAAAACAAATGAAACAAATTCGTAAAAGAAATGAACAGACAGAATCAAGATAAAGCTGCAGGCTATTTTAGAAACATACATAATTTAATTTATCCACCCCTTAGTATCCAGTGAAAACTGATATTGTATTCCTCAAGTATGATCATTTTGAATCTTCCCCCCATAATTACATACAAAATCTAGTCTATTATGCGATTATATTTAAAATTGTAGGACAAAACGAGTAGTAGAGTGAATATCCCGTCCCTACACTTTTTATAATTTTTTACTTAAAATGGAGAGAGCTATATAAGCTACACTGGATATGTTGACAGGATAGCGTGGTTGGAAGGAGGAGATTCGGAAAAAGGCGCCCTACGCTCCGGCAGAAGAAAGGTCGGCATATCTTTTTCTGACCGCTCCCGCCCACTGCCTTTTCTTCTTTTCTTACCTCCCACCACAAACATGTGTC
>NZ_KE952919.1:6098-26832 GCF_000466385.1 Aneurinibacillus aneurinilyticus ATCC 12856
TCTTACCTCCCACCACAAACATGTGTCGATTTATTAAATCGGATGTATATAGTAATAGATTATTAGAGTAATAGGAGTCGCATATAATGGATTATCGTATTCAGGCAACACAGCAAACTCCGGCATATATTGTTTATCTGCTGGATATTAGTGCATCTATGAATCAATTCATGGATGCCGGAGGAGAGCAAAAAAGAAGGATTGATGTCGTTACCGCGGCATTGAATTCCGCGATTCGACAGATGGTTTTCCGTTCAACAAAGGGAAGCAGGTTAAGCCCCCGTTATAAACTATCGATTCTGGCATACAGCGACAATGTATTCGATGTGCTGGGAGGCATCAAGGGAATTGATGAGGTGGCACGTATGCGGCCGCTCGAAAATATACAGACCCAACGATTGACGAATACAGCGAAAGCATTCGAAGTTGCTGAGAAAATGCTGCAGCGGGAAAGGGAAAACCTTTGGAATTGTCCGGCACCGCTAATCTGTCATATGACGGACGGAGCTTTTACGGGAGAGGACCCGGAACCGGTCGTACGACGAATTATGGAAATGAAAATGCCAGATGGGAACGTATTGGTAGAGAATATCTTCATTTCAGATGAGATTCTCAAAACGCCTATCAAGAATTCTCGAAAGTGGCCGGGAATTATGCCGGATACGTATCTGGAAGATGAGTACGGCAACAAGCTGAAGAAGCTTTCCAGTCCGCTGCCGGAGAGTTATCGGGAGATGATGCTGGAAACAGGATATAAAATTGAACCAGGGGCGCTGATGATGCTTCCGGGCACAAATGCAGATCTTGTGTCATTAGGCTTTCAGATGTCAGCTGCAACGCCGGTCCGGTAAATTGAAGGAGGTGGAATATGTTTTCTTTTGCGAGCGATCAAAAAACAGAAATACCGATTACGAGCGTTTATCAGGAACGATTTACTTTTCGCTATGGTTATGCCCGGGCAGGTGAGACGCAACAGGCAGATGATATCGGACAGGATTATTTGGCATTTCATACAGAAGAGAAGTCGTTTCAGTTTGTGCTTTGTGATGGGGTAAGTTTGTCTTTTTGCGGGAATATAGCAGCACAGTTTCTGGCAACAAAACTGCTAGTGTGGCTGCGAAGTGTTTCGGTGGAAGGGGCCAGGGATGAGCATGCTATGGCGGCGGCCCTGGATGCGCATTTGACCCAGTGGGTAGATGAAGCGACAGAAATGGTGAATGCCTACCGTTTGCCGCGTGCCCTTTCCCCGTTATTGAGAGACGTACTGGAGGAGAAGCGGATAAACGGAAGTGAGGCTATGTTTGTTTGTGGCCGGGTAGATATTATAGATGATTGGTCGAAACAGGCCAACGTCTTTTTGGCGTGTTCCGGTGACTTGCGTGTTCGGTTATGGGAGGGCACGCAGGAGATTTTCTGCCTTTCCTATGATGAAGGGGATCAATACCAGCGCTGGTCCACAAAGAAAGGGTTGTTAAGCGGGAGCATAAAGACTGCAAGTTCTATTGGTATGGGCCAACCTTTTAATAGGATGCTTGTGTATTCAGATGGCTTTGCTGCAATTGACTCACTGCGTTCGATTCCGAAAACCGAACGGCTACAAAATCTGATGACCGAGAGTTTCTCTTCTCCGACAAGCGATGATATTTCCTTTCTGGATATTGCCTGGTAGAGGAGAAGGAGGGAATACGTTGGAAATAGTCATTGTTACTTTCATCCATAATCAACAGGAAAAAGATGTACGCCTGCCTTGTAAAATTGAAAGCGAAAAACTGGCTGCCGCTTTACATGAGTGGCTTGGCTATGAATACAATTGGGGAGATGGCGTGCATGAACTTGAATATTCGTTTGATCAAAAGAATTGGTTTCGGCTTGAGAAGCAGCGCTCTCTGGAGTATGCAGGGATTTGGGATGGCGCCTTTTTGCGTCTTAGTAAGGAGCCGACCTCCGATCTGCGTACCGAAGAGGAATACGAACGGGATAAACCGGATATGGAAGACCTGCCAACGGCGGATGAAGCGGAACAGCTTGATTATGTATGGAGAATTATCGAATAAAGAGAGGGAATCATGAGAAAATCACCATACTTTACACGATCTCCACGAGTAAAACTTGCACTTCCGACAGGTAAAATTATTGTACACCGTCCAAAGGCGGAGCCGATGGAGCCGAAGTTTTCATTCGAGACGATGATCATTCCGATTTTCCTGACGGTTGCTACCGTGGGGATTATGTATTATTTATCGAAGACATTATACAACAGTGCTATGTACGCTATTTTTATTATGGCTATGAGCATCCCTATGCTTGGATCTTATATTGCAACCATTGTGTTGTTCTTTCGCAGGAAGAAGAAGCACCGCGCTGAGGTTGCACAGATTCACGAAGAGTATTTGCAGCAACTGGAAGTGCATAGAAGAGAAATTGAGAGCATACGTAAACAGCAAACAAAATTCTTACGGGAGAAGGATCCGAATCCGGAAGATTGCATGCGCAGGATTCATGATCGGCATAGCTTCCTATGGGAGCGAGCCGTCTATTCGGAGGATTTTCTGCACGCAAGAATTGGGCTTGGAACAAGACCTTTTAAGATTACGGTTCAGCTTCCGATGCAGGATGGATATGATATTCACCCGCTAATCGCGGAAGCACAGAAGCTGGGTACTGATTATAGTGAAGTAACAAATGTGCCTGTATCCATTCCGCTGCGGGAAAAACGGGTGGTCGGGCTCGTAGGAGAAAGAGCGGATGTAGTCGAGCTGGCGCGTGTATTGGCATTACAGCTTGCTACCCATCATTCGCCTGAAGAAGTAAAAATCGTCTGTGCATACCCTGAGCAGGAAAGCGTAGACTGGAACTGGATGAGATGGTTGCCGCATATGTGGGATCAGGACAGGGAATTCCGCTACATAGCTGAGGGGAAACGCATGGCGCATGATTTGTTTGAGCGGATGTACAGTACATTGAATTTTCGTAAGCTACGAAAAAGTGCGGAGGATAAGAAAGAATATCATGTTCCGGAATTCGTGTTTTTCCTACCTCAGCTTTCCATGTTTGAGGATGATGCTCTTCTGCCGCTTCTTTTAAAGCAAGGTGATACAGTAGGAGCCTGTACGTTCCTTATGTCATCGAAGAAAGAAACCCTACCGATGGAATGCCAGCTTATTATTGAAGTGAAAGATGGAGTGGCGCGGTTATACGAAACGTTTTCTTCTGACGATAAGACCAATTCGTTTACCGGCAGGGAACAGGTTGCGCTTGATCGCTTTTCTTTGCAGGAAGCTAGGGAGATGGCGCGTTCCATCGCGCCGCTGCGTGTGAAGCAATCTACGGCAGGGGTTATTCCAAAGGTACTAACTTTCCTGGACATGTATCAAGTAAACCGGGTAGAGGAATTGGATGTTGCCGCCCGCTGGGAACAGAACCGGTATCCGCTCACTCTCCCTGTTCGGATCGGAGTACGGGAAGGCGGTAAAGCGGTTGAACTAAATATTCACGACAAAATTGAGCAGAACGGACATGGTCCACATGGCTTGATGGCCGGTACGACTGGTTCTGGAAAGAGTGAAGTGATTCAATCAATTATTTTGTCTTTGGCTGCCACGTATCATCCGCATGAAATGGCGTTTATGCTTATTGACTATAAGGGCGGCGGTATGTCTAACACATTTGAAGGGCTACCACATGTCATAGCTACGATTACGAATCTGGAGGATCCTAATCTTATTAATCGGGCCAAGGTTTCACTGCGTGCCGAGCTGGAGCGACGGCAGAAAATATTCAATATGGCCGGTAACATTCAGCATATTGATGAATATTTCCGTTCAGATTGGCGTTTCAGAGAGCCGCTGCCGCATCTTCTCATCGTCATAGATGAGTTTGCACAGTTGAAAAAAGACCAGCCTGAATTTATGGATGAGTTGATAAGTATTGCAGCGATTGGACGTACACTAGGTGTTCACCTGCTTTTGGCGACACAGAAACCGGCAGGGGTCGTAGACGAGAAGATATGGAGTAATTCACGCTTCCGTATTTGTCTGCGCGTGCAGGATGATGGTGATAGTCGGGAGATGATTCAGATTCCGAACGCTTCTACGATTAATGTTCCAGGTCGAGCCTATTTCCAGGTAGGAAACAATGAGGTGCTTGAGTATTTCCAGTCCGCCTGGAGCGGTGCCAGCTATCAGCCAGAGGAAGAAACACAGGCGGAACAAATAGAAATTGCAGAGATTATGCTGGATGGATCGACGAGAAGACAAAAGGTCATCAAAACCGAAGGAGACAGCCGACGTAAACAAATTCAAGTAATCATCGATTATATGAAGGAAGAGGCACAGAAGCGGAGCATCAAGCCGCTCCCGGGTCCATGGCTTGAACCGCTTCCCGAACGACTGCCCCTTTCCCGAATGGTGGATGTGCAGAGCTGGTCACGGAAAGGCTGGGAAGTGGAGAAGGATTGGCTACAGCCGAAGATTGGCATTATTGACGATGTGGAAAACCAGGCACAATATCCGTTGCGCATCGACCTGAACGAAGGACATTTTATTGCTTACGGAATGCCTGGTTCCGGAAAGACTACGTTAATTCAGTCAACAATGCTCTCTCTTTTCTTCGGTCATGCTCCTGCAGATTTATATGTGTATATTATCGATTTCAGCCGCCAGATGAAAGAATGGGCACGTTTTCCGCATGTGGGTGGTGTCGTGCATGAAGAAGAGACGGAAAAAATGCGTAGGCTCTTCCGTTTTCTGCTGAAAGAATTAGTATTGCGTAAAGAGCAATTCTCAAATGAAGGGGTCAGCTCTTTACGGAGCTATCGAAAAATTACCCAGCAACGAGTTCCGGCGCTTTTGCTTGTTATCGATGGATACCAGCGTTTTCGAACCCAATTCGTTGAAGAAAACGAGCAGCTTGAAGTGCTGCTGCGTGAAGGGGCCTCCTACGGCATTGTTGTACTTGTAACGGCAAATCAAACGAGCGACATGTACGATAGGTACCGGAATAACTTCGTTTCTGCTGTTTCCTTCGAGTTGGCGGATCAGACAGATTACTATTTCGCTGTGGGGCGTCCTTCCTTTGCTGTTTCGAGTCTTCCGGAAGGGCGTGGCTTCGTAAAAGGACATAACCCGCCGCATGCTTTTCAATGCATGCTTCCGCATGATGGAGCAGACGAGTGGGAGAAAACAGCATTTTTCCGTCACCTTGCTGACAGAATGGGAATGGAATGGCAAGGGGAGCCGGCGAAGAAAATTGCAATGCTGCCCAAAGAAATCAATTGGGAGCAGTTGCTGGATAGATTCCCGACAAAAGACTCAGGGGCTCTTCCTTATGGTATCGATACAGAAGACCTGTCGCTTCAGTCTATCCGCCTAGAAGATGCAGATCATGTGCTCGTAACAGGACGGGTAGAATCAGGAAAAACATCCCTTTTACAAACATTAATTCTATCAATAAACCGTCAATACAATCCGGAAGAAATAGATGTATTCCTGATAGAATTGGAAGCCAAGCGCACAGGTATCATGAATTTTTCCCATCTTCCCCATGTCAAAGGACATGCCACAGATCTTTCCGGGGCAAAGCAGGTACTTGAGCAAGCTGTGTCCATCATCGAGGAAGCACAGGCATCAACATATGGGAATGATTGGACAGACAGCGTGGAAGAGAACTCATACCGTCCGCTCGTTATCATCATTGATGATGCAGAGAATTTCATGCAACAGACGAATATGGATTTTGAGAGTAAGAGCTATCTTGAAAAACTAACAAAGGAAGCGCGAAAGAAGAACATTCACTTCCTTATGGCCGGTTCCCTTGCCAGCATGAATAGCTATATGCATGAACCATGGATGATGAATATCAAGAAGAAGTTTGTCGGGTTCCTGCTGGGCTCTACCTTAAGTACCGATTTGTATTTCTTTAATATGAGGCTTACGCATGCAGAAACGGATAAGGAATTACCAACTGGGGACGGATTTGTAATTAAAGGAAAACATATAAAGGTAAAAATCGCAAAACCTTACAAAAAGGCTAAATTATAGACAAAACTACCTGGTGGAAAAGTAAGACGATCTTCTTTCATTTATCGATATTGTAGTACATGAGAATGATAATAATTTCAGGACTGTAAAACATAGAAATGTTGTAATATATTGGTTTTGACATTAAAAAAAGGAAAGGAAGTGCACGTATAATGTCAATGCGAATTCTCGTTACACCGGAAGAGTTGGAAGGAATTGCCCAGCAATTTAAAAACGGATCGGATGCCAGCCGCCAGCAAACGGCTCAGCTCTATCAGGCTCTTCAATCTCTGGAAGGTAAATGGGATGGCGCAACAAAGAAGCGCTTCTTCGATCAGTTCGAACAATCCCGTCGTCATATGGAAGCATATGTTCAATTACTAGATTCTATCGATCAAGAGCTTCGTGCAATTGCTACACGTTTTCGCCAAGCAGATGCTCAATAAGCATATTTCAATCTCATATTTTTGCAAAAAGACTAGTCACAGCAGCTGGCTGGTCTTTTTATCATAGAAGCTTGAGAACAGGGGTCAATGAGCATGAACTTTCAACCGGAAGTTGGAGAAACGATTCGAATATTTGGAAGAAGATATACGTTTTCCAAACATCCTGCAGTAGAAGGGCTTGAGATGCCCTATGGACAGGAGGGAAGACAGGGAACGGTCTATCAGCTGGTTGACGGTCAGGCAAGCGCTCTTCATAAGCATGCCGCTTTAAAAGTATTCAGGGAACGCTTCAAAAGCAAGCGCCAGATTGAGCTGGCTGAAAGCTTTCAAAGGTATGCATCTACATATGGTCTTTCCGCCTGTTTGCGATCTGTAATCGAGCGGCAGCATCATGACAAGCTTGTTGAACGGTATAATGACCTGAATTACTCGATTCTCATGCCATGGATTGAAGGACCGACCTGGGCGGATATTCTTCTGGAGGAAAAAGTTCTAACCCGGGATGAATGCGTACGTATTGCATGTGCTTTTGCTCTCGTCATGAAGGAGTTGGAAGCCGTACATTTGGCGCACTGTGATCTATCGTCAAGCAACGTTCTTCTTCCTTATCTGGAAACCCAAAGGAGCGAGCGACCTTTTGCGGACGTTGAGCTTGTGGACGTGGAAGAGCTATATGCGCCGGACATTAAAGGACCGGAAATTCTGCCTGGCGGCTCTCCTGGATATGCTGCCGAATACATACAGGATGGTGTCTGGGCAGCAAGTGCCGACCGTTTCGCCGGTGCAGTTCTTTTGGCAGAGATGGCTACATGGCATAGTGAAGATGTACGGAAGAAAAAAGCGGATGATATGAGCTATTTTGCAGCAGAAGAAATGCAAAAGGAAACCGCCCGCTACCAGCAAATAAAAAAAGTGCTTCGTGATACGCTCGGAAAGACTGCCAGTATTCTCCTGGAACGGGTATGGAAAAGTCGAAGCTTAGAAGATTGCCCTTCCTTTGCTGAATGGTTCGATACGTTTCCCCCACATGTACAAGAAGCGGCTATTAGGAGGAAGCAGGAACTGTCCCGAAAAACGCAAGTGACAAACGAAGATTCAGCAATAGGCGTAGAGGGATTGCTGGAAATTGCCGCTGTGTT
The DNA here is from genome assembly GCF_000466385.1 of Aneurinibacillus aneurinilyticus ATCC 12856. Lineage (GTDB taxonomy): Bacteria > Bacillota > Bacilli > Aneurinibacillales > Aneurinibacillaceae > Aneurinibacillus > Aneurinibacillus aneurinilyticus. Next base: position 13,701 of record NZ_KE952919.1, read on the forward strand.
TGAAGGGCTTGGCAATAAGAATGCCGCACAGAGGGAATATCGCTTCATTGTTTCTCGCTTTCCTGAAAACAAAGCGGTAACAGAAGAAATTAACCTGTTGCTGTCAGCGGATGAAACGGATAATGAGCAGCCGCATGGAGCTTATTTACAGGAATATCTGGAAGCCGCCGCTCAGATGGAGAAGTTGGAAGAGTGGAACAAGGCTCTGCTTCTTTATGCGAGGAGTGCTACACTTCCTGCACTGGATTTCGCCACTAAAGAAGAATTGGAAATTATCGCCGAAGAAGTGAGAGAGAAAATCCGTGCTAAGCAGCGGGAAATGAGTACCGAAGCAGCTCTTCAGAAAATACTGAGAGAGAAACGTAAGGAAGCGGATGATATTACATATGTCCCCAATCCTGCTGGCAAAACAAAGAAGCTCCCTCTTGGCGAGAGAATGTGGCGTTTTATGGTTATTCACTGGAAGGTGCTACTATCGCTCGGAAGCTTTCTTGTAAGTGCTGGTCTGCTTGTGTGGTTGTATTACTTTACGGCTGAAAAAAACTGGGAAGGGCTTATTCGGAACGGAACGGAGGCGTTTGCCCAGCAGAATTATATTGAAGCGGAAGAATTCATCGGACAGGCGATTGAACAAAAGCCGACTGAAGATTTATATGCAAAATTGGCTACGATTTATATTAGTCGGGGCCGGTACGAGCAAGCTATCGGCTATTTAGAGAATTTATTTTTAGAGAAAAAGCTCTCTCAAACGAACCAGGAGGCACAGTATTTAATAGGTAGAGCGTATTTCCTGATGAATGATTTTTCAAATGCCATTGATCATCTAGAGAAGGCGAGGAAAGGTGAAAAAAGCGTATATGAACAGGATGCCATACGCGATCTCGTTATTTCCTACGCTCGTCTCAATCAATATGAAAAGGCCAATCAGCTTGTGCAGCGGCTCAATGCCAGCGATTCCCTCTCTAAAGCGTTTATTGCCAATCTGAAAGGGGAGCTATTCGGACTTCAGGGTAAGGATATGGAAGCAATTGAAGAATTCAAAAAAGCTGTGTCGTTGCAGGGGGACAACGAGCGCTACATTAAGAATCTAGTTGACCTTTATATTAAAAAAAATAAGACAAATCAAGTGGATGATGTTACTAAGGCGAAGACGTATGAAGAGGCGATTTCCTTGATTAATATTCTGCTTGAAAATGATTTTACGAATATTGATTATTTAAACCGGCTAGGGCAGGCGTATTATGATTATGGTTTATATTATGAAACGAAGGGAGATAAGAAATATATTAATCTTTTCCAACAATCGCTCATTTCTTACAACCAGATTATCGATTTGGGAATTCAAAGTGAAGATATCCTGCTCAATATAGGTATTTTATATGACAAGCTTAAACAAAAAGGAAAAGCTGAAGGCATATATAAACAGGTGCTGGAGAGTTATCCGAATAGCGGCCGGGCCTATTTCGTTTATGGTTTATTCAACTTGAAAGAGAAGCGGTATAAGGAAGCGTTTGACATGCTACAGAAAGTCGTCCAATTGAATCAAAATCCTTCGGAGACGGCTATTGCGAAAGAGCGTATAGAGGAAATGAAACGCAAAAAGTTGATATAAGTGAGGAGGAGTACAATTGGCGCCTGAAAATCAGCAGGAAAAAAACGGAGCAAAAGTTCGGCGAGCCATTTTGCCTGTTTCACTCGGTTTGCTGGTCGTTACCGGCGGTGTGGCTGCATATCAATGGAACCAAGGGAGCGTACCGACCAATAGCCGGCCAACTGAAAAAGCAGAGGCAAACGCAAAAAAGCCATCACCGTCTATCCGTCTTAATACAGACGACAATCAGGTGAAAAATACTACACGTATCCAGGCGAAAAAAGACGAAAGCAAGCAAAAGGACATCGGATTAAAGTGTAAATCAGAAAAAGCAATGGCAGAACCTAATCTCTTACAGGATAAAAAGAGCAATACGTTCGCATTCTCGCTCAAGGAACATGCACTAGGCGAAGTGTACGATGATGCTGTTGATTTGGTGGATGTAGCCGATATAGAGAAACCGATTGCTGATCTGGTTGTTGACCAAAGTGACATCGTGCTTCCTGAACCACCGTTGTGGCTTGGGGACTTTTCAGACCAGCCTATCCATACCGAAATGACTCGTATGGAAGAAAGAATCGGGCAGCCGGCGGATGGAGAGGAACGGAGTAGCGATAATGGGACGAGAAATCCATCAGGAGAACAGCCTGTATACCGGGAACCTTCCTACATCCCTAGTCCTTTATATGATATATTGTCTGGCTATGCTGCTACAGGTGATTCGTATAATGTCGTATATTACGGTAAGAATGTTAACGCTCATGATGGACGTTACGACGATATCATGAAACTATTTACCGATTCGGCAAATCAGTTGAAAACACAGGCTGATGCTGAGTCCATACTTTCCTATCAAGGACATGCCAACCTTCAGCTGCTCTTGTCTTTAACTATGGATCAACCGGATATTAAGACGCTTAGAGAAGAAACGGAAAAAAGCATTTTTAAACGATATGCAGAAGCGGAAGCCGATCTGTATGCCGCTCAATCGAAAGAAAAGGAAAGGGCAGAAGAAGCAAAGCATGTCGTATATGCAATCGGAAAATACAACGAACAAACGGATAAACCGTTGGATATGAGTAAGTATCACGGTGCTGACAAAATGCTCGTAAATCTGGCCAATAAAGATGTTAAGAGCGAAGGGGACACAACCGAGGCGCTGAATAAGTATCAGATTGCTTTTCAATATGCACCGGACGTAGCCCGGGAGTCTGGTGAGAAAGAAAAAGATGTATTAGAGAGCATGCTGACTTCGCAGAAAGAAGCAGAAAAAGAGGCAGAAGAAGAAAAAACAGAAGAAGTAGATGCTCTGGCATATGCGGTACATTTTGCCGAGAGTGATATAAGCAAGGCTGTTATTCTGGCTACCGAAGCAGTAGAGCGTGGGGATAGTACGCCGGAAGCGAAGGAGCAAGTACAAAAGCTTGCGGAAAAATTGCTTGCAGAGGCCGAAACATTCAAACCTGCGAAAGAAGAACAAGCATATGAAATTTTGAGCACAAGGCCAGTTATTGCTCAGGAAATTTCCCGCATAGCTACCGAGCGAAAAAAGGCGTTATTGTATGCACGCAAAGCAGAACAACTGCTTGATAGTGAAAAATATGCTGAAGCCCTTTATTATGCAAGTGAGTCAAACCGTCTGTATAGCAAGAAAGGCAGCGGTGGCAGTGTAGCCGGACAGGCTGCGAAGAAGCTGCTGGATCAGGCAAAAGCTGAAGAAATACATACACAATTGGCGATATACAGAAGCATTTCAAGCGCAAGCAGTGTGCCGAACGAGTATCGACAACAGGCGGAATTTCTTCAAAAAGCAATCGATGACTATGAAAAAGGCATGCGTGAGAATAATCTTGAGCAATCCGTTCGTTTGCTCACATCAGCCTGGCAGCATCCGAGATTGCAGAAGTTCGTGGAAGCTCCATTACGTGAAAAAAGTCAGGCCTTGCTCGAACAGGCCAAGGCGATTCGGAATGAAAAACCGCAGATAGCCGAACAATACCTCAATATGTTGCTACAAATATCCGGATTGGATAACGGTGTGAAGGAAAGTGCCAAAAGCATGCTACATGAAAATCACACCTATTGATTATCCATAAGGTGGAAGAAAGAAGGTGCACGCGTCGGCGCTCATTCAGCACAGTCGATCTGTCGTGCTCAAGCTGATGAAGGATTATTAGGCTACGGTAAGTAGGAAGTTACGTTTCTTTATGGGGCAAAGGAATAGAACGAGTATTCGTTTGTTGCTTATAAATATGCTATAATCTTCCTTGTACAAGTGGATATGGCTCTCTCAAGGGCAGGTCGGCTCGTCCCCGGAAAGGGGGTGAGGATGTGACAGTATATGAAGCGATTTCTCTGATGATTGGATGCGGCATGCTTGTTGCTACTATATTCATCGCAGTGTTTACTGCTATTGCTGTCATTAAGAAAGAAAAGTAGACCTCCCTTGAGCCGTGACAAGCGAAGGAGGTCTATTCCCTAAAGTAGCTTATGAGCCGTCCCCTTGGGGGAACGTCTACTGTACATACTGCTTGGTGTTGACGCACCAGGCGATCCTTTTTATTATGCAGAATCTTTATTGATATTATACCACTTTCTTTACAATTCGTCACGAATTTGAAGATACTACTTCTTTTTTACAGGCATCCACTTATGTCCGCAATTCATACAACCGTTTACAATTGCATTTCTTCCTACAAAACCCACTATAATTGCCACAGGGACAGAGAAGAACCATAATAAGAACATGATTTCTGGTATACCGGTAATCATATCAACATTTTTTATAGATGCCAGAAATTCCCCTATCATAAAAAAAACGACTGTTCCACCTAACATAATACCTAACCATAAAAACATTCTTAGAAAGCTATATCCTCGCTTATTCGCTACTACTTGAGTAGATTTACATTTTCGACAAACTACAGTATTGCTGTTATTCGATGTAGTTGTCTGTTGAATCTTCTGTCGCTGTTGTGGCATGGTCTTCATAAAATGTATTATTCTTTTATATCGTCCCCCTTTTTTGCAAGAGAAGTTACTTAACGAGTTAGAAGCCTCTCTCAAAAATCACCTGACAAAACTTTACACCTAATTTGTTTTTGTAATTAAAGAAAACTATATAGAAGTGGGTTAATGTTTTAATACTAATTCATATTCTTATGTTGCCGCTCTTCTTAAAAAGAGAGCGGTATTTCTGTTTTTAGAATTTTGTTATGTTTCTAAATAGAAATCTGTACCAATTTTAGGATTTAAGATACAATGGAACTATAGTCTTAGATAAAAAGGTGTGGTATTTAGGTGAATTGGTTCTATTGGTTGTCGTTAGGTTACTGGTTAGGAGGTCGAGAAGCACAACAGGGAAATTCCAATACAGGAGTAGGTTGTTTAGCTATTATTATTTTTGTTCTTGCCGTTGAATACTTGTTGCCAAAGTGGTTTACATTGATAATCGTACCAGGATTACTGTTTGAATTTAAGCCCATTCAAATTCTTCTTACTGCTGTGATGGCGACCGTTTGCCTATTCATATGTAGACGAATTAAGAGTGTGGCTGGTCGATATATCCTTTTTTTCGTTGGAATTAGTAACATTTTTTATGTGTTCTTATTGTTGTTTGATTCCAGATTTTAGTTGAAGTGCCGTGGTTTTTAATTTTAAAAATGGGATTTCTATAAATAGTGTTTATTTTTAACTCAATTTATCAGGGGAGGAAGATATGTATGGGGAAAAAATGCTGGTTTAAACTCGTTCAGGTGAAAAATTAATTGGGGAAATTGTAGAACCTACGGATAAATTTTATGCTGAAAAATTAGGTGTTTCAAAAATGGGGCCTTTCGGAAAAGATTCATTTGATGGTATTTGGTTTAAAAGAAAGTCACATATGTCCTTTATCGGTCATACAGATATTTTACCCTGAATTTCGAAAGTACGACTCTCTGAAAACGTGAAAAGGGCTCCAAATCTTTGGTAGATCTGAAGGGCTTTAATTTTATAAGCGGAAAATTAAATAACTTTATTATCTCCATATATTACGATAGTTGCGGCGTTTCTGTATTCTTTCTGCTATACAACATAAAAGCCCACCGCACTTTAATGCTTCAAGGGTAAGAAAAACACATCCAGATAACCTGGCAATTTCTTGGCAGATATCAAAGACTTCATCCATCAGTTCTTGCCCATAACCCTGTCCCCTATAACGAGCGTCGATCCCGATATAATGTAATTTTATCGCTGGAAAGAATCGCAAGTCTTGTGGCAGCTCCCATTTCTTTCCCTCCTTTTTTCTTCTTCAATTTACCTCACCTCCGTACATACTTAAAGGGAATACACCATCCGTTCTCTTTTTGCCGAGAAAACTTCTTCCTCAGGATGAAGCATAGGCGTGGGAGTAATAGGTAGATTTTTCCTTTGATTCTTTGTATAATAAGAATGTACGTTTGATAAAAAAGAGGGATCGGGTAGTAGGAGTAGTTCAATCAACATAAAGGCAAATTCAATGAATAAGGAGTGTATGATGATGGTTAGCCAAATTAGGAAGATTATAAATAAGCTTAAAGGTCAAAAAGTAGCCGATAGTGAAATTTTTTGTTCTCAAGAGGAAGAAATAGAGATATTAAATATGTTGGCTAAACAAAATATCTATCCATAAATGAAGCTGTAGTTAAAGATGTTGATAAAGTGTTTAATAACTGGAATAAAATCTATGATAAATTAGAATCTCATGCTCGTTTACCACTTGCTTCTAAGAGATAATAGCATAGTTTGACGAGCGTTTATAGGGGAGAAGTATTTATAATAATGAAAGGAAATTATGTGTATGCAGGAACGATTAATCCATCCTAATGAAAAAAATTATTTTATCATTGCATTAGTTATTAGTCTCCTTATTTATTTTTGGCTCGTTAGTACTATCATAGGCATATTTTATATTTTATTGCTTGCTTTTATTAGCTTTTGTCTTCATGGAATCTGGTTAGGGCGAATTCGAAGTAATGGAGTAAAGCTTACTACACAACAATTCCCTTCGGTATACAGCAAGGTTGAGTTATTATGTCAAAGAATGAATATTAATACGGTGCCAGATATCTTTGTTATCCAATCGGATGGTATGCTAAATGCCTTTGCTACACGGCTTTTAGGGAGGAATTTTGTGGTGCTTTATTCAGATATTTTTGAGTTAATAGATTCTGAGTCCGAAGAAGAATTAGAATTCATTATTGCACATGAGCTTGCCCATATTCAGCGAAGGCATGTTGCCAATCATTTATTGTTATTACCGGCTATGTGGCTTCCTTTTCTGGGAAAGGCGTATTCCCGTGCTTGTGAATATACGTGTGATCGTTTAGCCGCTTATTATACGGGCAATCTTGAAGCATCTATCAATGGGTTAACCTTATTGGCTATAGGAAAGGCCCTTTATAAGAAAGTAAATAGAGGGGAGTACATACTCCAAAGTAGAAATGAAAAAGGGTTCTTCATATGGTTCAGTCATATTCTTTCGACACATCCGCCGCTCCCGCTACGGATTCTTGAGCTGGAGAGGTTAGCTCAGTATCTAGCCTCATACAAAGACAGTTCCAAGGTGGATACAATAACAGTAGAAGCACAACAATAAGGATAATATTATGTCTGTTAATTATCCAGTTATACATACTATATAAGTTACACTTGATATTTTGACAGGATAACGTGGTTGGAAGGAGGAGGTATTACAAAATAAGCCTGTTCTACATGTAAGCTGATATTACCGATAGATAAGAAAATTAAAGAAGAAAGCTATTTAAAAGGACTGTGCGGGAAAGAAATGATACAGTCCTTTTTGCTTTGTTTCATTAATTTGAAAACTTGTATGAGAATGTGTAAATGTGGTATTTTGCACAATGCATGTTGACTGTTTGAAGGGGAGTGTTATAATACTAATTGCAGGCATAATTGATAGTGAATATCATTATTAACATTTTGTTCTCTTGATAACAATGTATACACATAAAATTTACCCGCAAAAAGGAAGAAACATGAAAAAGAGATATTTATTTATCGCATTAATTATTTTATCAATTGCCTCTGTTTTTGTTGGTGTAAAGGATATTACTCCTTTAGATATTTTCAATTTGAGTGAAGATCAAGCTGAAATTCTGCTAACGAGCAGAGTTCCGCGTCTTATTAGTATTATTGTTGCTGGAATTAGTCTCAGCATAAGCGGTTTAATTATGCAGCAGCTAACAAGAAATAAATTCGTATCCCCGACAACTGCGGGAACGATGGATTCGGCTAAATTGGGGATTTTGGTTTCCCTTATGGTATTTACATCTGCCAGTCCTTTGGAAAAAATGCTCGTGGCTTTTGTGTTTGCATTACTTGGAACATTCGTGTTTATGAAAATATTAGAGAAGATAAAATTTAAAGACACGATTTTTATACCGCTTGTCGGGCTAATGTTTGGCAATATTATCAATTCGATTACAACTTTTTTTGCATATAAATATGACCTGATTCAGAACATATCTGCCTGGCTGCAAGGGGATTTTTCTATGATTATCAAGGGTAGATATGAACTTATATTCATCAGTATACCGATTGTTATAATCGCGTATCTTTTTGCAAATAAATTTACCGTAGCAGGAATGGGAGAGGAATTCTCCATTAATCTAGGGCTTAACTATAAGCGTGTAGTGAATATAGGGCTGGTTATTGTAGCCATGGTATCGGCCGTAGTTATACTTACAGTCGGAGTAATACCATTCCTGGGACTTGTCGTTCCTAACATTGTCACTATTTATCAAGGGGATAATCTCAAAAAGAACCTGCCCCATACAGCTTTATTAGGTGCAGTATTCGTACTGTTTTGTGATATATTGGGACGCGTTATTATTTATCCGTATGAGATTCCCATTGGCCTTATGGTTGGGGCGATCGGGAGCGGCATCTTTGCTTACTTGTTAATGAGGAGAAGGGCACATGAAGCATAACGCTAAAATAGGGGCTCTTGCAGCTTTTTCCGTTTTACTAATCGCTATATTTTTATTTATAAAAGTCGGCAACAACTGGGATTATGTTCTGCCTCGGAGAGGTCTAAAAGTACTTGCCATTGTTATAACCGGCAGTGCTATCGCTTTCTCGACGGTAGTCTTCCAAACGATTACAAATAACAGAATTCTGACGCCCAGCATTATGGGACTGGATTCGCTTTATATGTTAATACAGACTTTCGTCATTTTTATATTTGGTTCTACAAATTTGACAGTAGCAAATAAAAACATCAACTTTGTGATATGTGTAGGGTTAATGGTGCTTTTCTCTGGCGTACTATATAAGGTTCTTTTTAAAAGAGAAGGACAAAATATTTACTTTCTGTTGTTGATGGGGCTGATACTTGGTACCTTGTTCCAAAGCTTATCAACGTTTATGCAGGTGCTCATTGATCCGAATGAGTTCCAGATTGTGCAGGATAAGATGTTTGCCAGCTTCAATAATGTCAATACAGACCTTTTATTGATTGCCATTATCGCTATACTGGGTATTGCCATTTACTTTTCAAGATTTATTAAATATCTCGATGTATTATCACTTGGAAGGGATCAGGCAATTAATCTAGGAGTTGATTATGACTATGTTGTAAAAAGGTTGTTAATCGTCATAGCGATATTTGTATCCATATCGACGGCCCTAGTCGGACCTATCACTTTTTTAGGTTTGCTTGTGGTGAATGTTGCGCATGAATTTTTAAAAACGTACCAGCACAAATATTTGATCTTCGGCTCTGTTTTTATAAGCATTATTGCCCTGGTTGGAGGTCAGTTGATTGTTGAGAGGGTCTTTACATTCTCCACGACCCTAAGCGTTATTATAAACTTCATTGGTGGAGTGTACTTTATCTATCTTCTATTAAGGGAGCGTAAATCATGGTAGAAGTAAGAGAGGTTTCTAAACAATACGGAAATAAAAGTGTGGTCGACAATGTCTCTGTGAAAATAGAAAAAGGAAAGATTACATCTTTTATCGGTCCGAATGGAGCCGGCAAAAGTACCCTGTTGTCCATGGTCAGCCGCCTTATCACAAAAGATACCGGCGAGATTTTGATTGATAATGAGGAAGTTGGCCAGTGTAAAAGCAACGATCTGGCAAAAAAGATATCCATACTAAAGCAGTCAAATCATATAAACATTCGGTTAACCATTAAGGAATTGGTTTGTTTCGGCAGGTTTCCTTATTCACAAGGGAACCTTTCGGAAGAAGATTGGAAGCATGTCAATGAAGCTATTACATACATGGAACTGGAAGATATACAGGATAAATATCTTGACCAGCTAAGCGGTGGTCAGAGGCAGCGTGCTTATATCGCCATGGTTATCGCTCAGAACACGGAATATATTCTTCTGGATGAGCCTTTGAACAACCTGGATATGAAGCACTCAGTCCAAATTATGAAGGTACTCAGAAGATTGGTGGATGAGCTTGGAAAGACAATTATTATTGTTATTCATGATATTAATTTTGCATCCTGTTATTCGGACTATATTGTAGCGCTCAAAGACGGGAAGGTTGTCAAAGAGGGCCCTACCGATGAGATTATTAACAGTTCCATACTAAAAGACATCTATGATATGGACATTAAGATAGAGAACATTAATGAGAATAAAATTTGTGTTTATTTCTCATAAGCAAATAACCATACTGGGTTCGGTTTATTTTAGTGGTTTGATAAACCATTAATATAAATAAAACAAAAAATTTCAGGGGTGACAGAAATGAAAAAGAAATTGTGGATGGTAGTAATGATTGCCATTCTAGCTATTGCCGCTGTTGCATGCAGTTCAAATAGCTCAAAAGATAGCGCAGGAGCGCCCAAAGCGGAGAAAGAAAGTGAAGAACTAACAATTAAGCATCAATTGGGTGAAACAAAAGTTAAGAAAAACCCGCAAAAGGTTGTTGTTTTTGACTTTGGTGCACTGGATACATTGGATAAATTAGGAGTAGAGGTAGCGGGAGTGCCGCAAAAAAACATTCCTCCATACCTCTCAAAATATAAAGATGCAAAATATCAAAATGTCGGTGGGTTAAAAGAGCCTGATTTCGAGAAAATTAATGAAATCAATCCAGATTTAATCATCATTTCAGGAAGACAGCAAGACTCATACCAGGAATTTACTAAAATTGCTCCAACGATTTTCATAGGAGTAGATACGAAGAAATATATGGAATCATTCACCGAGAATACAAAAACATTAGGGCGAATTTTTGGTAAGGAATCTCAGGCAGACCAAGAACTTGCAAAAGTGAATGAAGATATTAAAAAGCTGAATGAAAAAGCGACTGCAAGTGGCAAGAATGCGTTGATCATTTTAGCTAACGACGGCAAAGTGAGTGCATATGGGGCAGGTTCCAGATTCGGCATTATCCATGATGTTTTCGGTCTTACTCCTGTCGATAAGAATATTGAGACTAAAACACATGGACAAAGCATTTCTTTTGAATATATTGTTGATAAAGACCCGGATTATCTTTTTGTTATTGATAGAGGAGCCGCTGTCGGCGGTGAATCATCTGCAAAACAAGTAGTAGAAAATGAATTAGTAAAGAAAACAAAAGCGTTCAAAAATAACCATATCGTATATCTGGACCCGAACTATTGGTACCTGTCCGGGGGCGGACTGGTTTCAGTTGAAGAGATGGTTAAAGAAGTAGGAGCGGCTATTAAATAGAACTCAAGTAACCACCTGTGTTCGAATTATATTCGAGGCAGGTGGTTTTGTTTATATAAGGGTTTTTGCAAAAAAAGCCCCTCTCTGCCTTATCCAGAAAGGGGATCGAAAGGAGTCAGTAGTAAACACAGTTTTTATTATAAACAACTTAAAAAAAGAAAGGGTTAATAAAAGGTTACAAAATGATTCTATTGTTGGGTATTTTGTAAAATGCCTTTTTTATTTGAAAATAAACTTTTTATAATACCGACTTGACTTATTGGGATTGTTGTATTATAACTAATAAATCGAACATATAATGTAGAGAAGTGATTTCGGAATAAAGAGGGTGGTTATGTTGACAACAGCATTAACGATTGTAAATATCGTTCTTATGCTTCTGCTTATTATTGGCTTATATACAATGCAAAAGAAGCGGGCATCATTTTCTGCACGTGTTTTTACAGCATTAGGAGCAGGGGTTGCATTCGGTCTTATACTACAATTCATTTATGGGGCCAAATCAGATATCCTTGAAGCATCGATTGATTGGTTCAACATTGTTGGGCAGGGATATGTCAAACTGCTGCAAATGATCGTGATGCCACTGGTTTTCATCTCTATCTTGGGCGCTTTCACAAAAGTGAAGCTATCCGGTAATGTAGGCAAAATTAGTACGCTTATTATCGGAATATTAGTAGGTACGACAGCGGTAGCTGCAGCTATTGGTATTGCATCTGCTTTCACTTTTAACTTGGAAGCCGTACAAATTCAGCAAGGTCAAGCGGAGGCAGCACGCGCCCAGTTGCTTGAGCAGAAATTGGGCGATGTTCAGGATATGACATTGCCGCAAAAAATCGTGGAGCTGTTGCCGGCTAATCCATTTCTGGACTTTACAGGCGATCGTCCGACTTCAACTATTGCAGTTGTTATTTTTTCAGCGATTATCGGGATTGCTTTCCTTGGTGTGAAGCGAAAAAATCCGGAGCAGGCAGAGATGTTTGCTAAAATCGTCGATACATTCTATACAATTATTATGAGAGTAGTAACCTTAATTTTACGTCTTACTCCATATGGCGTACTTGCTTTGATGACTAAAGTTACTGCAACAAGCGATTATAATGCAATTATGAAGCTAGGAAAGTTTGTTGTGGCTTCGTATGCGGCGCTGATTGTAATGTTTATCATCCACCTGCTTCTCCTGGCATTGGCCGGATTAAATCCGATTACGTATGTGAAGAAGTCGTTTCCTGTTCTGACGTTTGCCTTTACATCACGTACTAGCGCAGGAGCGCTTCCGCTTAACATAAAAACGCAAACGAAGGAATTGGGCGTACCGGAAGGAATTGCGAACTTTGCGGGTTCGTTCGGTCTTTCCATCGGACAGAACGGGTGCGCAGGAATTTATCCGGCCATGCTTGCTGTAATGATTGCGCCGACGGCCGGAATTGACCCATTGACTCCTTCTTTTATTCTAATGCTAATCGCAGTAGTAGCTATCAGTTCGTTCGGTGTAGCAGGTGTGGGCGGAGGTGCCACATTTGCTGCATTAATCGTCCTGTCGACCATGAATCTTCCGGTTGCTCTTGCGGGATTGCTGATTTCAGTTGAACCGTTAATTGATATGGGACGTACCGCTTTGAATGTCAGCGGAAGTATGATGGCAGGTGTTCTAACGAGCAAGGTAACAAAGGAATTGGATACGGAAGTATTCGCTAGTACGAAACAACAACATATTGAAGTGTAAAATACTACAGGATAGGATAAGGCGTTTACATGTGAGTAAACGCCTTTTTAGTATTGAATGATGAATGGAGCAGGTTAATATACCACGCCTGTTGATTATCCATAAGGTGGA
>NZ_KE952920.1:0-50806 GCF_000466385.1 Aneurinibacillus aneurinilyticus ATCC 12856
AAGTGGGAGACTTCTTTCGGAGGGAAGTTAAATAGCATTCTGTAAATAGCATTCCTTTCAAACTTGTAAAAACCCATGCAAAGGAGGAAATAGAAAATAGAATTATGATCATCCAATTAATAAGTGGCTTATTGTATTCTTTGGAAAAAGGAAACTTTTTTTCGAAATATTGTACCCCTTCACTCGCGATTTTTATTATATATCCTTCAGAAGTTGCTTCTATATTTATAAATCCCTGATCTTGTAATTCTTTATACGCCTCTAAATTCTTAGTATTAAACTCTGTATTTAAAGATATAATAGGTTTATTAATAAAATTGATTTTATAAATTTCTTTTAACAATGTATCATTTAATTTTTCTTTATTATATTTTTTCACCAAACAATACACCTTCCGATTAATATTGAACTATTTCTTATTCTCTGTGTAAAAAATATAAATAATAATCTATAGGATAATGTTTCAGGTGTAATATAAAACTCTTACCTAACCTTACACTTAAAGTGTCGCATCACTTTATTTTTGTAAAATGTATTTAATCTTCCAACGCAAAGGCTTTTGTTAAAATCTCTAATGTAAACTTATTTTTTAATTTGCAAGCTGTATTTTGATTGGCAAACATCCCTTTTTCCCTAATTGCTTCTTCTCGTGAAAGTGTCTTAATCCACTTCACTTTTACTGCATACTCTGAAAGCTCCGGATTATCGCTATTCTCTCCAGCTCGTGGAGCTTCTAAAACAGATAAAAGTGGTTGCTGCTTCCCATCTATCTCTATCGTAAAATCTTTAATCATCACCGCTGTCTCTTCTACGATCCCCACTCCTACATACCCTTTGTTAGGAAGATAGGCAAAGATTCGGGCTCCGGGGAACAATTGATGTAATGTTTTGCTGTACCATTTTCCTTGGCCGCCGGAAACATAGCCGTACTTTGCGCATTCATCCCAATTTCGGTGACCGTTATCCTCACCTATTGCTACATAAAAATCTTGACCATTCCATTTCTCTTCCTTACTACGACTCGGAGTATTAATAGCTACTTCATTTGGATTCATTAACCATGTGCGAGTCAAATATTCCGCTGTCCCATCCTTAAAATACGAAAAAAACACAGCATTAATCGGTACGTTATAGTCTTCAGAAAGATAAGAGACAATACGCTCCGAGCTACTATCTAACTGTGAAGCGACAATAATAAGTTGGTGACTTTCATTTAGTGATTCAGGAGGATTTTGTCCAAATCTATCATAAAATTCTTCTTCAAACTTTTTGTTAAATCCAATAATCGTTTTATGTGCTTCGTATATATTTACAATTTCCTGGTACGTTAATTTTTTCACCCAAGAACCATAATCAAGAAGCTGTGCTACGACTTCTCTAGGTGTTCTATCCCGTTTAACCTCTACCACATATAAATTACCTTCCTCATTAATAGCCAATAAGTCGATTCGCTTCCCGAATGCAGTAGTTACTTGTCTCCCAATTACCATCAAATCTAAACCTAGAATATCGATATCCTGTAACAGAACTTCTTCTAGTTTCGCCTCATTATCCATACGTACTGCATTAACTCTGGAAACCCCGTTATCAATTCTCCAAATCCCTGTTTCAATCGGCATATGTTCTCAGCTCCATCTTCATTTATACTTCCTTATATCATTCTGTAACAGCTTCGTTCTTAATTGTTCCTTCTTCGAACCAAAGTGAACTTCACAGTGACAATTAGGTATAAAACAACTGCATTTTCTACTGTATCCTCTCCATCCTCGGCTAATAGAACAATATGGTGTACTTCCAAATAGGGTGTACCATCCGAGGCGCGAATAAATGGAGCTGGATTTTCGCAACCTTCACAATAACCATTTGCTCGCTCTAATACTTTAGCTATGACATTCGAATCACGTCTAAATGTTGTCATAATGACCTGTATGATTACGTTATCAAAAATTATAATCCCTTGCTTACGTGATCATGGTCGTTTCCCCATTTGTGCTCTCTTTCGCCACTCATTAAACTTCGATTTTAAGACAAAATCTAGCATCTGCTCAACTATTCTTCGATCTTCCTCCTGTTCAAGCTCCTTCCAATAAATTTTCAGCTTACCTTGGTTGGCTAGGAAAAATTCATTACGTACCGCTTCTCCAGTTTCCCTATATAACTTCTCGTAATGTCTCAATAACCGACTTTTTATTGGCTTCCCTTTGCCAACGTAAAGTATCTCTCCTCTATCGTTTTCATACACATACAATCCGTTCCCATTACTCGTATTATCACAAATCCGTTTTCTCATTTTTGACTTTTCCTCTTCATCTTTCGGCTGATTATGCATAATTCGAAAACTGTTCCAATTCACATCATCTAATGGTAAGAAACTCTTCGAGATAAGAAATTCCTGTATACTTTTTCTCATAGTCACCTCTTATAATTTCTGTTCTGAAAATTAACACCCATTACCTTTAGACCCATTTCTAGGAACCTAATATATTTAGCATATATATACAGTTAATAAAAGACAACACATTTAATTGTTTATATCAGCCTGGCATAGCAACGATATTATTTATTTTACAATATTTTCTTTTTATTCGATAATCGAACATACATTCCTAAAAAAGAGATAGTAGACATGTTGGTGTATTACCAACCGGGACTTTTGGAACAACAAATTGAAGAGCTATACCAACAATATGACATCCTTCGTAGACAGTGCCACATTGGATGATTATGTTACCATTTATCATGTTAATGGGACACTTTAAAAAAGAATGGCTATGAGCAGTGACAAGTGTTGTTTTACACTCTTCTGTTCTTTTTATTCATTTATGATGAGAGAAAGAACGGAGAAGCTTATCGATTATGAAAGGATATTTTCGTAAAAGAGGTAGCAAATGGTCCTTTTCAATTGACATTGGCCGTGATCCAGGAACCGGCAAACGAAAGCAAAAAACAGTTAGTGGATTTAAAACAAAAAAGGAAGCCGTAACTTTATTATGTATGTCTTGGCTATTTATACAGGGATGCGACGAGGGGAAGCACTTGCGCTTCGTTAGCAAGATTGCAATTTAGAAGAAAAGAAGATCAGTATCCGACAAACACTTTATCGCTCAGGCACCAGTAAACTTCAATTTCAAGAGCCGAAAACAAAAGGTTCAAAAAGAGTACTCTCTCTTCCTGATTATGCTATCGCTTGCTTACGCAAACATAAAGCTGAACAGAATGAAATCAAGCTTAGATTAGGCAGCGCATATAACGATCATGATTTATCTGCCTGATATGCAAAAAAATCTTGCTCAAAACTTTGACAACGCGATGAAAAACCGAATCAAAAAGAATACCAAATCTGCTTTAGTAGACTAAAGGTGGTCAAAATGTGGTCAATCGCTTGATTCCAGAAGAAAAAAAGAGGAAACCCTTATATATCAAGCGTTTCCTCTCTCTAAAAAATAATGGTTCCTTATCCTCCCTGAATAACGACACTTTTACGAGCACGCCACCACATAAACCATATCGGCAATAGCAATATCATAACCCATACAAATTGTACAAACAGTGCCGTGTAAATCTTCTCTCCTGCCATTCCTCCAGTAAAAATCATACCTGGCAAGTAACTAATCGCCTGAAAGGGTAAGTACTTTAGTATCTCCTGAGCCCACTCAGGATAAAAGCTAATCGGCAAGATTAACCCTGAAAACAAGTCAACAATTACCCGCTTTGCCCTCATAATCCCTTCGTTATTATAAAAGAAGAACGTTAATAAACCTGTAATCAAGTTAATCTGCGTATTAATGACAAAGCTAATCATAAGGCTAAGCAAATACCAACTCCAGGTTACAGCACTATCCGGATAATGAATGGGAAAAATAAAACTGACAATAAACATGCCCGGTACAGAAAAAAATATCAGCCGAAAAATCCCTTCGCCGAATCCCTGCATAAGCTTAACCGTTACATAGTTATATGGCCGTATCATCTCAATGGCGACTTTTCCTTCTTTAATATCCATCGCCATCTCCTGGTCGATATTATTAAAATAAAATGCACGAGCCATCCAGCTGATAGCTACATACGTAACCATCTGCTGCGCGGTTAATCCACCCATGCTGGATTGCCCGCCGTAAATCGCATTCCACAAAAAATAATACGCACCAATATTAATGCTATAGACAATAATGCCACTGTAGTAGTTCACACGATACGCGAGCATCGTCAAAAAACGGATGCGGATAATTTCCGCATACATACTAAACATGCGTAATCCCCTCTTGATAAATGTTGCGCACAATCTCTTCCGTACTTACCGCTTCAATGGAAATATCCTTTACTTCATAACGAGAAATAATACGGGATAATAAATCGGATACAGCGGCGTCCTCTTCTTCGAATACCGCCCGGAACCGCACTTCGTTCTCTTTCTGCCATATGACGGGCAACGTATCGGTTAGACGTTCCAGTTCCTCTAGTTCAGCAGGGCTCGTAAATTCAATCATGACACGCTTTTCATTTCCCCATGTAGTGCGCAGCTCATTCAGCCCGCCATCATAAATAATGTTGCCGCTATCAAGCATAACAACGCGCGACGATAGCGCTTCAATATCCGACAAATCGTGCGTGGTCAGCAGAATCGTTGTACCATACTTACGATTAATCTCTTTCAGAAACTCGCGGATTTTCAATTTTACCAACACATCAAGACCAATCGTCGGTTCATCAAGAAACAATAACGGCGGATTGTGAATAAGTGCGGCTGCCAATTCACAGCGCATCCGCTGTCCAAGGCTAAGTTTACGCACCGGTTTGTTCAGCAACTCTTCGATTTCGAGCACCTCAATTACGTGACCCATGTGACTTTTATACTCTTCATCTGAGAGCCGATATACTTTTTTCAAAAGCGCAAACGATTCCTGTACTGCAATGTCCCACCAGAGCTGGCTTCGCTGTCCGAATACAACTCCAATCGTACGCACGAATTTTTCTCGTTCACGGTGTGGGTCCATACCATTTACACGAAGATAACCGGACGTAGGCATAAGAATGCCTGTTAGCATTTTAATGGTAGTTGATTTGCCTGCCCCATTCTCACCTATATAGCCCACGATTTCACCAGGAGCAATTTCAAGATCGATTCCGTTAACAGCACGCATCGTTCGATACTGTCGATTGAATAAATCACGAAACGCACCGGTAAGTCCCGGACGGCTAATATATGACTTGAATTCTTTCGTAAGTCCTTTCGCTTCAATTCGTAGCATCTTACCTTCCCTCCGTTTTTGTTCCACTAGCTATCATACATCTTTTGCAATCAGTTTTCATTACTTTCGTATAGGAAACCTATGTCTCCATAAACAGAAGGAAACCTTTACCGTGTGAATGTTCCAACATCCCCTGCAAATCTTCCTTTTCCTTGTAATCACTTTTGCTAAACAGTAAAATTTTAATGTAGCAAAAGGTCAGGCATAATTGATATAGGAGGAATGAATCTTGTATTTTACACGTTCTGAAGAGTTGTACAAAGAGGCATTGGATGTTATCGTCGGAGGAGTAAATAGTCCATCCCGTGCATTTAAAGCAGTAGGTGGCGGTGCACCTGTGACGATGGCAAAAGCGGAAGGCGCGTATTTCTGGGATGTGGATGGCAACAAGTACATAGACTATCTGGCGGCATATGGACCGATTATTACTGGTCATGCACATCCTCATGTCACGGAAGCCATCATCAACGCAGCTAAAAATGGCGTATTATATGGTACACCAACACCATGGGAAACTATATTCGCCCGCAAAATTCGTGAAGCGATTCCTTCCATGGAAAAAATCCGCTTCAATAACTCAGGTACAGAAGCCGTCATGAGTACCATCCGTGTCGCACGCGCTTATACAGGCCGAAACAAAATTATGAAATTCGCCGGTTGCTATCACGGTCATTCCGACCTTGTCCTTGTTGCTGCGGGCTCTGGTCCTTCTACTCTCGGAATTCCGGACAGCGCAGGTATCCCGCAATCTATCGCTGATGAGGTAATCACTGTACCATACAACGATATCAACGCATTCGCTCAGGCAATGGAAAAATGGGGAGATCAAGTGGCTGGTGTACTGGTAGAGCCAATTGTAGGTAACTTCGGTATTGTAGCACCGGAAGAAGGTTTTCTGGAAGAAGTCAATCGCATTACCCATGAGGCCGGGGCATTGGTTATTTACGATGAAGTCATTACGGGCTTTCGATTTACATATGGCGGAGCTCAAAACCTGCTCGGTATCGAACCGGATTTGACGGCACTCGGCAAAATCATAGGCGGGGGCCTTCCAATCGGCGCCTATGGTGGACGCAAGAATATTATGGAAGAAGTTGCACCGCTCGGGCCAGCATATCAGGCCGGAACACATGCCGGAAATCCGCTATCCATGCAGGCGGGCATCGCATGCCTAGAAGTACTGGAACAGCCCGGCGTTTATGAAGAATTGCACCGATTAGGCAAAATTCTTGGCGACGGACTTAAGCAAGCAGCAGATGAAGCAGGCGTTCCTGTTACCATTAATCGTGTAGTCGGTGCATTAGCCATGTACTTTACCGATAAGCCGGTAAAAAACTATGATGACGCCAATACTGCTAATAGCGAACAGTTTGCCCACTTCTTCCGCGCTATCCTGGAAGAAGGAATATGTCTTGCTCCTTCCAAATATGAAGCCTGGTTTATTACTACAGCTCATACAGAGGAAGATGTTATTTACACCATTGAAGCAGCAAGAAAATCTTTCATAAAAATGCAGAAAAAATAATAAATATACAATTTATTTTCGCATAGAGGGTGCAATTTATAATTGCATCCTTTTTATATAAGCAAATATTAACAGATTTCAATATGTTTGTCACTTAATATAACATCTATGTCAATTCTGCCTCATTTATATAAAATCATAGAAAATGCACACTAGCATCCGAATATTTTTTGAAAAAATATAAATAATGTTCGCATTAAAACCATTAACCTATATATTCTAAATTATTATAATTGTTTACCTGAAAAAAATAAAAACGCTTTCATTTGAATAATTAATCATTTTTTATTGTAGAGAACAGCGATTCGTGATATTCTATACTTACTTTTCCGACAGTTCTGTTTTATTTTTTTTATCAAACTGTTCGAAGAATGAACATCAAATGTTCATCTTCGTACAAAGAACCGGCCTATATAAAGAGAGTGGCCATCGCTTTTCGTGTGGGAGACTACCGTCTTATTAGGAGGTGAAGGTCAGTCTAGCTGACCGAGGCAATGAAGAGAGCAGATTTCAGTAATTTCAGTAATCACCTGGCAGAAGAACACGATAGCTGTGGCATTATAGCCATCATTGAGAAAAACGGAAAGCCCCATCGTGATAACATATCTAAAATTATCGATGGTCTAGTGAAAATGGAGCACCGTTCTGGCTTTATTGATGGCGAAGGCGACGGATGTGGCATTCTAAGCGACATTCCCCGTGACCTTTGGTCCAAAAAGTTGGAATATCATGGAAAGTCGGCTGAATTGGCGTATTCCCCTTCTTTTGCTGTCGCACACATTTTCATTCCAACGCGTGGACATGAAGTCGAGAGTATCATGAAAGATATTCGGCATATGTTCTCACAGGTAGAGCTTTCCATCGAACTAGAGCAGAAGAATGCGGTTAATAGCGAAGTACTAGGCAAGAACGGTCGAGCTGATGAACCTGTATTCTGGCAGCTCGCTTGCCAGTATAATGGAGAAGGTGTAATTGAAAATGTTTTATTTGAGCTTTTGATTGCTATCGAGAAAAAACACCATGTTCATGTCGCCTCTCTGAGCAACCACTCGGCTTCATATAAAGTCATGGGAGCCGCAAACATTCTACCTGGTTATTTTCAGGACATCCAGGAAGAGGAGTTCGCTTCATCCGCTACGATCGGTCACAATCGATATTCTACCAACACGCTGTCCAACTTCTTCCGCGTGCAGCCTTTTACGATTCTCGGACACAATGGAGAAATTAATACCATCCGCAAACTGGAAGACGAAGGCGACATGCTCAATGTTGATTTAGTAGATGGCGGAAGCGATTCCCAAAATATGAATCGGTCGATCGAAACACTTATTCATCGCCATGGTATGTCCTTATTTGAAGCTTTAGAAATGGTCTTCCCTCCAATTATTAATGAGATGAAAAACCTGCGACCTGAATTGCAGGATTTATATGTGTACTACCGTCAGACATGGGGTCACTATGCACAAGGACCGGCAGGTATCGTTTCACGTTATGCCAATGAATGCGTATTTAGCGTAGATGCACTGGGCCTGCGTCCAGTATGGATGGTTGAAAGCGAAACCTCACTATATTTCTCCTCCGAACAAGGTGTAATACCGGTATATGAAATGGTAAGTGAACCGAAAGCACTTGCACCCGGTGAAAAAGTAGGGGTGCAGATGAGCCCCGGACAGCCAGTAACCGTTATTTTACATCATGAATTACAGAATCTTGTATTAGAACGCTCCAGCAAACGAGCCGATTTCGCTGGCTTCCGAAACCAGCTGCACTTCACGGAAACGAATGCTGCACAAGCCCTATACGAAGATATCAAAACGTTAAATAATCAACAATATGCAGCATATGGTTGGGAACGTGAGCACATCCAGTTAGCCGAGCAAATGGCCGTCAATGGCGCCGAGCCAATCCGCTCTCTCGGACACGATGCTCCGTTAGCCGCTATTGCAGATACAAGACAAAATATTGCTGATTTTATTAAGGAAAGTGTTGCTGTCGTCACCAATCCGGCGATTGACCGGGAACGCGAGATGGAACATTTCTCTACTCGCGTCGTGCTCGGTGGCCGTCCCGAACTCTTCCCGCAATCGGGTCATCTGACTCCATCGCTTGAACTCCCGTCTCCACTACTGGTAGAAGGCAAAAGTCTGCAAGAGGTAGCCAATAAATTGAATACTATCTCACTTGAACAATTAATGGAGCATTTTGGCCCGAATACACATATTCTGCCCATATATTTTACGGATGAAGAGTCGCTGCCCGCTGCACTTGACCGTATTGCAAAAAATGCAATTGATGCAGTAGCCAATGGCGCACATATCCTTCTATTCGATGATAGCTCAGTTCACCAGAAAAACCGATACTGGATCGATCCGCATCTGATTATTTCCAAAGTGGACCGTGCACTAAAAAAGGCAGGAACAAGAGGAAACGGCAATCTGCGACGCCAAGCAAGTATTGTTATCCGTTCCGGCTCGATCCGCAATCTGCATGATTTGGCAATCGCCTTTGGGTTAGGTGCAGATGCAGTAGCACCGTATCTATTGTTTGCGACTGCTTTCTCTAAAGAAGGGGCTTCCTCCGTAGAAAACTTGTTCAGCGCACTGAATAAAGGGCTTGAGAAAGTCATTTCTACCATTGGTATTCATGAACTTCGTGGGTATGCAAGGCTCTTCTCCTCCATCGGTCTGCGGGAAGAAGTCGCTGAAGTACTCGATATCGTTAATTTCTGCGGCAGCAACAAAGCCGGTACATCATTCGCCGATCTTGAAGCAGATAGCAGGAAACGGTATGAAGATTTTGCAGATGAGCAGTCCCGTCCGGCAAAAGTCTTCCATATGTGGCCGCGCATCTGGAAATCTATTGGCGAAGTGGCATCAGGAAGCCTACCCTATGCCGATTTTGCACAAAAACTGCTGGAACAAGAACAGCAAAATCCGCTATCCATTCGCCATTTGACAGACTTTGATACAACTAAAACGAATAAAACGCTCGCATCAGAGCAGGTAGATATCTCCATCGGCGAGCACAGTTTGCCGTTTATGATTTCATCTATGTCATTCGGATCACAGAATGAGATTGCATTCCGTGCTTATGCCGAAGCGGCGGATCAACTAAATATGCTGAGCTTTAATGGCGAAGGCGGAGAGATTAAGGATATGCTTGGCAAATATCCGAGAACACGCGGACAGCAAATCGCTTCCGGCCGCTTCGGAGTCAATGTGGAACTGGCGAATTCATCGAACTTGCTCGAGATTAAGATCGGTCAGGGTGCCAAACCGGGTGAGGGCGGTCACCTGCCTGGCAAAAAAGTAACAGCAAAAGTGGCGGCAGCCAGAAATGCCACGCTTGGTTCCGATTTGATTTCTCCGTCGAACAACCACGATATTTATTCAATTGAAGATTTAGCTCAAATCATTACGGAATTAAAGACAGCCAATAACGAAGCAAAAGTATGTGTTAAAGTACCAATTGTACCGAACATCGGTACTATCGCTGTCGGTATTGCTAAGGCAGGCGCAGACTTTATTACATTGAGCGGATTTGATGGCGGAACAGGAGCAGCACGTGTTCATGCATTGCAACATGTCGGCCTTCCGGTTGAGATTGGCGTAAAAGCTGCGCATACTGCCCTTATTGAAGCTGGACTTCGTGATAAAGTAGAGTTATGGGCTGATGGAGGAATTAAGAGCGGACACGATGTAGTAAAAATCATGCTGCTCGGCGCCAACCGAATCGGCTTCGGTACACTTGCTATGCTGGCAGTCGGCTGTACAACCTGCCGCGGCTGCCACCTTGACACCTGCCATGTAGGTATCGCAACGCAAATCGAATCGGTCGAAGAAGCAAAAGAACATGGTCTCCGCCGTTTTGTTCCTCGTGTATTTAATACTGCGGTAGATAATTTGAAACGTCTGTTCACCCAGTTAGGCGAAGAAGCAAAACGCATCACCGGCGAACTTGGATTTGAACGGATGCAAGATATAGTGGGACGTTCCGACTTGCTTGTACAGGTGCGTGGACAAAAGCAAATGGATTTGACGCCTCTTCTAGCAAACGCATCCCTCCCGCTGGCCGAACTTGAATCTAAGGTACTTGTAGCTGTAGGGGCTGAAGGCTACGAAGCGAACGATAATTATTCTTCACCACATACACCAATTCACGAGACGTTCACTAATATACTTGGCGATCAGCGTGTGCTGGGTAGCCGTTATTCGGGCGCACGTGTTAAACCTCATCTGGACGGTAGCTACGTTAAACTGCCGGAAGTCTCATTGACGTTCAAAAACGGCTGTGTACCTGGCAACGGACTTGCAGCCTTCAATGCTGAGGGTGTTGCCATTCGTGTACACGGCGGCGCACAGGACGGTGTCGGAAAAACCGGCTTTGGGGGACGTGTAACCATTATGAAATCTCCGAATGCGCATCGGGAGTTCATTAACGGCTCCGTAGGTAAAAGCTTCTGCTATGGTGCCCAGAAGGGTCTGTATATCGTACAGGGCAATGCGGACGCACGCGCCTGCATCCGCTTGTCAGGAGCTGACGTTATTATTGGAGGCGAACTGCAGCAACCGGTAAATGATGCGTTAGGCGGCATCGGTGCACGTGCTAATATTAAAGGCTTCGCTTTTGAATATATGACAAATGGTCGTGCTCTTGTACTAGGCGATCCAGGTCCATGGATTTGTTCCGGCATGACCGGAGGAACAATATATTTACGCCTCCAGCCGGAGATGGGGCTTGACGAGGAGGCACTGAAACGCCGGATTGCCAAAGCAGCAAAAATTACACTTGAGCCGCTAAACAGCAAAGGAAAAGAAGACATCGCCTACCTGCTCGGTGAATATATCACTGAACTTGAAGCAAGCGGTCAATCTGAAAAGGCCCTTCATATTCAGGAACTGCTTGCTAACGCCGAACGGCACTTCATAATGGTATCACCAATGAAGGAACAGGCAGACCCGTCTATCGCTACAGAATAATTTTTCGTGTATAATTTTCACCTGCAGCTCCCAAACTTGCAGTGTGATTACCACCTATATCGGCAGCCGTCTTCCTCCCAGGGACGGCTGCTTTATTATGGTTGCTTTTTCTGGGAACCATGGTATTATACAGTAAGCAATAGTACTGTTTGGAGGAATTATGCGCGTTGGAGCACGTATTTTAAAGACAGGAATCGCCCTTATCCTAGCGTTGCTTGTCTGTCATTGGTTCAATCTTCAGCCGCCGCTTTTCGCGGCAATTGCTGCGACACTAAGCATCCAGCCTACAGTGTACCGTACGCTCAAGCATCTGCGAGAACAGATGGAGGCCAATTTTATCGGTGCAGCCCTGGGTGTAACCGCAACGTATTTTCTCGGTGCTGATCCGATAATCGTCGGTGTAGTCGTTATGCTGGTAATCATGATTAATCTTCGCCTTAAACTTGAGAACAGCCTTGTCTTGAGCTTAGTAACGGTTATTGCCGTTATGGAGACATCAACAGGCAATTATTTATATTTTGCAGGTAATCGTTTCCTGCTAACCGTTATCGGGGTATTCTCGGCTGCATTAGTTAATGCCTTATTTATCCCACCACGCTATGAACACAAGCTGTTTGATGAGATTTCAAAAACGGGAGAAAAATTCTCTGTGCTTATGCGCACACTTATCCATAACGAAATGGAGGAGAAAGTTTTCCGTGAAGAGAAAGAAAAAATCAAATCCAAATTCAAGGCAATCGAACAGTTATACGATTTGTATACGGAAGAGATAACAAAGCTACGTAAAGTCACTTATTCCAGCCAAAAAAAGCTGGTGCTTTTCAAGCAGATGATTTCCGTGCTATACAAAGAAATGGATATGCTGCGCACCTTTGAGCGCCATATCTATTCTTCATTCAAGCCCGGACACTATCTTTTCCCTTTAATTCAAAGCCAATTGGAGGCTTTAACGGAGTACCATAAAAATATCCTGCTCACATATAATGGAATCCTGAAAACAAGGGAAGATTGGCATCTTCCAGAAGAGGTCTTGCAGGAGAATAATCGGCTATTGCACGAATTTTTAACCTTATATCCTGAAGTAAAAAATACGCCTCAGGAAGAAGATGATGGACAATGGCGCCACCTCTTCCCGGTTGTAGCGGAAATTCTCGAGTACGCCAATCAGCTGGAGCGCCTAAGCAAACTGGTGCATACATTTCATACTCATCAAGGTGAAGATGAATAAAGCCTATTGACATACTATCGATTCCAAACTATCATTAAACACAGACAATTTTATTTCTTCTTATCGCGAGAAGGCTGAGGGACTGGCCCGATGAAGCCCGGCAACCTGCTTTTACCGTCTACTACGGAAAGAAAGGTGCTAATTCCTGCAGAATGGTTATTTCATTCTGAAAGATAAGATCGTGAAGTTCCTGTTTGCGAACGTACCGCTCTCTTTCTTTCAGAAAGGGAGCTTTTTGTTTTCCAGGAAAGGATGAAGGGACAATGCATGAATTTATTACTGTCAGTTATCTAACGACTGCAAAAGATTTATATAAAAAAGCCGAAAGCATCGCTGTAGGCATGACCGTAGGAAGCTGGACCGATCTGCCACTCGCACGGCAGGAAATGCTGGCGCCATATCTAGGCAGGGTCGGTAACGTAACCATCACCGAAGAAAAAGACTACTTGCAGCAGGGCATTATCTCAATCCAGTACCCTGTCGGAAATATCACCCCCGATATTCCTTCTCTGCTCACTACGGTATTCGGTAAACTGTCGATGGATGGAAAAATCAAACTAGTAGATATCGACTTCCCTCCTTCCCTGCTGGCACAGTTTCCCGGACCGAAGTTCGGTATTGCCGGTATCAGGGAACAACTTGGGGTTTATGATCGACCACTGCTTATGAGCATCTTCAAATCCTGCCTTGGACTCCCGCTGGATGAACTGGAAACCCAATTCGCAGCGCAAGTGGAAGGCGGCGTAGATTTAGTAAAAGACGATGAAATTTTCTTCGTGGACGACAAAGCTCCGCTAACGGAACGGCTCGGCGCTTATAATCGTATCATCCAGGCGTCCGGCCGACCTGTATTATACGCAGCCAATTTGACCGGGCCAGTACATCAACTGGTCGATAAGGCTAAATATGCGATTGATCGGGGAGCAACTTGCCTGTTGCTGAATGTCCTGCCATACGGTTTTGATATTCTGCATCGATTGGCTGCCGATCCCGATATTACTGTACCGTTGATGGCACATCCGGCAATGGCAGGAGCTTTCTACGCGGCAGATGAATATGGCATTTCCTCTCCGCTTTTGCTCGGCAAACTGATGCGCCTGGCGGGTGCAGATATGATTTTATATCCATCGCCATATGGTTCAGTAGCGCTGAACCATACAGAAGCACTGACAGTTGCCGAACACGCCCGCATACCCAACAGTGCGCATAAATCGGCTTTTCCAGTGCCTTCCGCCGGGATTCATCCCGGGTTGGTCACCAAACTGTATAACGACTTCGGCATGGATGTCATCGTAAATGCCGGCGGCGGAGTGCACGGTCATCCGAGCGGTGCCGCAGATGGTGCACGAGCATTCCGGGCCGCCATTGATGCTGTAGTAAATGGTCAAACGCTTGCTGAAGGTGCACAAACAAGCAAGCCGCTGGCT
Organism: Aneurinibacillus aneurinilyticus ATCC 12856; assembly: GCF_000466385.1. Taxonomy (GTDB): domain Bacteria; phylum Bacillota; class Bacilli; order Aneurinibacillales; family Aneurinibacillaceae; genus Aneurinibacillus; species Aneurinibacillus aneurinilyticus. The sequence goes on from NZ_KE952920.1 coordinate 14,409, forward strand.
CTGGCACTTGAGAAATGGGGAAACGCATAATATGAGTAAACAAATTGTTATCTTTTGTGACTTCGATGGCACGATTACCGAGAAAGACAATATCATCGACATCATGCGTACATTTGTACCTGAAGAACAATGGAAACCGATTGTAGATGATATTTTCGCCAAGAAAACGAGTCTGCGAGCAGGCGTATACGCTCTGTTTCAGCTCGTACCAAGCGTACAACGAAAAGAAGTCACGGACTTTGTATTGAATCAGGCCCGTGTCCGTGAGGGATTTGTTGATTTCGTCAACTACTGCTATGAGCAAAATATTCAACTGCTTATAACAAGCAACGGTATTGACTTTTTCATCGAACCGATTCTTGCACCGTACGCTGAAAAAATCAACAAAATTTACTGCAACCAGAGCGACTTTTCTGGTAAGAATGTTGAGATTATCTACCCGCATCCGTGCGATAAGCATTGTAATGTAGACTGCGGAATGTGTAAAACAACCATCATACGCAGTTATGACAGCAACCGCTATTTCAAAGTCGTTATTGGTGACAGCATCACTGATCTTGAAGGCGCAAAAATTGCCGATGCAGTCATCGCCCGTGACTATCTTGCAAATACATGCAAAGAACTTGGTATTGACTATCAGGCTTTTTCAAATTTCCATGATTGCATTCAAGCATTAACCACCTTTATCACTCAAACGGAGGTACCCCAATGAACGCATACACTCACGAAGTCCGTCAGCAAGTCTTTCAGCAGCTCGATCAGGTGAAGTTAGCATTTGCAGCCAGGGATTGGTTCCCTGGCACAAGCGGCAACCTTTCCATTAAAATCAGTTCCAAGCCTTTGCTTGTCGCAGTAACGGCAAGCGGCAAGGACAAAACCGTTTGCACACCTTATGACTATCTGGTAGTAGACGAGAACAGTCGTCCATATGAATCGACATCACTAAAACCTTCGGCAGAAACACAAATTCATACGGCCATCTATCGCAATATTCCGGAAACGGGAGCAGTGTTTCACGTTCATACAATTCCGAACAATATTGTATCCGAATTGTATGGTAACCAGGGATATGTAGCACTGCGCAATCAGGAATTAATCAAAGGTCTTGGTATCTGGGAAGAAGACGCGGAAATTCGGATACCTATTGTTGAGAATTTTGCGGACATTTCCCGACTGGCACAAGCAGTTGAGAGCGTGCTAGATGCCCGTATCCCAGGTGTGTTAATCCGCAATCATGGCATTTATGCATGGGGACGTAACGACTTTGAGGCCAAGCGCCACCTTGAAGCATTTGAATTCCTGTTCGGCTACCATCTGCAATGGCTGCAGGTTCAACAATTTGCCGGACATATTGTGGGACAGCAACCAACGCTAACATATCGGGCTACAGGTCAGCTATAATTACAATAAATATAGAACGAATATTCGAAAGAGAGGGAAAAAAGATGGCTTACATTACTTTTTTGGATACAAAACAACAAATTGTTAAGGGCAACGAAGTAAAAGATTTCTTAAGCGGTCAAGACGTTATTTATGAAAAATGGGGCGTTGAACGGCTCGAAGGTAATCTAAAAGAAAACTATTCTTTGTCCGATGCAGAAAAACAGCAAATCATTGATTCCTTCCGTACCGAAATAAACGAACTAAGCGCGCGCCGTGGCTACGAGACAGAAGACATTATCGTATTGTCCGATGCCACACCCAATCTCGATACTCTGCTCGATAAATTCAAGGAAGAGCACCATCATACGGATGACGAAGTTCGCTTCTGTGTAGACGGTCATGGCATCTTCACCTTAAAGGGGAACGATGGACGCTATTTTGATGTCGTAATGGAGCCAGGTGATTTGATTTCTGTACCTGCCTACACTCGTCATTGGTTTACATTGTGCGAAGATCGCAAAATCAAATGCATCCGTATCTTCGTGACACCAGCTGGATGGGAAGCGATTTACGAGGAGAATGCCGAACAAGCGAACTAATCGTTGTATACGTAAAAAGGAACGGCGCTCGAAGCACCGTTCCTTTTTATTCTGCATCCTACTAGTTCCGTCAGCATTTTCGCAGCGGTTCTAATTTCATATATTCAATCCGCTTTCCGACAATTCAACATCATCCAAATTTTGTACAGTAAACAGCTTATAGTATGCCCCGTGCTTATTCATCAGCTCATGATGTGTACCTTCTTCTTTAATCCGCCCATCTTCGATTAGCACAATTTTATCCGCATGCGTGATAGTAGAGAGCCGATGCGCGACAATAAACGTCGTTCGATTATGTGCCAGGCGCTCAAGAGACTGTTGAATTAAATGCTCAGATTCTAAATCAAGCGCCGATGTTGCCTCATCAAGTATCAGAATGCTTGGATTTTTCAGGAACACACGGGCAATCGCAATTCGCTGCTTCTGTCCACCGGATAATTTTACTCCCCGTTCACCGATTTCCGTGTCATAGCCATCCGTTAATTCCATAATAAAATCATGAGCATTAGCTGCTTTCGCCGCTTCAATTACTTCTTCCTGACTCGCCTCTGGATTTCCCATAAGGATGTTTTCCCTAATGGAGTCACTAAACAGAATATTATCTTGGAGCACCATGCCAATCTGATTGCGTAGGCTTTTCATCGTTACATCACGCACATCGTACCCATCAATACAAATCCTGCCTTTATGTACATCATAAAAGCGCGGAATTAGGCTAATTAATGAGGATTTCCCACCACCGCTAGCTCCGACCAGCGCAACTGTTTTACCCGGTTCGACAATGAGCGTAATTCCCTTCAATACATCGTCTCCCTTAGTAAGATAGCGGAAATGTACATCTTCAAATGTTACTCGGCCTGCAATCGGTGACAATTCACGCGCGCCCGGCTTGTCAGTAACATCGTATTTCTCGTCCATAAACTCAAATACGCGGTCCATCGAAGCGAACGCCTGAGTAAGAGTAGTAGATGAATTAACCAGACGACGCAAGGGTGCATACAACCGATCCAGATACGCATAGAACGCAACCAAAGAACCGACCGACAAACTTCCTTGAATAACCTGATAACCAGCCACTGCAATCACTAATAGCGGTGCTATGTCTGTAATCGTGTTAACAGCAGCGAATGTTTTAGCATTCCAGCTTGTATGCTCTAGCGCACGTGACAGAAAATTCCTGTTACGCTCATCAAACTGGTTCTGTTCGTGCTCTTCAAGCGCAAAACTCTTGATAACAGGAACACCCTGAACCCGCTCATGAAGGTGTGCCTGAAGCGTCGCCAGTGCCTGGGAACGTACCCGCGTCAAATGGCGCAACCTGGAATAGAAGTACTTCACCGAAAACCCGTATAATGGGAACATACAGATGGACACCAGCGTCAGCCATCCATCCATCGAAAACATAATGCCAAGCGCAATCAAAAGTGTCACTAAATCAAGCCATATATTCATGAGTCCAGTATCTACAAAACTCTTTGTCTGCTCAACATCATTGATTACTCGCGAGATAACTTCCCCTGCGCGATGGTTATGAAAATAACGAAGCGATAGCCTTTGGATATGATCGAAAGCCCGGTTCCGTATATCATACAGTACGGTATTAGACACCGATTGTGCCAGATACTGCCGCCAATACTCAATAGGCCAGCGTACGACTGTAAATAAGAGAAGGACACCACCCATAACATACAGCAAACTGTGTATCTTCTCATCTGCTGTTGCGTTCGGTTCCAATAAAATATCGTCCACTACGTACTTCAACAACAATGGCATAATCAATGGAATACCAAATTTGAAAATGCCTATAACGATTGTAAGAGCAATCTTCTTCCAATACGGCTTGACAAAGATAAGATATCTTCGTATGCTGTCCAATCGCTCAGCCCCTTTCTATGCCTCTCGCGGCTGAATAAAAAACTCCCTTTCATCACGAAAAGGAGTCTCATGGATTTCGTAAATGCAAATACCGCTCGTACCAACGATCGACAAAACCGGGATGGAAGGGTCCTCTTCTCTCTTGAATCCAGGTGACCACTTCCTGCACTCCCTTATATACCATATCGATTACCTCTTGGGGATATTGCATTCGCCGGCTATGCAGCGCGAACTCTTCTTTATCCAGGATAGTGTAGCTCATATCTGGATAGACCTTCACATCAAGGTCGTAGTCTATGTACGTGACCACATCATTGCGCAAAGAAAACGGCGAGCCGATATTGCAGTAGTAATAAATTCCATCTGTTCGAATCATTGCAATCGTATTAAACCACTGTCCGCGGCCAAACGTACATATTGCTGGTTCGCGCGTTCGCCACTCCCGTCCGTCCGATTCGGTAACTCGGACGTTATCGTTTCCACCGATGAGAACTGCATCGCTCAAATGAAGCATCAGCGTTTTGTCCCATGAGCGGTGAAACAATTGATCATGCTTATAACTTTCGATGCGAAATGGGGTTCCGGGTGACGTCATCACGCTCTCCTTCCTTCTCATATAATGTATACGAACACTCCTTCACGCTTATTTTCCCCTTTTTAGCGCAAAAGAAGCCAGCGCTTCTTATTCTATATCCGTATTAGGTGTTAACTTCTTAGATAATGTAATATATTCCTTCACTTCATATCCAAGTAAGCTATAAAAAGGAAGGACCTTCTTATTATCTTGATTTACCATAATAAATACTCTTGTTACGCCTCTTTCTTTAAAACGCTTCTCAAGCGCTTCTACCAGCTTACGGCCGATGCCCAGGCCCTGCAGCGCCGGATTAACTGCCAACCGCTAAAAGTAACCACGTGTTCCGTCAATGGTTCCTACAATAACACCGGCTACTTCTCCCTCATGTTCCGCAATCATAACGAGATCACTATCCCAGGCCAGTTGTTTAGCCAGTGCGTCAAGTGTCTCGGTTTCTGTCTGTTCCAATCCCGTTTCCTGCCAGATGCGTGTGATGTGTACATAATCTCCCAAACGAAACGACCGTATTAACACGCCAACGTCCTCCCTGCTTTTCGTCTACTTTTTATTTTACACTACACAATGGTAAATGTCGCTATTAATCAGAAAACGAAACGTGCAGAAAAGAAAAACCTACCTGTATCAGGCAGGTTTCAAGCGTGATTATCAGTCCTTTAGCAATTGTTTCCACTGCTCATACATCGTCTGAACAGCTTTTTCCTTCTCTCCGATAATAACGTTTTGCTCTGAAATAAGTTCTTCTACCCGAAGAATTGCCTGGTCTACAGTATCAAGAGAAAAAGTATCGATGGTATCTCCCTGAAGAAGGACGGTCCGACGGTCAGTTAAATCCATTTTCATCAACTGATACGCGGCGAGAATCTGGCGTTCCTGCTGCAGGCTATCGTCCATTTCCGCTTCCCAAATCAATACTTCTTCAAGAGGATACATAACTGATTGCCCCTTCCTTTTTAATTTTATCTACTATTTATATTCATTTTTTTCCAAACCAATCCTCCATACTTTTCCCAATTTTATGAATTTATTATGACAAAACGTACTTGACAACACAGCTTATACACCATTCCTTATCTTTTCTACGCATACGTTTAAAAAACATTCATTGCGGTAAAAGTAAGAAAAGCCCGCGAGAGCCTTCGCTCGATTTTTTCGCCCGTTTTAACACGCCACCCGTGCGTTTCTCAAGCAATATCACCAGAAGAAATGAGGTGAAGAATACATATGTATGTAGGCCGTAGGCTAGACGAGTTGAGCGATACACCAATGGCGCAGTGGGAGATGAAGGAGTTGTTATACCATCACAATATGATGAGCGAGATGGCACCTTTTTTGAATACTCAGGGTGTAAGCTACCACCAAAAAATTATCGGGGAGGTGGAAAAACGAGGCGGAATACCAGGTGATCAGGGGGCATGGGATCATAGTTCTCGCATTATCTATGATTAATAATTTAATAATAACTCTCCTGAAAAACCTAATTACTATACTTTTTTATCTGTTTTGTATTGAATTATGCCCTCAGTAAGATATAATTAATTTTGGAAGTATATCCGTGTACAACCATAAAGGAGGAGTTACATTATGGCAAAATTTGAATTACCAGCCCTACCTTATTCTTTCGATGCTCTCGAACCGCACATCGATGCACAAACTATGGAAATCCATCATGACAGACACCATGCAACATACGTAAACAACTTGAATGCAGCGCTTGAAGGCCAAGCTGAGCTTGCTGACAAAAACATTGAAGACTTAATGCGCAACATCAACAGCGTACCGGAAAACATCCGTACAGCTGTACGCAACAATGGTGGCGGTCACTACAACCACAGCTTGTTCTGGGAAATCATGAGCCCGAACGGTGGCGGAGAACCGACAGGCGATGTTGCGACTGCTATTAATGAATCATTTGGCAGCTTCGACAAACTGAAAGAAGAATTTGCCAAAGCAGCTGCTACCCGTTTCGGAAGCGGCTGGGCTTGGGTTATCGTTGACAACGGCAAACTGGCAATTACCAGCACACCGAATCAAGACAATCCATTGATGGAAGGTAAAACTCCAATTCTCGGCCTTGATGTATGGGAGCATGCTTACTACCTGAAATATCAAAACAAACGCCCGGATTACATCTCTGCTTGGTGGAACACAGTAAACTGGGATGCAGTAAACAAACGCTTCAACGAAGCAAAATAATAGGCGAATAAACATCTTTATAAAGTCGGCTTTCCATGACGAAAGTCGGCTTTTTAGCATATAGGAAAACAGATGTTGAAAGGAGACGGATATACATGAACATCGCGGCGGTTGCTGCTGAGCAGAGGCGGTATATACAACGCGTATTCTCCTGGATGTTTGTAGGATTGTTAATGACAGCAGTCGTAGCATACCTGCTTAGCCGCAATGAGAATGTACTTACTTATTTCAGCGCACATCCTTACGTATTCTTCGGAATTCTTATCGCAGAGCTAGTGATGGTATTTTACCTATCAGCCCGCATACACAAGCTGTCAATTACAAGTGCAACGCTGTTATTTTTCATTTACGCGGCATTAAATGGGATTACGTTTTCACTTCTCTTTGCCCTGTACACCTCAAGCTCTATCGTACTTACCTTTCTTATTACAGCAGGCATGTTTGGCACATTAGCTGTATACGGTTATGTAACAAAACGGGATTTATCGCGAATGGGCTCTATTTTGTTCATGGCGCTCATTGGCCTCATCCTGGCTACACTGGTCAATTTCTTCCTTCATAGCAGCACACTATACTGGATTACCACCTATGCAGGTGTTATCGTATTCTCCGGCTTGACCGCATACGATATCCAAAAAATTAAAGAAGCGAACACTATAGGAAACGAGGGAACAGGCGAGGAAACAAAAGAAGCCATCATCGGCGCACTTATCCTCTACCTTGATTTTATTAATTTATTCCTCTATCTTTTACGCATTTTCGGCAACCGGGACTAGTGCCTCTTTAAACGAAAAAAAGAGGAGAGCTTTCGGGCGTCTCCTCTTTTTTTCTACTGTTCTTTTTTTCGCTCATTTCTTTTTCTTGCATAACGCTTTAATTCTTCAAACAAATCAGCACTCGAATAACTTTCTTCATCGAAAAAGACCCCATAAAAATAACGGGAACCTTCCTCGCGCTTCCACACCATACTGCCACATACCGCAAACGGCTGAGCATTAATGCTAAAGTGAAGTTCAATCTGCATGCGCTCTTTTTGAAACGGAAGGGCAAGCGGCGTAGACACTTTGGCCCCACGCAGACTAATATCGTGAATCATAACCGCACCTGGCTTACTGCTCACGTATTGCTCCCCAACTTTAATAATGTTGAATGTCCCCGGAAGCCCCTCCGGAAATTCAAGACGAAAGCCTTCTTTTCGTTTATATTCCACTCCCGCCCTCTCCTTTTCCTCAGCTTTTCTAACTGGCTGCTATAAAGCGAAACTTTCTATAACAATAGAGGCTGTCTTCATCTCCTGCTGATGGTGAGTTTTACTTATCGGGGTCTTACTGCCCACTGGACCAGGATAAACTTTGTTGGAAACCTTCATGCAGTGCCTCAACGATTTTCTTATGGGAGACAGAAAATGGATAGTTCTCCATCTCATCTATGGTAACCCATAACATCCTGTCTTTCACTGCTGCTTCTCCTTGTTCTCCGTCCTGTCCTTCATATCTGCATATATAGGTGTGCAGATTCCACTGTAAATGTGAGAATACGTGACTATGTTCCATTACCAAGTCCTGTGGTGTGCATTTAACACCAAACGCTCCGTACATATGCATGCTAATCTTTTCCCTTGCTTCGGCCTCTCCCTGACATTCTACATTCGGAAATTCCCACAGATTAGCCAAAAGTCCGCTCTCCGGTCGTTTATGGATAAGCCAGCGTCCGTCTTCACGCCGTACGAGCGCCACTCCACGTTCCTCTACTCTTCCCTGTTTAGCTTTTTTCTTAACAGGTAGCGCTTCCTGAACACCCTGCTCGCGGGCACGGCAATGTGAAGCAACCGGACAGGAGCCGCAACGCGGAGAACGCGGAATACAAATAAGCGCTCCCAATTCCATTAATGCCTGATTAAAAAAAGAAGGATTACGATGGGCAATAATGCGTCGCACAACCGCCTCAAACACTTTTCTTGTGCTTACTTTCGCAATATCTTCTTCGATTAAGAAAATGCGTGACAGTACTCGCATTACGTTACCATCCACCGCAGGTTCCGGCAGGCCATATGCAATGCTCAAAATCGCTCCTGCAGTATAGGGGCCAACACCTTTCAATGCGTGTACATCTTCCGGTGTATCTGGCACAGTTCCTCCGTACCTCTCCTTTACTTCTTTTACGGCACTATGTAAATTACGGGCACGAGAATAGTACCCTAATCCTTCCCAATATTTATAAACCTCCTCTAGTTCTGCATCAGCCAACTTTTCGACTGTCGGGAACCGTTCCATAAATCGTTCATAATATGGAATTACAGTATCTACTCTTGTCTGCTGAAGCATAATCTCAGAAACCCATATCCGGTATGCATCCCGACTCTGCCGCCATGGCAAATCCCGCTGCTGCCGCTCAAACCAGTACAGCAAATCATCTTGAAATGTTTCAATGGCAAAAGAGCCGATAATATCGTTCTGCTGTTCCTGTTGCTTTCTTGTCATGAATTATTCTTCACTCCCGTTCATATCGATTGGTGAGAACGCCCACATATGCAATTTCTCTGTACCGCCCTGAATGCAATGATTGACGCTCTGCCAGAATTCTCCTGTCGCTGCCTTTTCTTCACAACGTTTCCGTTTTATTTTTCGATAGGCTTGTATTGTCGGAACATGAAACATTTCAACAAATAATCCCGGTTGATCTACCCCTTCATGTACGATAAAATCATCAACACCGATATAATTCATAGCTGTGGCTACATCTTTAATTTTGTGCAGATACTCTTCCCGCATATCGGGTTTCACTTTGTATTCAACGAACACCTGAATGCTGTGCATTGCTCGTCCCTCCCTTTGTAATAGTTGGGGCAAAACTTTGAACCTTTGATAAAAAAAAGTGGATTTTATGTAAAATAGCTAAACATCTCACGGGTTTTCCTTTATAATAAAGCATATCGACTTGCATTGCACCATTTACTACCATATGATGGAAAGCAATGCATAAAAAAAGGCCGTTTCGGTCAACTATAGGAATTGGAGGAATTCATTCTTGGATACAGGTACCCACATTGCTATGGGTTTTGGTCTTGCAGGTCTTGCGTATTTGGATCCGGCTGTGTCCGCTCATCCTGAGCTCGCCAGTGCCGTACTGCTTGGCACACTGATAGGCTCTCAGGCTCCCGACTTCGATACGGTGCTGAAGCTTCGGGGCAATGCTACGTACATTCGTAATCACCGTGGGAGGTCCCACTCCATTCCGGCGATTTTTATCTGGACGGCACTTGTCAGCGGAGGGGTTTATGCTTTCTTCCCAGGTGTCTCCTACTTGCATTTGTTGTTGTGGACACTGCTTGCCGTAGTCGTCCATGTGTCCATCGACCTGTTTAACTCGTATGGTACACAGGCGGCCCGTCCCTTCTCGAAGCGATGGATTTCGCTTAATGTGATTAACATTTTTGACCCATTTATTATGGGCATTCATATTATCGGCTTTTTATTCTGGGCCGCTGGGTTCTCTCCTGGCCATGTATTTAGCGCTGTCTATGCCGTGATGATAACATACATCATCCAGCGAGTGATAGCATACAACAAACTGGTCAATATGGTGAAAGCCGATTTGGGAGAAGAAGGCCATTATATTTTGCTTCCAACGATTCGCTGGACGCGCTGGGGTATCGTTGCAGAGACTTCGGATGCTTCTTATGTTGGTGAATTGCGCAATAAGCATATCATCTGGCATGATACTTTTTACAAGAAGGAGCATAATAAAATCATCGAAAGAGCGAAGCAGGATGCTAATGTGCGGGCATTCCTTTCTTTCACCCGGTATCCGCACGTATATACGAAAAAGCGGGAATTTGGACATGAAGTACGCTGGATCGACCTGCGCTACCGTACCAAAACCCATTACGCATTCGTCGCGATTGTCCATCTGGATGAGCAGTTAAACGTAATTGACTCCTATACAGGTTGGGAATACCGCGAGCATAAGATGGAAAGTAAGGTTCTGGTACCAGAACTGGTGCTGGAGAAGTCATAGGCAAATAAAGAGAGCCGGATGGTTGAATTGACCATTCGGCTTCTTTTATATGCAAGCAAAAAAGCTGTGTCCAGTCAGTCTGTTCACAGCTTTTATTACAGGAGATATATCCCTTGGTATTATTTTTTCTTCTTGCCCGGTTTCGCACTTTGCATTCTCCGGCTCATTTGATTTAGCTGCTTCTGGTTCAGGTTCATCCCCATCGAGCGTGCGATTTGTTGCAGTTGCTTCTCATCCATCTGCATATTGGACATCTGGTTTTTCAGATACCATACACCGATGGCGAAACCGCCGACCAATCCGAGAATCAGCGTCAGGATTGGGATAATATAATTCCACATAATGCTCGTCCCTTCCACTCTTAATTTTCAGGCAATCACATGATATTTTACTTTGCTTAATTCATCTTGTCAAAGTATTGTTGCCTTTTTACGGAGTGAAGAAATGCTGGGTATAGTACGTTTCGTATACCCCAACACCTAATTTTTTAAACGCGGGATTAAGCATACTCTTTCTATGGCCGGCACTGTTCATCCAGCCGAATACAGCCTCAATCGGATCAGGATACCCCATAGCAATGTTCTCAGCCGCCAGCGTATACTTGATTTTCTGCTCTGCCATCAAATCAAACGGTGATTTGCCGCTATGGGTCGTATGTGAGAAATAGTTGTGATCGTTCATATCCTTGCTATGCTTGTACGCCGAGGCAGCTGCCTGATCGCTCCAGACAAGTGCCGGTGCCTTTTTCTTAGCCCGCTCGACATTAGTAAGCCATAGCACCTGTTTGGCAGCATGCTGATTGACAGTGGCTGCCTGTGTTGGATAGGTAGGAATGGTTGGTTTTCTTATATATTGATACGTATAGCCAAAATATTTCTTATGAACAATTTCCGTTGGATTGACAATACGCAATCCCAACAATTTCTTGTTATCAAGCGTATCATAATAGGCGATAACTGCCTGTGACCCAGACTTATAGAGCACTTTTTCCGCACTATCATTCTGGAAGATGAATGTCGCATCAAACAGCTTCCACTGCGGCTTTGCTGTATATTTTAGCGTTTTCTCCACTTCGCTACGCGTCATGCCGACTTTGGCTCCTGCATACTGTGCTGCGGGGTCGCTTGAAAACAGTTCGATAACCTGTCCATTACGAAATCCAACCCACTGCTTGTCATACACCCACCATGTAGTTTGATTTGTGCCTATATAGGAAGACTTGGCAGTACCAAGCTTAGTCTTTACAGTGTCCAAGCTATCGCCAATACTGACCTTAAAACTATCGACTATACTACCCGTTTTAGTGGAGGGTGGGGATTGCGTCGTGCTTAGAGTTGGCTTTTGTCCAAGCCAAACAGAGCGTGTTTCATGATCGTATCCCACCTGTTTGCCAAGCTTTTCCCCTATATAACGTAACGGAACATAAGTCGTTCCTTCATATGTAATGGACTTCGGAACAGAAGTACCGGTGTTTTTATACACTTCCGGATCGCTTGTATCCTTCTTGCCATCGAAATAGTACGTAATCGGATAAAAATAGGCTGAGATGGTCTCCTCAAAGTCATCACCTTCGCCCGCTCCTGTCCACATTCCTATTGTAAATGCAGCCAACAGCGCCAATGCCAAAGATGCAAATTTGCCCGCTGTTTTCACCTGGCAACAACTCCTCGAAGTTTTGATTGAGAAAAAAGCGCTCCTAACCATGTCTTTTGGTTAGTGAACGCTCATCCTCAATAAGATGGTACCATTCGCCCTTTTTATTGTCTATAATCTAATGAACATAAATTTGTCTATATTATGCACGTTGATGGTCTCTTGCAAAATCAACTGCTGCTTTTTTTGCTCTTTCTTCAGCAGCAGTAAAAATTTCTTTGGATTTATCTGGCGCTGCAGCTATACCTTCTACATAAATATGCTCATAATCATTAATGCCAATGAAGGCCATGATGCTGCGCAAATATTTATCTGTAAATTCGAAAGCGGTTGCCGGGCCTTCAGAGTAAATGCCACCACGCCCTTGAACATGCATCACACGTTTGCCTGACAGCAGTCCCACTGGACCTTGCTCAGTATACTTGAATGTTTTACCGGCAATAACAATATTGTCAATGTATGCTTTTAGCATCGGTGGATAGCTAAGATTCCACATCGGAGTCACAAAAACAATTTTATCTGCGGATATGAACTGATCAAGCAATTCTGTCATACGTCCAAGAACGCGCAACTCTTCCTCATTAAGGTTTTCGTTTTGTGCAACTTTGCCCCATGCACCGAGAACAAGAGCATCAATAAATGGGATATCTTCTTTGTACAGATCCAAACGTTCAATCGTATCATTCGGGCTATGTTGTTGGTACTCTTTTAGAAAGCTTTCGCCAAGTTGCAAGCTGAACGAAGTTTCTATCGGTTTCGGGTTTGCAGTTACATACAGAATTTTTGCCATTATATTCTCTCCTTTATTTGCTGAGTTATTTTCACTAAACAAATTATACTTTATTATTTTTAGTAAGTAAAGTATTTTTTATAAACGTTCTGACCAGCCTCCCTAATCCGCCTTCCCTTATATGTTACCCGTTTTGTTTGAAGCTCAATGAACTGCATTTATCTTCTCTGCAGTACCCGGATTTCACGCCAGCGGCCGAAACGATAATAAGCTCCTGCAAATAGTGCACTAATAATAAAGCTCGTTCCCATACCATATGCGATGCCCTGCTCCCCCGTCCATTCGGAGAACAAAGCAGTCAATGGATAGCGCAGCACCCAGAATGAGATAAAGTTCAATATCAGAATCTGCATCATTCCTCCAGCTCCCCGAATAATGCCATTCAGCACAAAGTTAATCCCTAAAAATGGATAAAAAAAGCAAACTGTAGTAAGGTACATCGTACCAAAAGCAATCGAATTCGGATTATCCACGAACAAGCCTAGCAACCATGGTGCCGATATGTACACCAGCACCGCAATCGCAAGCGATAAACTAACAATAAGCGTGATGCCGCTACGCGCGATGCCACTAACCCGCTCCCATTTGCCGGCTCCTATATTTTGGCCAGCCATGCTGTTAATGGCAGAACCAAGTGTAACAATCGGCAGCATGATCAAGTTATCCATACGTTGCGAGGCCCCAAAACCAGCCACAACATCTTCGCCGAATGCATTCACAACACTCATAATGGCCATCATTCCGCCTGAAATTACCATCATCTGCAATCCCGCCGGTATTCCCAGCTTAAAGATCGCTGCCGCATACATTTTTGAAGGAATATGCGGGCGCATAAATGGAATTTTTCCTGTCCGCTTCGTATATATAAGCGCATATATAAAGGAAAAGCCTTGGGATAGGATCGTCGCAATTGCAGCCCCGGCTACCCCCATATCAAAATAAGCGATAAACAGCGGATCGAGTATAGCATTCAGGATGACAGCCATAAACACAAAGCGAATCGGCGTCCGGCTATCTCCAAGTGCCCTTAACACCGTTCCGATGAAGTTATAGCCGAACAGGAAGACAATCCCTATGAAATTAATTTGCAGATATTGTGTAGCCAGTTCGTAAATAGCTGCAGGTGTTTGAATCAACATTAAAATATATGGTGAAAGAAAATAGCCTACAATACCAATACCGACAGATAACAAAGCAAATACGACAACAAATGCATTGAGCGATTCCTTCATACCCTCTTCATCGCGCGCTCCCCTGCGCTGTGCCAGAATCGTCAGCGTCGCTCCATTCATTCCAATGATAAAAGAAAGCATCGTGAAGACGATGGTCGCCGATACCGATACAGAAGCCAGAGCATCAGAACCGAGTAAGTTCCCCACCCACAGACTATCGATGAACTGATATGATGTTTGAAGCACGTTGGTTAAAAAAATCGGCAGAGAAAAGGCGATCATCTGTCGCATAATATTCCCTTCCGTAAAATCAACATTTTGTGAGGCCATGGATTCCCTTCTCTCTCCCTTCAGGTATCCATCATACCATTAATATTGCTTTATAAGGAGGGCCTCAATGCACTATATTATATTGGTAAACCTGTTGCACGAAATTAAAAAACAAATAAACTTTATATTCGCTTTTTGTCACAAAACCTTGGGGCATGGTGTCTATATAGACAGAAGGACATCCAGATACATTTTTGTGAACGATATGCATGACCTGGAGAGGGGGAGAGAGGAAATGGAGGTCCAGATCGCTTTGAATGAAGAAAAAAAACTGGTTTTTACGCATGCAGATAACTTTCAGGAACTTTTCAAAACGTATTATCCTTATGTAGTTCGTCAAATCATGCGCATTGTGCGAGAAAAATCGGCTGCTGAAGATATCGCCCAGGAAGTTTTCCTAAAACTATATAATTCTAACCGAAATGCAATCCAAAACATTCCTGCATGGCTCTCAAAGGCTTCGATTCATGCCGCTTATAATCATATACGCTCCACCAACCGTCGGCTCATCCGTGATGAAAAGGCGGGCGAAGAGCAGCCTGTCTACAGCCCTTCTTCTGAAGAAAATTGGCTCAGGCAGGAAGACATACAGGCGGTACGTCAAATACTGACCGAAATGAATGAAAGAGATCGCACGCTGCTGATGATGAAATACTCCGGTTTTGATTATAAGGAATTGGCGCATGCAGCTCAGGTGGAAAGTTCGTCCGTAGGGACACTCTTATCCCGTGCCAAAACAAAATTCCGCAACATGTATAAACAAATGAGGGGGTATCAAGAATGAACTGTCTAAACGAAGAATTTCTGCAAGCATATCTGGATGGAGAAATAAACCGCGAAACCAGAAAAAGCATTGCCTCCCATCTCGAGCATTGTGCGGAATGCTGCGCAAGGATGGAAAGAGCAAAAAAACTGGAGCAATGGACTGAACTTGCACTTGCGGAATCATTTCCGGAACCGCCCTTGACGGATGCAGAGATTAATACAGAAGCAGCCTGGAAACGATTCGAGCAACGGTTGCATACGAATAACGTCACATTCATTAATAAGAAAGCAGGGAAAACAATGAAAAAACCTTATAAAAAGTGGATTACAGGCACAGCCGCAGCAGCCGTTCTGCTCGGTTCACTCGCCATTCCGCAGGTACAGGCTGCAGCGAATAGCTTCCTATCTATCTTCCGTGTCGATCAAGTAGAGATGGTCAAGCTTACTCAATCGGATCTACAGGAGATTGAGAGCTGGCTTGCTAACGGTGAAGACGGGATGAAGGAGATCAAAGGTATCGGTAAAGTATGGGTAGAGGACAAGGATTTAAACAAAGAGCACCAATACTTCCAAACAGCGGAGGAAGCACAAAAAGCCGGATATGAGATTCCTTCGGCACCGGAAGATTATCGTTTTGTAGATGCTAATATCTCTTCTGGATTTACAATGCATGCCCAGCTTAATACTGATAAAGCCAATGCACTGCTCAAGCAAGTTAAAGCAGAAACACACTTCAATGAGAATTTGAACAACAAACCGTTCTCCATCAAAGTTCCTGATATGAAGCATTATCAGTTTACAGCTAAAGCCAATGAGGGCGAACGTTCTTCCGATAGAATTTTCTATACAGTAACAGGAACACCGGAAATCCAGGTTCCGGAAAACGTCGATTTAAATGAGGTTCGCCAGACAGTTCTCTCGCTGCCATTCATCCCACAAAATGTAAAGCAGCAGCTCGCGGGCATTGAAGATTGGCAACGTACCCTGCCGATTCCGTATGTAGCAGATGACAAAAACAAAGTGCGCAAGATAACGGTACAGGGCGTAAAGGGATTCGCGTACGAAACGGAAAACGGGTCGTTCCTTGTCTGGCAAAAAGACGGAAAGATACACCATCTTGAAGCGTATGATAACAAGGCTGCAAAGCATACCGATACGCTTATCGCACTCGCTAATCAGATAAAATAGAGAAAAGCCAAAGAGCGGCTCCCCTATGTGGGAGGGGCTCTCTTTGGCTTATGCAGGAGGTCACCTAATGAGCGATTACGTAATCGAAACACATCAGCTTACGAAACAATACGACGGCAAAGCAGGATGCCGCAACATCACACTGTCCGTGCCCAAAGGTGTCGTCTTCGGCTTTCTTGGTCCGAATGGTGCCGGTAAAAGCACATTCGTCCGAACGCTGCTCGGTCTGTTGGTTCCGACAGGAGGTAGTGGACATATTCTAGGGCAGCCGATCGGGAGTGTTGAATCAAGACAAAAAATCGGTTATCTTCCTGAGCTTTTCCGCTATCCAGATTGGCTAACAGGACAGCAATTGCTTGAGTCGCATGCAGATTTATGTAAAATTCCACGCAGTGAACGCAAAAAACGCATTGCCTCCCTGCTTGAGCGGGTGGGCCTTTCTGGACGCGGTAATGAGAAAATACGTGGTTATTCCAAAGGAATGCAGCAGCGTATCGGATTAGCATGTGCTCTTCTTTCCGATCCTGAAATCATCTTTCTTGATGAGCCTACTTCTGCACTCGATCCAATTGGGAGGCGTGAAGTACGCGAATTGATGGCAGAGTTGCGGGACGAAGGAAAAACGATATTTCTAAATAGCCATCTACTTAGCGAAGTGGAGACGATATGCGATCATATCGCTATCATCCATCGAAGTGATTTGATTGTTCAGGGAGAGTGGCGCAGCCTTTCATCCGTTAACCCACAGACAGAAATCACCACCTCCTCTGTTCCCGATGGACTATGGAAAAGCCTTAGCACCATAGTTACAGAGGCTGAGTTACTTCAACAGGAAGAGGGAAAAACGCATTGGCTTATCACGCTTAACGAAGAGGACGACATCGCTATTCTTGTGCGTCATCTAAGCGATCTGGGAATTTCCCTATATCGTATTGTTCCGCGTATTCCCCGGCTCGAAGACGTATTTATGTATTGGGTTAACCGAGAGGAGGCACAGCAGTCTCATGTGGACCATCGCTAAACTTACATGGCGTGAAATTCTATCCAAGCGTATTTTTCATATCACTCTTTTTATGTCTTTTGCTTTCCTGCTTTTTTATGCGATCGCTACCTATATCGCGGCCCAGGAAGCCACAGAGCAAACAGGTGGACAAGCAGTCTCATCCGATTTCTTTTTGGCGCAAACGTTTTTTGCAACGCAAATTCTCGGTGTCGGTCTCTACTTTGCGGCTTTCGTCACGGCGCTATTGGCTATTTTAAGCAGTGTCGGAAGCATCGCCGGTGAAATCGAGAGCCATCAGATTGATACACTATTAGCGCGCCCGCTGCATCGACGTACGATCGTTCTTGGCAAGTTCGCAGGTCTTGGCTCCCTGCTGATTCTCTATTCCATTTGTTTATTTTTAGGCGTACTGGCAATTAATCAATGGTTAGGGGGAGAGATTTTGCGCTTCGAAATGTCTGCCCTCCAAGTTATAAAAGCACTTGCGGTATTTGTATTACCTCCCCTATTGCTTATCGCTGTAGCCTTGCTTTTTAGCAGTATAACAACAACGATAAACGGTGGTATCATTCTTATCATTTTGTACGGAATTAGCTTTATTGGCGGATTCGTAGAACAAATGGGGGTTCTAATGAATAAGACGTCCATGATTAATATCGGGATAATCTCCAGTCTGCTGTTCCCACTTGATTCGCTATTTCGTAAAATGACGGTGTATTTATTCGACACAGCAGGAGATCCAATATCCTTTGCTACACAAGGGCTATTCGGAAGCCTATCAACACCGAGCAACGCCATGCTCGTATATGCTGCCTTATACGGCATTACCGCTCTCTGGCTCTCGATTCGTCGTTTCTCAAGTCGGGATGTATAGAATATGTTGACCGCGAAACTGAATCGGAATATAGGAAGCATAACGCTCAAAAAAAAAGGAGCAGCCCTTGGACTGCTCCTTTTTTAATACCTATATTCTTCATATTAGTTAACTGCTTCAAAATGCACTTCTTTATCAGTGTGCGGGATTTTGACCAGTGTTGCCGGATACGTAATAACCTGTGTATACATTTTCCCCGGTTGCGGATTTGTATACTTCACTTTTACGATGACTTTATTCGCTTGTTCCGTCACACCAACTACTTCAACACCATAACCGCCATTTGGCTTTTGGCCACGGGTGATTGCTGCATACAGGCCATCCTCTCCTTTCATGGTGCCTGTAAACTCTTGCTTTTTATGGCTGTCAAACCATTGTTGGATAGGGGAAGCAATAACGGACTGTGCATCCTGCAAAGGATAGAGCACCTGGAATTTCATTTCTTTTTCTGCCATATTCTTCTCCTTTAAAGAGATAGTGTTGCCGGCAGCATCATATCCGACCTGAAATCCAAGCCGCTCGGCAATAAAACGCAGTGGCACATAAGTCGTATCCTGATGGATGAATGAAGCCGGAACATACTGTTTACCATTAAAATATTGTTGTTCCTTATCGCTTGGCTTTATTTCTTTTCCTTCTATTGTAAATGACACAGGTTTTGTACTTACATCTATTTTTGTCAATGCGGCATAAGAAAAGCCTACTGCGCTCATCAATGCTACACCTGTACATATTCCGGCGATAAACGTTTTCGTTGTACGTTTTTTCATGATGGTCACCTCTTCTATTTATTTATTCTTTCTTACATATAGACGGATAAACCACCGCTACAGCATGCAAAAAACTATCAGGAACCTTATCTTACTCTGTAGGCATACATTTTGCAAAGGTAAAGCTTGTATTGACTGGACACGTTTTCTTTTTGGCATTTGCAAATTTCATCACTGAAAAATCAATTTCATTATTGAAAATATACATACTGACTTGTACGCTTTCTCATGCATTTTATATGGCATACAATTTGCAATTTTAACTATCAGTATAAAGAGTTGGCAAAGGAGCGTGACGAGTATGAAGATTGACATTAATTGTGACATGGGCGAAAGCTTCGGTATGTACGAATTAGGCAATGACGAAGAGATGATGAAATATGTCAGCACGATTAACGTCGCCTGCGGTTATCATGCCGGCGATCCGCTGGTCATGCGACGCACAGTAGAACTCGCAAAGCAATACGGCATTAATGTTGGAGCTCATCCAGGCTTTCCCGATTTGATGGGCTTCGGACGTCGACGAATGACCGCAACAGCTGAAGAAGTGGAAAATTATATTCTATACCAGGTCGGAGCACTTCAGGCATTTCTCCATGCACATGATATGAAATTGTCACATATCAAGCCGCATGGCGCAATGTTCATGATGGCTATGGAAAACAATGATCTTGCTCAAGCGGTTCTCAATGCAACCGAAAAAATCGACAGACATCTACCGCTATTCGCACTAAACAACTCAGCCCTGGCACGTCTCGGCCAGGAGCAAGGTTTCACAATCGTATTCGAAGTATATGCCGACCGTGAGCACGACGAGACAGGTAGCATTGTGATGACGCGCAAAGGTACCGATTATACGGATTTGGACGAACAGGCACGTCGTGTAGTGCGAATGATAAAGGAAGGAAAAGTCATCACCCATGACGGTAAAGATATTTCTCTGAAGGCGGAAACAGTCTGCATTCATGGCGATCACCGGGATGCACCAAAATTAGCACAGGCTATTGTCACACATCTAAAAGACGAAGCAATTGAGATTACAGCAGACTTTATTACACAGCAAGCATAGCCCCTTTATTGACTCAGAAAAGCTCGCCATCAAACGATCGCGAGCTTTTTACATTAAAATCCCTTGACGAAGCAGGACTTAGAGGTGTATAATCAAATCAAAGAGAAAATGAATGATAATCATTCATTGGTTGAGGTGAATAGATGAATAGTAAACAAGAGGAAAAATATCGGCGGATTATTGAAGCATCCATTGAAATTATCGCCGCAAAAGGGCTAGATAAAACCTCTATTTCCGACATTGTTAAGCGGGCAGGGATTGCCCAGGGAACGTTTTATCTATACTTCTCTTCCAAAAATGCATTAATACCAGCCATCGCCGAACACCTTTTGCAGCAACTATTCGATAAGATAACAGAAAGAACGAGAGTGAGCGGAAGTTTTTGGAATACTCTTCAATCCGTCATTGATGTAACTTTCGAGGTGACTGAAGCATACAAGGAAGTACTTATTCTTTGCTATTCAGGACTGGCTTTTTACCACTCATTTGAAAAGTGGGAAAGCATCTACCTCCCTTATTACGAATGGTTTGAATTTGAACTAAAAAAAGCGATTGAAAAGGGCGAGGTTATAAAGGATATTCCTACTGAAACGAACATCCGCATGATTGTGAATGTCATCGAGCAAGCGGCGGAAGGTCTGTATTTCTCCAATGATAAAGAAAGAAAATACAGCACAGAACAAATTAAAAAAGACGTATATGTTTTTATTAAAAGAGCATTAACCTAATTTTTTTTGCAATAAAAATGAATGACAGTCAATCATTATAGGAGGTTTTATCATGAATTGGCTATTGATAGGAATAGCCGCATTGCTTGAAATCGTCTGGGCTTCTTCTCTAAAATATGCGGACTCACTTCTTGACTGGTTACTTGTTATCACACTAATTGCCGTAAGCTTTTTGTTGCTAATCCGAGCGTATAAAACCATACCTGTAGCTGTGGCTTACGCGATATTTGTCGGTCTCGGAACAGTCGGTACGTATCTGGTCGGCATATTCCTGGGTGAGCCGTTCTCGATTTATCAAATTGCATTTTTAATCATGATCCTGTCAGGTATTGCAGGCATGAAGCTGACTACTGAAACAAAGAAAAAACATCTTCAGGAAGGTGATCAATAATGGCCTGGCTTTATCTTATTTTTGCAGGGCTGGAGGAAGTTGTTGCTGTTATGGCTATGAAATACATTGGTAAAGGAAAAAAAGCTGTCCCTATTACCATTATGGTAGTTGGGTTCGCCTTCTCGTTCTTCTGTTTGTCGCAAGCAATGCAGACACTGCCACCCGGCGTGGCATATGCAGTCTGGGCAGGCATAGGAACGGTCGGCATTACGCTTGCAGGGCTATTGTGGTTTAAAGAAAAATACGAACTTCCACAATTTATATCTTTAGGACTTCTCATCATAGGAATTATCGGTTTGAAGCTAACGGTTTAATTCTTTTCCAATCGTTATACAAATGAAAAGGGTGTTGATTATCCAACATTATCCACATTAAATAGCCACAACAACAAATTCCAAACGGGCGATAGGTTCGTCTCCCGCAGAGAAGCGTATATCGGTTGCTGCCTGTTCTGGCCAACTGCTTGTAAGGGAGACGAAAATCCCCTTCGCGCCCTATTGTAGTTGTCTTTTCTTCTCTGAACAATCAACACCCTTGTATCCATAGGCGTGTCTATATTATCCAAAAATTATTTTCTTTTCCAAATACGCAATAACCTGTTCAGCACATACATCCAGAGATTGAGCATCTGTAGTAATAATCAGCTCCGGGCTTTCCGGTTCTTCATAGGGAGCCGAAATCCCCGTGAATTCAGGAATTTCTCCAGCTTTTGCTTTCTTGTACAGCCCTTTCGGATCCCGGCTCTCACACTCTTCAATAGCACACTTGACATACACTTCAATAAATTCGTCGGCTTCCACCAGGCTCCGTGCCAATTCCCGGTCTGCACGATATGGTGAGATGAATGCCGTAAGCACGACTACACCCGCGTCGACGAATAGTTTGGACACTTCTCCTATTCGACGAATATTCTCGGTCCGATCCTCCGCGCTGAAACCAAGATCTTTATTAATGCCATGACGAATATTATCCCCGTCTAGCAGATACGTACGTACTCCTTTTTCGTACAGTCTGCGTTCCACTTCATTAGCAAGTGTTGATTTACCCGCGCCAGATAAACCGGTGAACCAAAGTACTACGCTCTTATGGCGGCTTTTCCTCTGACGATCAGCTTTCGTTATCGTCGCCTGATGCCAGACGATATTGGCGTCATGCAATGCCATTTCTCTTCCTCCTCCGTTTTATCCAGGTCTAACAGTAGTAGGGATGAACCGCCCACTGAGTGAAGTTTTACCTTATAATCCACCTACCGCAACCTTCATCCCACGAATCAATACTTCCACTACTTCCGGACGGCTGAATTCCAGCGGTGGCGCTTCACCATTACTAAGCATCTCTCTTACTTTCGTGCCGGACAGATGGAGATGGTCTTCCGGACCGTGTGGACAAGTCTTAGCAGAAGCCATGTTCCCGCATTTTGTGCAATAGAAGCTGTGTTCAAAGAAGAGCGGCGTAATGCCAAGCTCTTCAAGCGTAAAATTAGCGAAAATCAGTTGGGCGTCATACGTACCATAGTAGTTACCAACACCCGCATGGTCACGCCCGACGATAAAGTGGGTACACCCATAATTCTTACGCACCAGCGCATGGAAAATCGCTTCGCGTGGTCCCGCATACCTCATCGCGGCCGGGAACACGGCTAGAAATACACGCTCAGGCGGATAATAATTTTTGAGCAGTACTTGATAGCTCTCCATTCGGATATCGGCCGGAATGTCATCTGCTTTCGTCTCGCCGACCAATGGATTAAGAAACAGACCATCTACGATTTCGAGCGCTGTTTTCTGAATGTATTCATGCGCGCGATGGACCGGGTTGCGCGTTTGAAAACCAACTACCGTTTTCCAATCCCGGTTTTCAAACTCGGCACGTGTCTGTGCCGGGTCAAGGTAAAACTCTTTAAAGCGATTTTTTTCAGGACGTTTTATGAGCGTAATCGGTCCTGCTACATAAACCTCGGGACGCTCCCATAGCTTTTTCACGCCTGGATGAGCTAACTCCGTTGTACCATATACGTTCTGGGCTTCTACTTCTTTATCTGGCACGTACAGTTCCCTAACCTCGATAATGCCATATATGTCTCCTTCATACATGAGCTTGGCTGTATCGCCAGGTACAAGCTGTAAAGCCGCTTCCTCTGTTACTGGCAACGTAATGGGAATACTCCAGACTGTTCCGTCGGCTAACCGCATGGAGTGAACAACGCTATTGTAATCCCGCTGGCTAAGAAATCCGGTTAACGGACTGAAAGCACCAATCGCCAACAACTCCAAATCAGAAAGCGCAAATGCATCAAGTTCAATTACTTTATCAGTTCCGGTTACATCATACGAAAAATTGATACGGTTTACCAATGTACCACCATGTGGCTGGCTTGTGCCCATGCAAAATCACTCCGTTTCTTCACTTTATGGTATTTACATGCAATTATGACTGTCCATTACTGATGCAGACCGCATTCAGTCTTGCCTATGCCGCTCCAGCGTCCGGCACGGGAGTCCCCATCTTCTTCCACCGGCACGGTACAATGCTCACAGCCAATGCTCGGATATCCTTTATCATGCAGCTCATTGTATGGAAGTCGGTATAGCTTGATATATGTCCATACGTCATCCCATGTCCAATGAATAAGCGGACACACTT
The DNA here is from genome assembly GCF_000466385.1 of Aneurinibacillus aneurinilyticus ATCC 12856. GTDB lineage: Bacteria > Bacillota > Bacilli > Aneurinibacillales > Aneurinibacillaceae > Aneurinibacillus > Aneurinibacillus aneurinilyticus. The sequence continues at coordinate 38,450 of NZ_KE952920.1, forward strand.
TAATGGACTGAAAACGCCGATCAATATTAACGAATTGGGTACTTGATCTTGTTGGAGACTGTTCGCGCCGCAGTCCAGATAACCAGGCCACAGCCCCCTGCAATGCCTCCCCGAGGGGATTAAGCTTCCGCAATTTACAACACAAATCGGGATTGCTCTTCCATAGCTCAATACCATACTGCTCCGCTTGCTGTTCCAAAGATAAATGCGGTTCCTTCAATTCGATGCGCAGCTTAGGATATTTCGCTTTAACACGTTTGATTAACTCATACGTTTCTTTAAAGTGAACATGTGTATCCAGAAACACAATGCGTGCATCAGGACATACTTTGCTGATTAAATCAACCAGCACTATACCTTCAGCACCGAAGCTACAAGCATATATCAGGCTTTCCCCGAACTGGCCGTATGCCCATTTCAAAATATCCAGTGCATCTTTGTTTTCCAGTTCTTTATTTATCGCATCCAAACGCTCAATGGTGAGCGTTTCATAAGAAAACATAATATCAGGCATCTAAATGCCTCCTCCCTGATCATGAATGGTGCTTTTCTCTTTACGAATAGTACGGGATAAGCTAATCGATCCGACTGTGGCAACAAATACGCTTAGGATGACGATAAGAACATACGGATTCGGCATAAGCCAAAAATTCATCACAGCATACGCTACAACAAGAGAAGATACAGGGGATACAATCCATACCTGGGCAATTTGACGGATTACACCCTTTTGCCAAAGCCGGAATCCGGTCTCTGCGGTTCCAACACCTACAATGGCACAGGTAGTGGCTTGAACTAGCGGCACGGGAATACCTAGCAGTGAAGCTATAACTACCAAGGTACCTCCTGTAAATGAAACCGCGCTTCCTTGCAATAACGATAATCTGGTGATTTTCTTTCCATTTGTCTCAAGCACTTTGCCACCCAAAAAGACCGCACCAAGCGCTACAAATGTCCCTCCAATCCAAACACCGGAGGAAGCGGACATAATGCCCGCTCCTACGAGAGGACCTACTGCATTGGCCACATTATTCATCCCAGCCGAAAAGGCTTCGAACGTACCTCCTGCCACAAGCAAGAGACCCAGCCAGCGTCTCCATTTCCCATCTCCGGTCAAGAATACCCACTTCTTTTCCGCCCGCTTAATGACCAAACCAAGCGCATAGGCTACGCCAAACGATACGAGCGGCACGATAATCCAGAAGGAAAGTATAACCATCAATTTATTAGCAAATAACGATTTATACGCAAGACCAACTCCGACAATCGCTCCAACCGTTACTTCACTCGTCGATAAAGGAATTCCCATCAGATTGGCAAGAAATAAAGTGAACGTGGCAGAAAATAAGATTACAATGACTGTTTCCACATTCAACACGGAGGAAGGAATAATTCCATTACCGATTGTTTTCACCACTTCGCCGCCACCCAACACCGCACCTAGTAAAGCTGCGATGGCAACAATTAGCATAGCCGCCCGTTTTTTATGAATAGCGCCGGCGCCATATGCCGCACCCATTGAAGCTGCCGTTCCGCTTGCTCCAATATTCATAGCAAAAAACAGCGCCACGGCAATAGCTACATAACTTAGCATCATGACTCAATCACATAGCTCCGGCCTGCTTCAGCCGGCTTTTTTTCTACAATGGCTAATTCCTTGATGGGCTTAACCGGAATAAAATGCCTCTCGATCTGGTTCTGTGCGCTACGGAACGCTTTCTCCTCGCTGTCATGGATAACAACAACGGCTGCTGCCGATTCATCTTCGAAAGTTACTTCAAGTCGGTAAATAAACATAGCCTTTATCCCTTCTTTCTTTTACGCCAATTGTTCCAACGCCGCATTTATACGTTCCTGGAACGGTTCCGTGCCAACGCGCTGTACAAATTGGAAAAAGCTCTCTCCGGTTTGCTTTTCTTCCTTATAATAAGCCAGCAGCGGGAGCAAAACGCGATGCAATTGATCGCCTAACACTCGTCCTTTCAGTTTTTGATTGAACTGTGCATTCTCACCTAGCGTTCCGCCAATATAAATGTCAAATGCGTCCTTCATCCCGGTTTCTGTTTTAATAAGCGCCCCCTGGAAACCGATATCAGCGATTTGACGCTGTCCACATGCGTTTGGACAGCCGACCATATGCATTCGAATCGGTTCATCCAACTCCACATGCTCATCCAGGTATCCCGCCAGTTGACGCATTCTTTCTTTCGTCTCTACGATCGCCAGGTTGCAAAACTCGATTCCGGTACAGGATACAGCAAATGCGCTAAAATGCTGCGGGAATGGTGTTAGACGCTTCAATACATTTTCCTGTAGCAGCGCTTCGACCTTCTCATCCGACACGCTAGTAATCACAATATTCTGTGAGTTGCACGTGCGAAGTGAGCCATTGCCGTATTCATCCGCGAGTCGCGCCAGCTCTTCCAGCTCCTGGGCCGACATTCTCCCGACAGGAACAGAAAGACCGATATAATTAAGCCCTTCTTGACGCTGTTTGTGCACACCAGTGAAATAACCTGCGTTCCAACCTATCGTTCTATCCTGGCCACGCGTTTCAAGCTCCCCAATTTGCTCCTTCAGCTTCCCAAGAAACTTCTCTGCACCCCAGTCAGCAACAAGGAACTTAAGCCGTGCATGATTTCGTTTCTGACGGTATCCATAATCCCGGAAAATAGTTGTGACGCCTATCGCTACCTTCACAACTTCCTCCGGTCGGACAAATGCGTCCAATTGCTGGGCAAGAAATGGACGGGCTGATAAACCACCACCTACCCATACGTGAAACCCGATGACTTCTTCTCCATTAATTACTTTTGTCGCTGGTGTAAATGCAAGATCATTAATCTCTGCATGCCCGGCGTTATAAATGTTGGAGGAAATTGAAATCTTATATTTCCTCGGCAGATTAGAGAAGTCTCGATTCATCAAAAATGTATCGGACAAAGCTTGGACAAGCGGTGTTGTATCCATTAACTCATCCCGATCCAGCCCTGCCAATGGGTTGCCAACAATTGTACGAGGACAATCGCCGCATGCCTCAAATGACGATAACCCGACAGAAGCTAACCGTTCAAAAATATCCGGTAACTGCTCGACACGCAGCCAGTGAAATTGTATAGCTTGACGGGTTGTAATATCGACTAGGTCCCTCCCATAATCATTTGCAATGCCTGCCAGCACCCGTGCCTGATCTGTCGACAGATTGCCAGACGGAATTCGTACCCGCATCATGAAGTGACCGTCTTTCGGCCGCTGCTGATAAACACCTGCCCATTTGAAACGATCCATATCATCCGGTGTGATGGAATCAAATCCTGTTTTCGCGTAATCATAAATATCCTCGATAACATCAAGTCCATCTTTTTCAAGCTTTGCCAATTCGTTTTTGTTTAGCTTTTCCTTGTTATTTGCCCAAATTGCTGTATACCCCATTCAGTCTCGCTCCTCTCATTTTGTATGGGAATTACGCAGTAACTACATGCGGAAGCCGCTGCTCATACCAGGCCAGCTGCTCCCGCAAGCGCACTACCTCGCCGACGACAATAATCGCCGGAGCCTGGAAACGTGCTTGCTGCACCTGCTCAACGATTGTCTCTAATGTTCCTGTGAGCGTTTCCTGATTCTCACATGTTCCCCAGCGTACAAGCGCCACTGGCGTCTCCTTCGCACGACCATACTGGCACAAACGCTTTACGATATCAGGAAGATTGCTGACACCCATATAAAACACTAATGTATCCACAGCGGATGACAGTCGTTCCCAATCAATTTCGCTCTCTTTGCCAGACGCCTTGTGCCCTGTCACAAATGCGACAGAAGAAGAATAATCGCGATGCGTCACCGGAATTCCCGCATAGGCGGGGGCAGCAATGCCGGAAGTAATGCCGGGCACAATTTCATAGGAAAGACCAGCAGCAATACAGGCTTCTGCCTCCTCCCCGCCACGTCCAAACATAAAAGGATCGCCTCCTTTTAAACGCACAACCTTCTTGCCCTCCAATGCCCTCTCAACAATTACACGATTGATTTCCTGCTGGGGAAGCGAATGATGGTCCGCCTGCTTTCCACAGTAGATGCGCTCTGTCCCCTTCCTTGTGTAATTCAACAGCTTAGGGCTGGCAAGCCGATCGTATACGATGACATCTGCCTGTTGTATTAGCTCCATGCCACGTACCGTAATCAACTTCGGGTCGCCAGGACCCGCGCCTACAAGGAACACCTTGCCTTGTACCATTCTACTCTCTCCTTTCCTCTACTTTTTTAATTAAATATATATATCTAATTTATTTAGTTGGTTTAATGATACAAAAAACGCCCTGTCTTCGAAGAAGAAGGGCGTAGTGTATGTTTATCGACCCCTCCTACTCATCTTCGAGCCTCTGCTCTCTGGAATTGGCACCTAACCGAATTAGGTTGCCGAGACTTCATTGGGCCAGCCCCTCCATCTCTCTAGATAAGAAAGAGTATTCTTATTAAACTTATTGTATTTATTATTTTTGTTGGTTTTGATTATAACTTGCTTTTTTCTTAATGGCAATAACTTTCAGCAAATTTTTTCGCATTTTCACCAAACCAAATAAGACTTAAAACCAAGTCAAATAAGACTTGTTTTATACTCTATTTACTTTGTATATGCTTATTTCCTACTTATTTTTATATTTTTTAAGATTGGCATACTTATTGCTTGGATTAAAAAGTAAAGTGAAACACCTTACTTTTGTATATCATAAACTTTGTTCCATTATTAAGGAGGTAGCCCTATGAGCTATAAATTCGCTAATGTTAAAACTGAACTACCAGGACCGAAAGCTAAAGAACTTCTTGAACGCCGCAAACAATATGTACCAAAAGGCGTTAGCAATGGCATTCCGACATTCGTGGAAAAAGCGCAAGGCGCTATTTTAACAGATGTAGACGGCAATACATTCATCGACTTTGCCGGTGCTATCGGTACGATTAACGCTGGGCACTGCGCACCAGAAGTCGTCGAGGCTTTGCATGATCAAGTGGACAAATACATTCATACCGGCTTCAACGTTATGATGTACGAACCGTACATTGAACTGGCTGAGCGTCTGGCTAAGCTTGCGCCTGGCGATCACGAAAAACAGGTTCTGTTCCTCAACAGCGGTGCAGAGGCTGTAGAAAATGCGGTTAAAATCGCACGCAAATATACAAAACGTCAAGGTGTTGTAGTTTTCTCACGCGGCTTCCATGGACGTACACTGCTCACCATGACAATGACAAGTAAAGTAAAACCATACAAATTCGAATTCGGTCCATTCGCACCGGAAGTATATAAAGCACCTTATCATTATGAATATCGCCGTCCAGAAGGCATGTCTGCGGAACAATATGATCAATATATTCTGAATGAATTCAAAACATTCCTGCAAGGCGATGTGGCTCCAGAAAATGTTGCTGCGGTAGTAATGGAGCCTGTACAGGGCGAAGGCGGATTCGTCGTTCCATCCAAAACATTCGTACAAGGCGTAGCAGAGATTTGTAAACAACACGGTATCGTATTCGTTGCCGATGAAATTCAAACCGGTTTCAGCCGTACTGGTAAGCTTTTCGCTATCGAGCATTTCGATGTTGTTCCTGATTTAATGACCGTTTCCAAATCCATGGGCGCAGGTCTTCCGATTAGCGGTGTTATCGGACGCAAAGAAATTATGGAAGCCGCCAACCCTGGCGAACTGGGTGGTACGTATGCAGGAAGTCCGCTTGGATGCCGTGCTGCACTTGCAGTCCTTGACATGATTGAGAAACATGACTTGAATGAAAAAGGACGTATCATCGGCGAGAAAGTCATGGACCGATTCAACCGTCTTGCAGATAAATACGATATAATTGGAGATGTACGCGGTTTAGGTGCTATGTGTGCCATTGAGTTTGTTAAAGACAGACAAACAAAAGAACCAAATAAAGAAATTGTGGGCACAATTGTAAATGAAGCTAATAAACGCGGCTTAATTACATTAAGCGCTGGTTTATTCGGAAACGTGCTTCGCGTACTGATGCCTCTCGTAATTACTGACGAACAACTCGAAGAAGGTCTCGACATTATCGAGGAAGCTATGGAAGCCGCAACTTCGGCTCTGCAAGTACACTAATTAGGAAGAAAGGGGTTTCAGCTATGAACCAAACAATACCAAAAAAGCCACTCTATATTGCTGGCAGCACAAAAGAAGCAGCTTCATATAAGGAGCTTCGCTCCCCTCATTCCGGAGAAGTGATTGCAGAAGTCGCTATCGGCACACGAGAAGATGTAAAAGCTGCGATTGATCATGCAGAGGAAGCGGCAAGAACGATGGCCAAGCTACCTGCCCACAAGCGGGCGGCTATTCTGCAGAAAGTTTCTCTTCTTTTGAATGAACGCAAGGAAGAGGCTGCACGCATTCTGGCACTTGAAGCAGCCAAACCAATTACGGTTGCCCGTGGAGAGATAGCTCGTACAGTTGAGACTTATCAATTTGCGGCTGATGAAGCACGCCGTCTGCATGGTGAAACCATTCCGATGGATGCATCTGCTATGGGGGAGAATCGTATCGCCTATACGGTACGTCAGCCACTCGGCATTGTTGGAGCCATTACGCCGTTCAACTTTCCATTCAATCTGGTGGCCCATAAGCTCGGTCCTGCATTTGCAGCCGGTAATGCGGTCATACTGAAACCTGCGGACCAAACTCCATTATCCTCTTACTTTATCGCTGATTTGTTCGCGGAAGCGGGCCTGCCAGCGGGTGCCTTGCAAGTCATCCCTGGTCCTGGAAGTGAAGTAGGAGATGAAATGGTTATCGATGACCGTGTGAAGATGATTACGTTCACCGGTAGCCCGGAAGTAGGTAAAACGATTCGTTCAAAAGCAGGCCTGAAACGTGTAGTTCTGGAATTAGGTTCTAACTCTGGACTTATCATCGACGAAGGCTTCGATATTGACCGGATCATCAAGCGCACGGTAACAGGTGCATTTACGTTCATGGGTCAGGTATGTATTTCCCTGCAACGCATTTACGTACACCAATCGATGTACGATAAGTTTGTAGAGAAATTCGTGGCGGAAACGAAAAACCTGCGCATTGGCGATCCACTGGATGAAACGACCGATATTGCAGCTCTTATCTCGCAAAAAGACGTGGAACGTATCGCTTCCTGGGTAAAAGAGGCCGAGTCGCTCGGTGCTAGCGTGCTGACAGGCGGTACAGACAACAATGTTGTCAAACCGACAGTTATTGTCAATGTACCGTCACATGCGAAAGTAAGCTGCCAAGAAACGTTCGCACCCGTCGTTGTTATCAGTCCGTTCGATACATTGGATGAAGCGATCGATGCAGTGAACGATTCACGTTACGGCTTGCAAGCGGGCATATACACTGAAAATATTGAGCGCGCACTCCATGCAGCTGAGCGTCTGGATGTAGGGGGGGTCATGATTAACGACTTCCCGACATTCCGCGTCGACCAAATGCCGTATGGTGGTGTAAAAGAAAGCGGTGTTGGACGCGAGGGTATCAAGTATGCAACTGAAGAAATGACGGAAATGAAGCTTGTCTGCTTCAACCGTAACAAGTAACGGCCGTTAAACCGCGCCTTACCATAAGGAGGCGCCTCATGCAAGCGGATATCCATATTGCATCACTTTTGGATACCTTCTCGATCGGTTTTTGCTACCTTAACCAGGACACATTCGAATACAATAGCCTGATCGAGAAATGGTTCTTCGAGCAGGGTTGGACTCCTGCCGAGCTGTCCGATCGCCTACGCAAGTGGGCGGCGGACGGCGATTTTTTTCAGCGGGCGGATCGCTTTCTCTGGGAGGGAAGGCTATTAGCCGAGCCGCACGGATTCGTCTGGTTGATTTTCCCCTGGGAGACGAGGGAGAGTCACGTTGCTACCGAATACGAGCATTTATATGCAGAATTAAAGAGTGTGTTTGCTGCGGCATACGATGAAATTTTCGTTACGGATGGAGAAGGCTATACGGTTAGAGTAAACGGGGCCTGCGAGCGCAATTATGGCCTAAAGGCCGAGCAGATGGTGGGAAAACATGTAAATGAACTCGTCTCAGCGGGTATTTTCTCCCCTTCCGCTACACTTGATGTTATCGCGCACCACAAACAGATTAACCTCGTCCAGCAGACCCAAAATGGGCGCAGACTATTAGTGACAGCTACTCCTGTCTTCACGCAGGATGGACGCCTTATTCGTGTCGTTAGTAACTCACGTGACATTACGGAACTTTTAAACCTGCGCGAGCAGCTTGACCAGTTGCAGGAGCGAGTGGAGACGTATGAAGAAACCTTGCAGCTTCGAGAAGAGCAATCCGGTATGAAGCTGACCGTACGCAGTCCGATAATGCTTCAGGTACTTTCGAAAATCGAAAAAGTAGCGAAGGTAGATAGCACGGTACTGCTGCTTGGAGAATCGGGCGTAGGAAAAACATACCTGGCACGCTATCTGCACAACACAAGCCCACGCAAGCAGGCTCCTTTTCTCTCCGTCAACTGTAGCGCCTTTCCCGAGTCACTTATTGAGTCGGAATTATTCGGGTATGAACGGGGCGCGTTCTCCGGCGCACACGAAAAAGGGAAAAAAGGATTGTTTGAAGCTGCGAACGGAGGCACATTATTCCTCGATGAAATTGGAGAACTACCGTTGTCTATGCAAGCCAAACTGCTGAATGTCCTACAGGAGAAACAATTTTTTCGTATTGGTAGTACGACTCCGATTCATGTGGATGTACGCATTATTGCAGCCACTAACCAGGATTTAAAAAAGAAAGTTGAAGAAAAATCATTTCGCAATGATTTGTATTACCGGTTGAACGTCATTCCAATTACGGTTCCTTCACTCAGAGAAAGACGGGAAGATATCGTACCGTTGGCCATCCGCTTTCTGGAAGAATTCCAGGAAACATACGGCATCGAGAAAAAACTCAGCTATACTGCCGCAGAAGAATTGCGGCGTGCGGAATGGCCAGGCAACATTCGGGAGCTGCGTAACTTTCTGGAACGGATTGTCGTAACAGCCGATGAAGACATAATTACCGCAAAGCACGTAACAAGCGCACTGTACGATGAAGAAAAAACCGCACCACTGATACCTCAGACAGGTCTTGGATTGAAGGAGCAATTGGACCGATACGAGGGTCAAATCATTCGCCAGGCATACGAAGAGTGCGGTAGCACGTACAAACTTGCAGAGATGCTTGGTATCAGTCAATCCAGTGCCATGCGTAAAGTCAATAAATATGTAAAGGAATTGTAATATGCAGATAACGATATACGGGACGCAAGCCGCAGAGACAATGGATGTTCATCTCGACCGCCCGCATACCGTTGGCGCCATTCTTGAGATTTTGCTAACCATTCATCCCTGGTTCTTTCAAGCGCTGCCGCCTGAACGGGACCAATCTACACTCGAGACAGTATTGTCAATCCGTACGACTGCCAATACCCCTCTTGCCATCGACGATACTGTCACAAATGAGACGAACCTTGAAATTCACTTTCATGATATGATATAAGAAAGTCTCAAAAGGAAGTGAATGGATATGTTGGAACTTTCCTGGTATAGGTATTCCGCTCAAACAGTGTATAACACCTTGACCAGAATACTGTTCTTCCGTATCATATTGGCGGGCGTCGGTATTTCGCATACAGTGAAACGGTAGGCATCCCCTGTTTTGCAAGAGACAGGGGTATTTCTCTGTGGAAAATTTTTAGATAACGGGGGATGAACATGAATATTATTCTCTGGGGTTTTGCTACTGCATTGTCGGGGTACTTTGCATACAGCATTCTTCGCCAATGGCTGACCAAACGCAAGCCTAGCCATCTGGCCTGGTTTATTGGCTTCTTCTTTTATTTCTTCAGCGCACTCGGCAGTACGGTGTCCTATTTTATCGGCTGGGAGCCCTCCATATATCGCATCTGGTATGTGGCAGCCGCTTCACTGGTAGCATTTCTCGGCGCAGGTCAACTGTACTTTACGGTAAAACCAAAGGTGGCACATGTATTTCTCGTTCTCGTAGCTATCATTACAGTGGCCATGTTTGTAAAAGTATTCAATTCACCGCTAAATCCAGAACAATTAGCACTAAATGGCGAAGAAATCGGAGGAACTGCATTGCCGCGCGATGCACGCCTGTATTCTCCAATACTGACCATTCCGGGAAGCTTTGCACTTATTATTGGTTCTTTTTATACCTTCTTTCGACGTCATTCCAAAGCCGGACTCTGGATTGGTATCGGATCGCTTATTATCGCTATGGGGGGCACACTCACCCGTTTTGGCCTAACAGATATTTTGCCTATTGCCAACAGCGTTGGTATTACACTCATTTTCTATGGATACTCGCTTGCAGCCAAGCCTACTGCGCTTCCTGTGAATACGCCACAGGCAGGCTGACACGTACGCCGTCTGGCGCAATCACTTCCTAAACAAAAAAGCTCTTCGCCCGATAATTGGTGCGAAGAGTTTTTTATATGTTCTTTTCCAGTTGACGCAATGACTGTACAGCATGCTCAACAATCGTAAACAAATCTTCAATATTGTCTTCATTGATTTTTCTTCCAAAATCAAGCGTTACCGTATTACGGTATGTTACCGGACGCTCCAAGGTAAGTCCACTATAAACAAACGATAATTCTTGAATAATACGGGGCCGATATGACCAAATCGTATTAAGTATCCTCTCTATCTCTGCACAGCGTTCCGGACGCTCGATATTCAACAGGAAATTTACGTGTAGTGTACAGCCGAATGTCCGCTCCTCACTCTCTGCAAGATCCAGAATTTCTCCTGCTAAATCAGCTGCCCCTGCGGATAATATAAACAGAGCAGTGACTCGCGGATTGCCATCCTTCCTGGCGGCATTTCTACATCCGATCATATATTCACGGGCCATGGCCGCAAGCTCAATCTGATCGCTGCGGGACGTAACTGTAACTTCGCCAGCAAAGTCCAGGTCATATACCGCACCTTCAAGCGCCACTTTAATATTATCGAAAATAGTCGGATCGAACACGAATGTTTCTCCTATTCTTTATCGCTGTTTACTTAGTTTTTTCATTCTGCGCCGTTCTTCATCCTCTACTGCATTACGTGCTGCAATAGCATCATAATCAACCTTCAAATTACCGCGCACCGTCTGTACAATGGCAGTAATAATCCCGCCGAAGAAAACAATTAGAATAATGACTCCGGTAATGAAAAGCATAATCATTCCGGGACTAGAGAACATGACCAAAAGTAACCTCTCCTCTTCTATGATTCATTTTTTATTATTATACCCGATTTCTCTTATCACTCAGAGTGTTTTTCATTGCCAGACAAAAACCCGGCATAATTACCGGGCCTCACTCGTTTTTCGTTTATTATCCATATGTTCTAGTAGCAAAAGAAAAACGGCTCAATCCCTTTCTCAGAAAAAAACACTACTACTTCACGGCCTCAATAACCTTCTTTGCTTTTTCATGAAGGTCTGGGCGTTGTTTTGCATACTCCAAAAACGCTTCTTCCAAAATATCCTGTTGATCTTTCTCGGTAATGAATGACCAAGCTTTTAAAAGTTCGATAGTTTCCTCATGAAGTCTGTATGTGCGTGTTTTCTTCGCCATTTATTTACGTTCCTTTCTTTTGCGCTTACTGAGAAGAAGAAACAAAACAACAAGTGAAGAACCAAGAGCGAGTATAGCTGAGATGAAAGCGAACCAATACACGTCCATAGGGATACCTCGCTTTACTTTTAGGTATAGGGGATGTAAAATAAGCGTATAAGATGAATAGGGAAGTACAGACCGAGTATTGCACTCGGCCTGCCTTGCTACTGGCTTCTAGCGTGTCCGGCGCTTAGGAGCCTTTTTACGTTTAGCGGCTTTTTTCTTCTTGCGACGTTCTTTTCTTTGGTCGATTTTCTCTTCCAAAACAAGAAGTGCAATAACGATGTTTGCCGCTGTTAGGGCGAGTGATGCAACGCCCGTCCATAAAGCAAGCTCTTCCTTATCCAACTGTATACCCCCTTTCCGGGGCAGGGCTTATTTCATCCCCTACATATAATATAACATAATTATGTATTTTTGTAAATATAGAAATATAGATTCAAGAAAAAAAATCCCACTATCCAAATGGACGGTGGGAAGTCTGATTATCTTTCTTTTGTTTTTCCTGTATACCCGGATACTACACCGACTCCAATGCAAGCATAACTAATGAGGTCTAATCCTAAATCCCATAAACCTTGGGGAACAATAATTCCTCTTACATTCAAAACCTGATACAGCAATCCACCAAAGCCAGCCCATAGGAACGGGTCTTTCAATCGCTCTTTCATTAGCTGTTCACCTTCTTCAT
>NZ_KE952920.1:50906-51278 GCF_000466385.1 Aneurinibacillus aneurinilyticus ATCC 12856
CGCTCTTTCATTAGCTGTTCACCTTCTTCATTCCAGCAGCAACCCGTACCTCATCGGCAAGCCGTCCCATTTCTTTCTTTTCGTCCTGACATGTTGCCATGTTCCATCTATCCTGTAGGATACGGATAATTTTGTTTGCGTCCTCTATTTTCATGAGTTTCTTTTCCTCCTTGGATGGTGTAGGTGTTGTTGTCCCTTTTTTATCAATCAATGCGGCATAATCCACATACGCCAAATTCATGTCCACATTACCGGAAATACCATTTACTTTTCCCTTATCCGTGTACTGCCAGATTCCTGCGTCTCTTCCCAGGTACGAATTATAGCGGGCAACCCACAACGCATAGGGCTTCAATCGTTTTTCATCTAATT
>NZ_KE952920.1:51378-85458 GCF_000466385.1 Aneurinibacillus aneurinilyticus ATCC 12856
AGGGCTTCAATCGTTTTTCATCTAATTGTGTTTCAAGAAAAGACTTTCCGGCGTAAATCATGGCAAAATATCCGGCCTTTTCGATGGCATTTAGAAAGGCAACAGCGGCATCCGTCAAAACGGCTTTACTTGCCTTCTTCTTGTTCTCTTCCAGATCCAGCACAAGTGGGTATGTAATTTTCACCCCCGAAACAGTACGCAAGAAATGTTGTGCTTCTGCCTTCGCTTCTGCGACATTACCGAATTTTGCGTAGTGGTAGGCGCCAACGCGAATTCCATTCGCTAGTGCATTAGCTGCGTTTGTTTTGAAGGTTTTATCTACATAAGTGGTCCCCTCACTGGCTTTTAGGAAAACGAATTTCACGCCGTCAGCGGCAACCTTCTTCCAGTCAACCACCCCATTCCAATGTGATACATCGATTCCTTTGATTTGTGTCACAGCTTCTTCCTCCTATTTTTCAACTTTGTTCTTGATATCTCGAAGTTCTGAAATAATCAGATCGTACTTATCGCTAAATTTATCAAGCAGCTCCTGAAGCTTCTGCTCACGTTGGTCGTTATTTTTCATAACTCGGAACAGCAATACAACAAAGAGCACAGCAAAAGGTCCTTGTGTCAGAACTGGCTTTATAAGTGACAATGTTGTCTCGTCCATCCTACATCCTCCTCACCGCCTTTCCGGCGTGAAATAGAAAAGGAGCCGCTTATGCGACTCCCAAAATAAAAACGCCATCCCATTGTTGGAAAGACGTTTGTTATTCTGTAGCTTTTGGATATTGCTCATCTGTGATTGCTTGATATTGCTCTGCTGTAATTTTCCCATAAACCACAAAGTTACCTACATACATCGTATCTTCTGATTCCTTTGTATAGAGTCCCATGTCGTAGTAACGTTTAATTGTTTTATACCAATCCATTTTACAAAACCCCTTTCATAGTCAATTCCATTAATAGTGACGCTTGTTCCTGGGCAGTTTGCGTAGCCTGTGCCTCTAATTCGGTATTCTTCAAAATAAGAAACGCCGTATCACCTGCCTGTTGTTCGTTCTTTGCTTCCAGCTGGGCAACCTGCATCATAAGGGCTGCGTTATCCATTTCAAGTTGATTTATTTTTTCATCAGGTGTAGGTTTGCCTGCATCCTTTGGCGTAGAAACAAGTAGTCCAAGTTGTCCGTTTTCATCCCTCTGTTTGATTTTCATCTAGCTCACCGCCCCTAGTAATTTTTTGACTGATTTATCAACATCAACACTTGTTCGATTTAATGTCAGGCGTAGCGTAGCTTGCTGTTTGGCTACACTATTCGTTGCAATAAACTGGTCTTCGGTAATCGTTTCATCCATCGGCGCACTTGTTTTCGTAGCTGCAACATACGATTCATTGCCTCCTATGTCATGGAATGACACAGCGCTCGAAATCAAAAGTTCCTCGTTTGTCCCACGGTCAACCCAAGCAACAACTTCGTCAATCTGTGTTGACGGTACGATGTTATAACGTACATCTTCGACTAAGACAGGGGTTGATATTTGCGTAGTCCATGTACCTTTAAATACAGGTATGCGGTCTACGATATATATAGATAAAGGGTCATCAAAGTCAATTGAGCTATCTGCAAGTGTATTTACGAAAGCTTGGTCTGACCCTGTGGATACTGTAATAGGAGATGACCAATTTATTCCATCGTCTATTGATTCAATACGTTTAATCGAACCCGCTTCTACATATTCGATAAATAATTTACCTGCTTTATTTTTTGTGATAGATGCATCTTGTCCCGGTACAAGTTTCTGCACAGCGGACCAAGTAGCGCCGCCATCTACAGATTTTGAAAAACGAATGTAATCGGTAGATGTATGGGTTGTATCGGTTCCATGCCAAGCAATATAAATCTTGTTTATTTCATCTGTAATTACAGTAGACTTTTTTTGTGGATATAATTGGATGGTACTTCCGTATATTGATTTTAGCGACCATGAACCTGCATTAAATTCAGACATATAAACAATATTCGCACCACTACCCGACGTTATATTTCGAATGTGGAAAATTATTGGCTTGTTTTCCAATAAAACTATACAAGGTTCTATATACTCAAAACCTTCATCATTCGCTGTAGTTACTTGTGTAGCCTTTGCCCATGTAGCCCCTCCATCTGTGCTTTTACTATACAAAATATTATACGTATTGGTATCTTTTGTAGACCAAGCCGCGTGTAATACCCCATCTGGCGCCCATATTATACTACTACGGTTATATGTCATATTCGCATTTGTATGAACTAATACCGCCTTATTTGTTAAATCACTGTTCGTTACTGTAGTAGCATCGAAAGTTACAGAATAATGCCTGGTATTAAGGTCGGTAAAAAATACGGATACCTTCGTACCATAAGAAGTAGTTGATGGATATCCTGCCCATGAGTACGTAGGATAAGAGCCATGAAAATAACATAATTGTGACCAGGTAAGCCCGTTATCTTCAGACTTATAACAATAGATTACCCCCTGACCCGCCCCCCCTCTATTTACAGTTACGACTAACCACCCATTACTTAATCTTTGAGGTCTGTTATTTGAAATGGCAAAAACACCTGTATCAGAAATTCTGACCGCAGAACGTATAATTTTCTCTGGATATGCCCAACCGCTAAATTTAAGCGTGTGATTAATCGTATCAACAACCACAGATGAACGACAAACCATAGCCCCTTTTTTATATGATTTGGTGAGTGTTGATGTAATGATAAGCGTTGAGCCATTAATAGCCGCGATTCGTGGGCGCTCTAGGTTTGTATCATCAAATACCGTAATCTCTTGTCCAACAGCAAAGCCAGCTACAGAAAGCACAGGAAGCGTTGTACTGCCTATGGATAATTCTGCTGTTGTATTCGTTCGAGTGTTGTCCATCTTTGCAATAGAACCACCATTCCTGTCGTCAAACAAATCATAGAAAAAGCCACTTGCTCCGTCAACGCGATCCTTTAGTTCGGACACCGCTTTGAGGTTTGCGACTTCACGTTGTAATGTATATACTGCATTTACATCTACACCTGGTTTCTTTCCGTTGTACAACAGTTCCCCGTTTGTATCTTCTGTGATTTTATCCAGTTGTACTTTGTTTGCATGTGTATGGTGGATAATAGAATCAGATTTGTGTAAATTAAACTCTTCCTTGGAAACTGTATGCGCTACTTTTCCATCGATAATAACCATATTGCTATTGATAACTCCGATATCCGCTGTTTCATTGTCTTTAGGCAGTTCTAAATTAAGATTAGGTGTTAAATCGGGCATCAGACCATCTCCCTTTCTCTAACTTCTTTCCAGTTGTAATTTTTAAGAGCGCCCCATGTTTTACTTTTCACTTCGCCCCAAACGGTATAGGTGAAATAGTAGTCAATGCCAAGGTGTGCAGGGATTAATTCACGTAAAGTTTGTTTGATATCGTTCATATTAGCTGGAATGCCACGCTTACCGACAAATTTTATCTCAATAGCAAAACGCTCATAATTTTCTTTGACGTCTACCTCACCACCACTCCACGCCGATGCCACGTTTTTAATCTTTGCTACAGATACGGTGTCAGAGAAGCGCATACGGCCTATAACAACCTCTCGGCGCTCCTGTAATGGTTTAGTTTCGTCAATCGGAATACCGAATATCTTTTCCCAGTTCGCAATGCCCCATGTAGCCGTAGCGGGGTCAAACTGTAGGAATACATCTTGTCGCTGAGCCCTAACTCTGTCTAACTCCATCGCCTCTGCGTTTTTCAATTCATGGGTTAACGGATCCTTATGATAGTTTGAAGGCATTTGAGCTATCATCCGTTCTTTTCTATTCATAGAAATTCACCGTCCCAAGTACTGCAACCGAGCCGTCTGGAATCTCAATATTCGCGGTGTCTCCATTGATCGTTAAATTCTCATAGTCAATAACGTCTGGAATGTCGCCCAAAATATTTGCAATACGTGTCCAACGTACAAGCGGATCTTTAAAAGCAAGTTGTTTGAAGTATTCTAATGCCGCTGGAGAGAATTGCCCTGTGATTTTTTCTGCATCAGAATAAGACGTAGGCACCACTTTTGCTGAAACATCAATCGTGATTTCCGTTACACCTACAACAGTGATCCTCGGTCCCGCTGGCCGTACTGTTTCGATATAAGCAGCTACGTCATCGATGATACTTTGCGCTGGCGCTTTTCCGTTATCATCAAGCAGAACAACCTTAACCGAGTTGTTTCCATCCCAAACAGGATACACCTTACAATCAGATACACCACTACGGCTCATAGCCCATTGTCGGTAGTGTGCAGAGTTGCCGCTAATGCCTGGATGCCTTGCCTTCTCAAGTGTACGATTTAGAAGCGACTCTTTTGACTCTTCATCCACACCATTTGTGAATGCTTCATGCTCGATGCTATCGACGCCATGTATCGGTTCGACTAGCTGCAAAGAGTTTGCAGGAATATTTCCAACTGTACCGCCAACCGTACATTCAAAAGGAACCTCCGCTTGGCCTGATGTGATAATCACACCCTCTAACGCGATAAAATCAATCGCATCTTCTTCAATGAATTGCAAGATAGTACCGGCAAGAATAGGCGTTCCATCTACACCTTTAAACGTTACAACATTGCTTGATTTTGCTGCTGGCTTCCAATCTACACCGACCCTTCTTGACCACAATTTCATGTAGAGAAGATCCATTGACGAATTTAGAAAGCCGTTGTAGTACATATTCTGTGTGCTGATTTGCTCTTTTTGTACTTCAACGGCCGTCGGCCTTGTTTCATCCCAAGGAAACTGCCCCTCTGTCTTGTCATACCGATCATTGATATTACTTAGCATCCGATCGTGTACCTCGTCGATTTCTTCAATTTCAAAGTCTGGAATTAGCACCAGATCATCCATTTCCACTTAGCGGCACCTCCATATCAAACGATTGTTCATCAATTAGGTTTACACGGAAATGTACCGTCAATTTGTCTTCGTCTTTTTCGAATCGCCATTCTGATAAAAAAGCCACTCGTGGGTGACGGGTGGCCGATTGTTCAATATTCTCTTGTAGCTGCATACGCATATCATCAGTCATCACCCGACCGATGCAAAATTCTGTTAAAGTGCCATATTCAAATTCCTTTGTGTCTGGATAGTTAGCGTAGATACTATATTGATATTTTTCAGTTCGTAAAATCTTAGTCATCCACATTTTCAAGGCTTCAATGTCATTCACTTCGACTAGGCGACCGTTCCGAATCACAAACTCACCCTTTTCGAAGTCGAACAAGAATCCGGTGCCCAGGTCAATATCATATTGCTGTTCCTCTTGTACTTCTTCAAGAAACATATCTGGGTTCGGCATTTCGGGTATCATTCGAACCTCACCGCCCTATCTAGGACATAATAGGTTTGTTGGTCCTGAGCTGCCATCACAATGACTTCATCACCGACTTTTAATTCATCAAGATATTCAACGTCCGAATCAGATAGAGAAAACGATCCGTTTGCTACAGCAATATCATGCGAATGCTTGTATGGTGGATCAAGTTCTTGAGAAGTAGCACCTGCATCCTTTGAATGAGAAAGGCTGGCTGATGAAGACGTGATCTTCAACTTTCTTTTATGCTGGAGTAAATACTCAGCAAAAACCAACTGTGTCTTATCTAGCTCAATCTCGCCCACCTGAATTTCGATATCTGGTAATGGCTTTGTCACAGTGCCTACTTGTATCCCTACAAACACCGGATTGTTACGTGCATGAAGTTCCTCTGCCATCAAGATAGCAGCACGCTCTGGCGTTATCTCCTGCATTTCCTCACCCCTCTAGTACCGCTTCAATGTAATGTTTACTTTGTGTATCCTGTTCACCAATGTATGGTTTGTGCTCGTAATGATAAACTGTCCAATGATGCCTGTTTTACCCTCGCTGACCTTCAGTACTCGACCCGAGCGCACCTCATCGTGCCCCAGGATATCGAAAGTAGCCTCCTCATTAACTCGGTTCAGTTCACGCAAAGCTGACAGCGCCTGACGCTTTGCATCGGACAACGTATTTCCGTCAAAGGCAATTGTCTCCTGTAACAAGCCATATTTGCCCACGCTTCCAGCATCAGCCGTGCTCGTATATACCTGGTCATCTTTTGTAATGACGATACTATTACGCATTTCAGTAATGGATACAGTACGCTGAGGATTGCTGATAAACTCTAGTAAATCAAACTTCCCGCTATTGGCTGCCAACTTGACACTTACATCAAGCAGGAACGCACTTTGTCGGTCAATCACCAGCTTGCCGTTCTCCATCTGAAAGCGATAGTCTTCGCCGATTTCACGCCGTGCTTGGTACAAAATATCGTTCAAAATCTCACTGTACGTCTGTTCGTTGTATATCTTCTTAATCTTTGTTTTCATATCCGCAATATGTGCTGTTGGTATTTTAAACGGTGCAAGCAACTCCTTCACGCAAGCTGTCGCTGTCTTATCACCTTTAAACTGCTTTGTTACACGCGATTTATTCAAATAAAAAAGAGGATCGAAACAGGTAATTTCCCTCATCCTCTCAGTAAATATCATCTCGAAGATATAGCCCATGAATACGACCTTGCCGTCATTTATCAAGGTGACAATATCACTGGGTGCAATGCTGAATTTAATATACGGCGTACCAGATGCAATCGGAAGGGTAAAGTCCAACCGTTGGCCGAGTTCCTCCACAGAATCTGACCACGTAATCTGTCCCACAATCGGCGTCAGTTCAGTTTGCACACCCTCATGTATTAAAAACAATTGATGTGCCATAGCGCGTCACCTCTTCTTCCAGTCGATATGGACATGATCGTAATGTCCTTTGGTTCGCCATAAAACAAAGTATCCCTTCTTTCGCCCCCATGCTGCCAGCTCGTCCAGCTTTTTCGCATTCCCTACAACGTCGTATGCCTCATCGGTTAAATGGGCAGAAGCCTTGGCGCCGCCTATCTCTTTATTGCGCTTAGCCGAACGTCCGGCTGAACTAATACGTAATCCAAGTTTCTTGACTTGCTCGCGTACTGCTTTAGCTTGTGGCGAATCATAACCTTTACCCGGTTTACCTTTGTTGCTAGATTTTTTGCTCTCTTCCTTGGGAGGAGGCACATACTTTTCAAATTTCGGCACGGTCGGCTTTACACGGCCCGTTGCCTTCTGTACCTTCAATTGAGGAAACACAAATTCCGTCATCTCAAGCGTATAGTCAATATCTCCGCTGCCACCTTTTACTTTTGGGGTAAAGTTATCAATGGTCACACCCATGTTGATATCATAGTATGGAATCCGTAGTCGAATCGGAATCCGCCGTTTAATCCAGCGTTGCAGCTCCTCTACCCGTTTCTTGGCTGCCGCACCTTGACCGCCCCACCCTTCGAACCCGGCCTGCCCTGTCTTATCGAATGAGTACGGATTATCAGGAAAGAAGGAGGTAATAGTAATCTTCCGTACCTTCGACACACCAATAAGCTGTATCTCTCCGTTTACCGTCGAAAAGGTTTCATTTGCCATTAGTGTTTGTGGGATATCTATCTCACTCGGTAATATCGGAATCTGCATCGTCTTTTCGCCGTTATTGATACTCAAAAAAATAGAAATCGGATTCTCCAATTTTTCACCCCCAAACTAAAAGAGGACAGCCGCAGGCTATCCCTTCGAAGTCCTCACTTTATACCAACAGCTTGTTTAACTTCTTTTAGACCTTTCTTAATAGGTTCCATCTCTTCTTTGAAGTTCTTAAAATTTCGATCTATAAAACGCAATTCTTGTTGATCCTTGCTCTCTAAATACGTAGCTAAATGTCCTGCTACCTTAGCCTTTTGGAAATACGCATATGCGGTCCTATCTTTAATATCGTTTAATTTTTCTTTGATATCAGAAGGCAAGGTGTCGTCGACCTTTGTAGCATACATTTTATCTGTAATACGACTCATGTCTTTTTTTAAGTTTTTTAGTCGTTCAGCAGCTGCTTCCTTGCTAACTTTTTCGTTTTTAAAATCATCTACTATAACAATAAACTGTTCGCCAATTTTATCTGCTTGTTGTGTAGCTTTCGTCAACTCCTGTTCAAAGTTTAATACTTGTCCTTGGTACCTTTTATCACCTGATCCACCACAACCTACTAGAAACAATAAAACACCTAAAATAATCACCATTATTTTTTTACTATTACTTTTCATATTCACTCCCCCTCTCTTCCACATTTTACATAACTATTACTTGGTCGAAAATACTAAGTCATCCCATATTACTCATTGCTGATTTAAATTGCCTAAAAAAGCGCTGGAATTCACTGTCTGTGCTTCCGGAAGAAGCATGATAATGCACATGGACAGGAGTATGTTTTGTCGTTGTTGTTGCACTATTACTTACATGATTGGTTGTATTAGAAAGATACGTTGCTCTGTCCTTTCGATATTCATCAGCTTCACCTGCTGTTAATATAGCTTCGTCTTTATGGACACGAACAACCATATCATCATAAGGTACACGACCAAGACCTGTTTTAAAACCAGGAAAATTAGGAAGAACAGACTTTATCTTTTGATTTGTTGTGTTTTTGAACGATTCCCACGCTGAAACCTCACGCGGTTTTATAGTGGTGGGATTTTTATACATAGGTTGATCGTTAGGTGTTTCATCTTTTAATTTATCTATTCTTTGCCATTGTTCGTACTGATCTTTTAATATAGCTTCTTGTCGTTTTTTTGATTCCTCTAACCCTTTTTCAATTTCCCCAGAAAGTGCAAGAACAATCGCTGTTCCGGCAGCCACGGCTGCCTTTATTACAGGCCCCCCTGGAAATGCTAATCCTAGTAAAACACCAGCTAGCACTGATGCAATGGGGTCCTCTTTAATGGCAGAAATAGCCCCAGAAAGTACAGCTTTTCCTGTTTCGATTCCAATTTCAGTTCCTATCTTTGCTGTGGTAACAGCTACCTTTCGTAATTCATCCCCGCCTTCCCCTTTCATATAGGCGTCGAATTTTTTTGTAGCAATGCCTATAGCCTGTTCAAACTGATCACCAAATGATAGCTTTTCGTTCTTGAATGGTTCAAATACTTCTGCAATAGCTTTTTTAATACTAGGCATCTTTGTTTTTATATTATCTACCAATTTAGTCAGTGATTCATTAAGTGGTTCAGATCCATCTGTAAAGGCGCCAATAAACTCCCGTTTTAATTGCGTAATTTTTTTAATAAGATTATCTTGTAATTCATCGCTAGCCTTTTTAGTTGACCCTCTCCATTCTTCTAGGCCATCACGCCCTTCTATCATAGCGGATATAACTTTCTTACGCATGTCTTCCCACTGGGTACCAAACAGTGCTACACCAGCAGTATTTTGCTTTACAGGGTCCTTCATAGCTGCTAATGCTGAAATAGTAGCAAAGAATGCTTGCTCAGCCCCCTTTCCACCACCGGCAATTTTCTTTGCCATATCGTCAGCATTCATACCAATGAGTTCAAAGCCTTCAATTGTTGTTTTGCTTCCATCTTGCGCTCGAAGGTTAAATTCCTTTACTGAGTCGCCTACCTTATCCATATTCCAAGCGCCTGCTTCAGACCCTTTTAAAAGGATGCCCATCATCTGCTCAGCATTTAATCCTAATGAAGCAAACTGAACAGAATACTCGTTTAAAGTGTCCAGCAAGTCATCATAATAATCGCCCCCTTTTTGTTTACCGAATGTAATAAGATCCAATGCTTCTTCGGCCTTGAGGCCCTTAAAATTGGCTGTCATCCCTTTTATGGTTCGAGTGACTTCTTTAGGATCAAAATCAAATAACTCTTTCTGTGTCATCAATCCTTGAGTAATTACCGTTTGCCGATCTTTTGATAGTCCCTTAAGTTGTTGTCGAAGCAACGCGACAGACTCGGCAACTTGTTCATAATCTTCACCAAAACCACCTCGATACACAGTAGAAACAATATCCTGTATATCAGCCATTTGTGCTTTTGACATTCCAGTCTGGGCTTGTAATTTTGATATAGCATACTCAACTTTTGCTGTTTCTTTAAGCATGCCAGCTATTGCAGTCGTTCCAGCCGCTGCACCAGCCACAACTGCCGCCCCTAAACCAACAGCAGCAGCAGACGCAACACTAAATTGACCAGTCATTAAACCAACCATAGAACGTAACTTGCCGAACTTACCTTGAGCCTCTTGTGCCTCGTCTCCTGCTTCTTCTATGCCTCCCGCAGCGTCTTCCGCACTTTCCCCTAAGTTATCAATTTCCTTCGAGGTGTCGGAAGCTCTACGGCCTAAATCTCGTAAAGAATTTACAACCCCTTTAACTGGAGTTGTAATGTGGTCCCTCATAGAAATGACTGCCTCTACACTAAAACTAGACAAGGTTTTCTTCACCCTCCTTTTTTTTGGATTCTATTTCCACATACATGGAAGCTAGATAGAAAGCCTTTGTGTAGGCGTCTAATCCCCGTAGGTACTCTATAGCGAACCCTTTTTGTGTGTAATAATGGAGGAAGAACCAGCGCTCTTCCTCTTTAATTAGTTTTTTAAATCGTCCACCAGTCTTACAGGTCTGTTCGAATCAATCCCGGCCATACCCATCAATTTATTTACTAAAACGATAATCTCCATAGCATTAAAGAGCTTACCTACAATTTCAAAAGGGTTAAGTTTGGACACTTTGTATGCACTGTGCAGCTCGGAGTCTCTTAGATTCGGATCAATTACACAGTCATAGACCAGGCGCATGTTTTGCTCGCTAAGAGCATAGATATCCGAACTTGCTTCCCCATACATCCATTCATTAAGATAATCTTTAGCACGTTCCTCGCTCGGCTCCTGAAGTGTAACAGAAGCACCTATACTGGCAACGAAAACTTCACTTTTCTTTAACGAATGCACTTCTTTCTCTTTCTTTAATTGTAGTAAGTCCTTGATAGTCGCCTTTTTTATTTCAGGTTTCTTTACGTTTTTGTTTTCTTCTGTCATTTATATCCCTCCAAAAATAAAAGGAAGAAGGTTATCCCTCTTCCTTAATCAATTAAATCTTCAAATTCTACTGACCTTGGTGCAAAGTTAAACCGGAAATCACGTTGAATATATTTTTTCACCTCTATGTTTACAATAGGAAAATCCTGAAACCAACAATCATTTAAGGCAATTGTTTCTACTCCCCCATTATCAGGGTCGTTTGTTTGGAATACGATAGAGACGTGTGGGTCTATCCCTTTCTTCCACGCCTCAACAATTTCCCTAATTCCAAAGCTATTCACTTTATATACAGTAAATGAACCAGTACCTCGCAGCCCACTCAACTTTTCATATTCGTCCAACATTTGAACAAAATTCAGCGTATCTCGTACTGGGATTACAACAGCTTCAGCACGTTGTAATTCAAAAATTTCTATCCCGCTAAAAAACATTTTGCCCCAGGTGCCATTTATCACTTTTCCTGGCTCTAATTTCCTTGGCATTTATCTCACCTACCTCTTTCTATATTGCGATATCAAATTTCAAATCTTCCATAGCGTCAAGTGCAGATATACTACCAGAGCCAAAAACATTACTCCCAGTATTCGCTTGCTTAATCTCCGCCTCTGACATTGCACTTGTATCTTTCCCCCTCGATTCTAAGTACCGTTTCTGAGCCAGCACATCAATTTGCGCCGAGTTATTTCCTGTTGCCTCAAGTACACTCTCTGTTACAAGCTCTTCAAAATATGCATTGACTGCTCGGAAAAACATCAGCTTGTTGATATATGAGTTCACATACTTTCCAACATATTCATCTTCAAATGTGGACCGGATGTCTTCAAGTACCATGTCTAGAATCTCGACAATACGGATTTTTGAAAACTCCTGGTGCTTCTCTGCCGTGAATGTGACAAGCGAATTGACAGCCCGGCCAATCTTCACCTTCTTCCCGTCGTTGACAAGAATAAGCTGGCCGCTATCAATCGCTTCGTCTGGATCGTCAATCTCCTCAATAGAAGCAACATCAGGGAATACATAGTAGGTTGCTGAGCGCGTAAACGGTAGACCTGCAAACACGGACGCCAAGCGCACAGTAAACTCTTCAGTTGTCTTTTCAGTTCCATCTTTCATCTTGATACCGGTAGTTGTGAAGTTGATAATACCTTCATGGTCCGGCCCAGTAGCATTCGTAACAACCGCCTTGAATATTTTCTTCTTGAGTGTACGTTGGCCTTTAACAAACGCCACGATATCGGTTGTATCGGCTGCCGTCGCTTCCGGCATGGCAAGATAGTTCCAGTACATACCCTTCAATATTGTCAATGCATCGGATACAGGGGCGTCAGCTCCAATCGGCACAACAATCACCCTTGATGGTGTGCCATAAAACGCCTCTTTTACACGCTTGATGTTAGCCGCATTAAAGTCGGTATCCTTGACCTCTTCGATGCCTTTGTATATTTTCATTTCCGTTTTCGTGTCACGGACAATAAGAGCTACAATACCACGCATAGAGCGTGTAATTGCACTGACAGCCAGCGTTCTAAATACAATCTCAATTTTGGGTAGTCCCACTGCTATCCCTCCTTACTAAGATTCATAAGATTCAAATGTAGTTCCTTCATCATGTCGTATCGAGTGAAATAATCGTCTTCAAATACCAGGCTATATGCACTCACATCGAACGAAAAATGTAATGCATCGTCTATTGTCCGTGTAGTCTTGTCAAAGATACTCAGCACACGCTGACCGACGGGGAAATTCAGGCCGAAAGCATCGTTCAAGTCGTCTGTCATACTTAGGTACTCCGCGTTTGTATGCTTCTCCGTCATGTAGATGATTTTCACAGTGACACGCTGATATCTTCGATGTTCTGTCTCGTTCGAATCGACGATAGGGACCAGGTATACAAAAAAGCAGGGAAACTTCATACCCTGCTTTACTTCTTCGTCATAACGATGTTTTATTGTCGGGAAGTCCTTTTTCAGTTTCAAAAGCACGGCGTCAGATAGTTCGGATAGCCTCATGTACGCCTCTTCGTAAAGTCCTTCAACCAGTTTCGCAAATCGTCGTCAATCCACTCTTCCATTTGCTTAAGAGGGATTTCAAACATATGAAAGCCCTCTACAAAGCCAACATATTTACCCGCTTTGTTCTTGATGCGGTGACCGTACTCAATGTGAGGAGCGTAATGGACATTGGTTCCGACAACGACAACGAACTCGTCGCCTACTCGTTTTACACCGTCAACCCGGATACTATCACGTAAAGTACCACCGTTTTTTTCAGCAACCGGTGTCAGAAGCTTCACAGAAGCCAAATACTTAAAGGCCAGCTCCGTAAGCTTCTTCTCAACCGCCCTGGGCATCTCCCTGATCATACGTTGTAGTACCTGATGCTCGAATAAATCCAATCCTTTGAACTCGAACCCCATTAGGACACATCCTTTCGCGTTACAGGGATTTCTAGGTGTGACGGATAAGGGAATGGCTCTCCAGCTGTAAACTCCCGAACCCATCCATTCTCTAGCACCACAGTGATAATATCCCCGGCCTGTACGTCAACTTCAGGACGGCATAATATGAGGCTGTCGTAAACAATATCATTCGTGCTATCAGTTTGGTTCGTATTTCTTGACACACTCACAGACAGCCTACAAGGCACTGCTGTAGCCTTTGTATCTTCCCTGTGGTCTGTTGCCCCGTTTGGCTTCTCATACTCCACCCATCCTCTTATATCCATCCTGTGGGTGTACCTGGTTGCCAAGATATCCGCTGGAGTCATCGAACACGCACCACCCGAACAACAAAGCGATCCAATACAGAAATCAAACTGCCGCCTATAAGGGTGTATCCCGGCACAGGAGCGTCACCATAGGTAATAGTGGTATTTCCTTCCGTAACACTCTTCACAGGGGCATTCTGTGTGTCTGACGGTGTATTTGTCTTGTCCCTACGATAGAGCAACACAACATGGTCAATAAGTGCTGATTCAAGACCTTCAGGAAACTCTGTCCGATTCGTATAGGCCAGCATTTCCTGTTCAGTGGCTGATAACCAATAGTTCAGTTTGGCATCATAAGTGGTGTCGTCTTCTGGGATACCAGCCAACATTTTGACGGTTGCCAGTCTATCCATGACTTTTCCTCCTCAAAAGAGAAGAGAGCACCCTCTTGAGCGCTCCCTATTCTCCCATTTCTTTTTTAGTTGTCTTACGTTCTGTTACCAGCTTAAAGCCCAACCCTTTATACACCAGCTCATACGCTTTTTCCGTGACTTCGAACTCTCGTCCATCTGCATTCTTAACTTTTAGTGTTTTTGCTTCTTTCAAGGTTTCCTCCTCCTTACGGTGTAGCTGGTTTTGGTGTTAAGGCAGCGAACGCATCCTCTTTCAACGTCATAAACGCTACATGCATTGTTGCGCGTAGTGCAAACATATCCCGTTGGAAAAGGTTAATTGGTTGTCCATCTTCACCAAGAATATCAAGCGTTGCCTCTGTAGCAATCTCATACTCGATATCTTGTAAAATACCATAACGCGCATAATCCCAGTCACCTGTAATCAAGCGGGCTTTTGTATAATCCCACGACTTACCATTTACATAGCCCACTGGCAAACCATGTAGAGTGGAGGGTGCGGCCTTTGTCTTATCAGTGAAAAGAGAGTTGCCCTTCGCATCCACCGCGTTACGCATCGCTTGCTTAAAACGTCGAGTTGTAATAAAGCCATTGGGATCTCCGTCGCCATCTTCAACCATAGCGATAATATTAGAGGACTCTTCACCAAGGCCCTTACCTGTAGAATTTTCCTCTAGCTTGTTGCCAGATGCTACGATGTTTTCCCAGATGCTTTGCCCAGCAGCATACGGCGAATCATTACCGAATAGCGTCGCCTGGTCAAATTTTGTGTAGAACGCTTCAGCAATAGCCGGACGCATTTGATTAAAGAAAGCCGGAACTGTCCATTTCAAAAATTCTTTTGTAGCCGGAATAATTACACCTAGTTTTTTCGCCTCGATTTTGGCTTTTAACCAGGTTGGCTTGCTCACTGGAATCTTATTTCCTTCATCCACCCAGTAAGCACCCACACCGGAAGCTAGATAAGTAAACTCTTTAACTGGCTTTGTCATTTCTTCATACTTCGCAAGCTGCATGACAGCAGAACCACTCATGAATTCTTTCATAACAAGTGTTCCTTGCTCTGCTGGAATCGTACCTGTCTTTGCATCCATCAACAATACGTTATCTTTTAATGCCATCTTTTACACTCTCCTATCGAATACTATTTTGCGCTGCCAGTTCGGCAAGGCTTTGAACATTACTACTGGCCGCCCCGGGAATTCCGCCTTCTGGATGACGGCCATTTGCTTTAAACTTCTCCTCAACCCTCTTGTCAACATAGGTGTTAAACGCCGTTTCTAGCTTACCGATGTTTTCAAGCGTCACATCTTCATCGTCACCAAGAAAATGATCAATCACTTCAGAAGGCAGACCCTTTTCGGAAGCAACAGACAAAGCCTTATTACGTAAAGCCTCGCGCTGACGGTCTTTCTTTTCTTGTTCAAGCTGCTTCTCAAGCTTTTCAATGCGTTTTTGCTCCTCTGTTTTTTGAGGGTTACGTTTATTGACCTCTGCCTCGATCAGCTCTTCCAAATTGTTAGCCTTCCATGTTTCCAGGCTCTTTGTGAAGTGCTGATCAAGTTTAGGCTGCATCAGCTTTTTACCTTCCTTCGACTCAAGATAACTACTAACTGCATCGACCGTCACAAATCCACTCACAAATGATTTAACATCTGCATTATCCTTGTTCTCTTCCAAGAACTTTTTGATCTCTTCAAGATTCACTGTTTATTCCTCCCTGTGCCCTCACAGTTCGCGCCTATGAGTGCAAAATAAATAGCCCAGTTTTATGCCGTGTGGCAGGGCAAAATAAAAAAAGCCCTATTCGGACTTTAACCAAGCAAAATCATTATCTTTTAAAACTTGATGCAAAATGATACTGACACGGTTAACAAAATCCTCGTCTTGTTCTTCGAATCCAGCTTCTTCAATACAAGCATGTAGCATTTCATGGATAAATGTCTGATGTTGTTTATCCATTGACATATTTGATTTAATCCGTATCAGGGCTTTTTGATAAATGCACTCACCCATATCACCAGGATCGTTATTTAATTCCTCTGCCTTTTCGACTGTATAATCAACACCAACAATCTTAATTTTATCCGGCAACATCATTTCACCCCTCCCTCTCATCAAGCGGCCAACTTCGGCAAATATTGTTTCTTCCATTGCTCATAATTTATATCAGCAGGAATGCGGATCGGTTTACCTCTCGCATCTCGCGCCAAGCGTAGCCCCTTCGTGCTTTCAAAGTACGGGATTGTCGTGCTGCGGCAGAAAGGATGCAACGGCGGGCAATTCACACCTATCTGCTTGTCAGCAAGGTCAAACACCTGGTTGTCCATTTTTTGACACGCCTTGCTTGTCTTCCTGTCCAGCGTGGCAAGGAACTGGTATTTCTGTATGCCTGCCTCCTCATACGCCTTCATAGACGCCTGATTTGCCACGTAGGAGCTTTCTGTGCGTACCAAGCGCACTGCATTGGCATAACTGGTTTCCATGCGCTCAGCGACAGCCTTTGAGGTCTGCCGGATATCTTTGCCTTGAATAAAAGCCTGCGTTATTTCTTCCTCAAGTACCTGTGTAAGTCGTTGTCGATCCTGCCAGATACGTTTTGAATAATTGGCACCGCTCCACGGCGTTTCTAGAATGGTCTGTACGGCCTGTTTATTCAAAACAGTGACCGTTGTTGCCATCCCTAGCCCCTGTTGTACGGCGAATGTCGTCTGATAGTAGGAGTCGTCAGCACTCTCTTCTAGGTGCTCCTCAAAGATTTCTTCCTGCTCCTGCTTCAGTTCAGCAAACTGTACGTTGATTTGTGCCATGAGCTGTTCCATGCGAGTCACCCGGGCACGTGCTGACAAGGTGTTTAATTCAAGCAACAGAAGTTTGTCACCTGTCTTCTCAATGCGCTCAATATATTCTTTGATATCCATGCGCCATTGCTTGAACTCGTTTTTGTTGAGGTACACAAGGGCCTGCTGGTATGTCATGCCATTCTCGCTACCATATCGGGCCACAAACGCCGTAATTTCCCTTTCGATCTCACGCTTAGACTTACGATAAGCCCGAAAGATTTTTCTTTCAGTGGCCGTTGTTCGCTTGATATCAGCGCCTGTGATTTCCTCCATACGTTTGTTCCAGTATTCCGAGGACGGCAGGGTTACTTTCTCGTCACTCATGTTGTATCACTGCGTCATATATTGATTTCAATGCACACCATTTATGAAAAGCAGAATCGCTCTCTAAACCAATCTTTGCGACCCTTGCAATGCCGTCCATTTCCTCAGCTAACCCAATAACAAAGTCATGTGTTAATTCACCAGATTCGCATATGCTTTTTACCTTATCAGCCAAACTCATAGAATCCCTCCAATTACCAAAAGAGCTTATTCAGGAAATTGATAATCGTCTTGCATCCGTTTCGCTTTCTCTTCCCTTTCCTGTTGCATCAGCCACAGCTCATCATCTGGGTTTTCAATAAAAGATAGCTGCGCGATGCGTGTTCTATCTGAAATCGTACCGACAAGCATCGAATTTGCTTGCGCCTCGTCCAGGATATGTTTTGGAAAGGTCCGACTAAACGTCATATCAACGTCAAGATAATCAAGCATGATATTTTTCTTTCTCCACGCCGATGCTAACACCTGGAACATTTCCCTGAAGCCTTTTTTCATCTTGGCCTCTGTAGTTGATGCCTTGTTTTCTAAGTTTTGCAGTTTATAGCGCAGTGCAGGGCCTGTATGATTGCCGCCAAAATACCTGTCTTTGAAGTTAATTCCGCCTACTACGTTCCATAAGTCCTCTTCCAAGCGGTCCAAGTGCTTCTCTATAAACTCGGTTGCCATCTCTTTTGTTAGGAACTGGGCGTTTACGCTGTTTCCATCTGGCAATTCTAGTACACCCGTCTGCTTCAGCTTTTCAAGTGCATCGTCTTCCAACCTAGCGCCCGTGATAAGCAAATAAGCGAGTCGAAATTGCTCAATCTCGCTATTTACATCGCTGACAGTGCGATCATATGCATCGATTAATTCTAGGGCGTTCTGTGCATCCCCCTGCCACTCATCGTTATTCGGGAAACAAAGTAATGGTACGTAATCAAACAAATGCTCTTTTGGCTCCCCTAAAAGAATGTACTCGCCTGAATTCGCGTCTTTCTCATAGAGGTAGATAAAACGGTCATCGTAAAACTCCGCGCGCTCCACAGCCTTAATCTGGCCGTCTATGAACCTGTTAATTGTGTAATAGCGTAGTGCATGTGTAACCTTCTCCCCATCTGGCGAGATAAACGCGACATCAAACGGTAGTACGCTTTTTGCCCGTTCTTTACCTTCAGGACATACATACATCAGCAAAGCACCATAAGAGCAGATTGACGCCATCAGGCATGTTCTCACAGCCACATCATGGAACGAGTTGCGCCGCATAAAGTCGTCAATTTCCGCCATCGCCCGCTCTCGTATTGCCTCGTTGCCATTCTCTTCATCCGTGTTATACGAAAAAGACACCGGCTTCCCCATCATGTACCCGACCTTCTGGTCAATGATTAGGGAATAGGTGTCCACGTTGATTTTATTATTGATTTTTGTATCTTCCAGCTCACCGAGCTTACGTGTCATAATCGGCACTTGTTTGGCTTTATAGCGCTGGTATGCTTCTAACATTTTCATTCTTTTTGGTCGGTGTTTATCAATCAGCATCTTAATGAGCATCGGACTGACTTCTGTTCCCTGTAAATCCAAAAACAGCATGATTTCACCTCCTCTTAAATCTTGATACGATGGCGTTTGAAGCCGTCGTTTGCTTTGATGGTATTCTGTGTCATCAAGTCCTCACAGCCATACCGGATAGCATCAATCAAGTGATTGTCCTTATCCACTGGAACGGGCAACACATTGCCGTATTTGTCCTCTTTCCACTTGTACTTTTGGAACTCTAGCTTAGCATTCACGCAACGCACATCAATGATGATCTTCTGCCGTTTTAGCCAGTCGATACCGAAATTCACACTATCTGGTCCTTTCTTAGCTGGAATGGCCCGTACACCAAATTGACAAAGCTCCTTGATAGATTTTGGCTCTGATGAATCACAGGTTACTACTTGCCTATCAATAATTTTCTTTACTTCTTCAGCCAACAGGTCATTGGTCAGCTCCGTCATGTACAGCTCGTCCAGAATATAAAGCGTTTTGCGCTTGCGGTCATAATGCATGTGTGCCAGCGCATTCGGATCGTCGGAGAAACCGAAATCCAGACCATTGTTGAATCGGTCGAACGTTTGCCGGATTTCTGACAGGTCCTGTACTTCCCAATTCTTGAAGATGACATTCCCAAGCACGCCCCAATTTCCAAGCGTATAAACCTCGTAATAATACTTGTCTGTTTCTTCCTCCAGTGCGCGGCGGTCATCCTCTTCCAGAAAGTCGTTGTCCTTGTACGTTGTTTTAAGAATAATGACTTTTTCATCTCGATAGAAGTTCTTATCATCCTGCCAGCCGCTGAAGTATTGCCTATAAATCCAATGGTCCTGTAGCACAGGGTTAAACGAGAGAATCAAACGCTTAGGTACGACAGAACGACCACGCAGACGCTTGTCCAATTGTTTAACAGCTTCATACTTTGTCTCAGTAGCTTCTTCTACCCAAACATCTGTGATAACGCCATCGATGGGTGTTACCGATTTGATTTTCTCTGGGTCATCCAAGCCACAGAAAAGGATTTGCTTGTTATTCAATAGACAAGTGATAACTAGGTCAGACTTGTTGATATCGAAGTATGGTCTTAATCCCATCGCAAGAATCGCTTTTGTAATCTCATTGAACACAGAACGCTTAATGGTGTTCATGACATTCCTGACAATCAAGTAATTCCTATGACCTTCTAGGACATCCAAGACAGTACGTTGTGAGAGAAAGAAGGATTTCCCCGATGATGAGCCACCGAAGAAAAGCTGATAGCGTGTATTATCTTGTAGAAACGGCAAATACGCTTGATTAATCGTTACGTCGATGTTCATCTTTCGAACCCCGTACATTGATATTAATTTGCAGGTCGCCTGATTGCTCAACCTCTTGCTTATCACGCCATTTATCCGGCCTACGATTCTTCAACCAGAAGATTTGAGCTGTAGTATCTGGTTGGACTTCTTTCACAACCTCCTTAATCGGGACCATTTCAAATATCCAATTCCCTTCTTCATCCTCCATAATGTTGCCGAATTCATCTTTTTTAGGCATTCGCTCTTTCGTTACTTCTACGTATTTGTAACCTAACGCACGCTTTAGCAACGCATTCTCAACCTCAATGTCAACAACTTCCTTTCCCTTTTTTAAGGTGTAAGAAATGTCGGGATAGCGCTTTTTCCAATCGTAAAGCGTTTGACGGCTAATACCAATGTTTTTAGCTATCTGCTCATCTGTGAGCCCGTCACGCGCCCAGCCTTCTAATAGTGTTAGTCCTTCTGGCGTTATCCACTCTTGCCATCTTCCTTTTGCCATCTACATCACCACCCACCTCCGAGGCAAAATAAAAAGCACCCCCTAAGGATGCTTTGTCGCTTGCTTTATTGTTCATACACCATTCTTCCAAGTTGATTGATTTTCTTAAGTGCA
This sequence comes from Aneurinibacillus aneurinilyticus ATCC 12856, assembly GCF_000466385.1. Classification (GTDB taxonomy): domain Bacteria; phylum Bacillota; class Bacilli; order Aneurinibacillales; family Aneurinibacillaceae; genus Aneurinibacillus; species Aneurinibacillus aneurinilyticus. Next base: position 72,077 of record NZ_KE952920.1, read on the forward strand.
TCAAGTGACCAACGATTTTGCCCTTCTTTTACTTCTTCGAAGAGTTCTTCCTCTAAACTAAAGTAGTCTTTCTTAAGCCAGGACAACTCCCAAAGATTATGAAACTTGTTCCCTTCTCCTGTGCGGTCCAGTCTAACTGTACATTCCTTACACCAGATTAAAAAGTCATCTATTTTATCATGATAACTTTTACCCTCTACCATGATATTTCCTGACCAATCCGTTAACTCTTTCCCGCATTCATCGCATTTCGGACATTTATGTTTCAACATATATAATCCCCCTTTCTGCCTAATACCATTCGACAAAAGGAGATATTTTCCTGCAATAAAAAAGACCGCTCTTCCGGAACGCCTCTTCGCTTATCTTCTAGCACCTACTATAGTGCCGCTTCTAAAGCAAAATAAAAAGCCGAGTGAACTTTTCATCCGACCGCGCATTTTGCCGTTATTCTGAGAAACTACTCAGTATTTATATTCTCGTTCTTCTCCGTCTCTTTTTAACTTGCCCCATGCTACCATATTATCACGGAAAAAAGCGTTTTTGTTCCCAATGTTTTCCCGTTTTTTTCCCACCTTTTTCCCACTTTATTCCCACCCTGCTAAATGTGCATATTTCTCAAGCGCTCGCGGCCTCCATCGGTAAAAAACACTTTTAGAAATACCCATTATCATAGTGATCTCTTTCCACGACTTCTTTTCGATATAGTGGAGTCTCAGCAGATCGGCAAAATGTGCATACTGCTCTTTCATCACCTCCAGTACTTTATCAATTTGATCTTTTTCTGCCTGAAGGTCCTGAAACTTGGCCACACGTTCTAATACCTCCGCAAGATCATCTCGCCGCCCTGCTCGGGCTTCCACCACTCTTGAAATCTTCTGTATCACTTCTTGTAGGGATTTCTCGTCTTCTTTATTTACAGGCCTGCATTCTTGTATGACTTTAAGTTGCGCTCGGATCCCTGTTGGGTGCGAGTGATTAAGCAAGTAGGTATTCACTGTTTGCTCTAGCTTCTGTTCTTTCATAGTCAAATACATATACCTTGGCATTCCACGTAGCTTCCGATGAAGATCCTGTAGGTGATCGTCTTCACTCAATCGGCTCACAGTAATACCATTCCCAACACTGTATGTCTGGAGGACACGAAGCCGATTGACAATATCTTGATAGCTTGATAACTGTGTAATAACAAGCTGTTCAACCCTTGGTGTGATCGCTGCGTTTATCATACTACTCTCACCCTCTCTATTCTCGCTTTTACTGCTTGCATTAGTGCTTCTTGTCCATCTGCTTTTCGTTCCAGTGCAATTACAGCCTCTTCATCCATCGTATCCTCAGCTACTAACCGCATGACTACAATTCGTCGTGTTTGGCCTTGTCGGTGTACCCTGGCATTTGCCTGTTGGTCCTCTTCTAAGCTCCATATCTGGTCAAACCATACAACAGTCTGGCAGCTCGACTCCTGAAGATTCAGGCCATGTCCGGCACTTTTCGGGTGTAATAGCAGAAGTGGTATTTGGTCATTGTTCCAATCAACTATATCCTGGTTCCCGTCTTTACCCTTTCGTAAAATTCGGGCTTGTGGGAATCGTTCTTGGATACGGGCTAAACTATGCTTGAAGTTATAAAACACCATCACAGGCTTTCCTTGTGCTGCCTCGATGATATCCTCTAGTGCGTCCAGCTTTGCATCATGGATTAACTTAATTCCTTTTTCCTCGTCATAAACTGCACCTGAAGCCATTTGCAAAAGCTTGTTGCTCAAGACAGCTGCTGTGGTAGCAACGACATCTGCATCCTGATAAGGTAGAAGCAAGTCCCGTTCTAGTTTTCTATACAAATCCCTCGCTTTATCAGACAGCCGAATTTGTACGATGCGATCAATCCGTTCCGGGAGCTCCAGCCAATCATCAGCCTTCATACTTACAACAATGTCGCTGATTGCGTCGTAAATTCTCTGTTCGGCTTCCTTCTTCTCATGCCATTTGTAGACAATATGCCCGCTACGCTCTCCAGGGACAAAATATCGATCACGAAAACTGGTGATTGTTTTGCCTAATCGCTCCCCTTGGTCCAACAGATAAATTTGTGGCCACAAATCCATAAGGCTATTTGGTGCAGGTGTCCCAGTTAAACCGATTAGGCGTTTCATCATCGGCCGCACTCGCCGCAACGCTCGGAAACGTTTGGATTTTGGGTTTTTAAAACTACTAAGCTCATCAATTACGACAGTCTCAAAATCCCATTTGGTACCCAGCTCACCCACTAACCACTCAACGTTTTCCCTATTAATCACATAGATATCCGCATCAGCTTTTAACGCTTTTCGGCGTTGAATCGCACTCCCAAGTACTTTACTAATTCGTAAATGTTGTAGATGGTCCCACTTCTCAACTTCCCTTGCCCATGTATCATCTGCTACTCGAAGAGGTGCAATTACTAATACTCGACTTGCGTCAAAGTAATCATTCAGTAACAGGTCAATCGCGGTCAGCGTAGAAACTGTTTTCCCTAAGCCCATATCTAGCAAGAGGGCTATATAATTCGTATCTAGAATCTGTTGTGTAGCATACTCCTGGTATTGGTGTGGTTTATATTTCACTATCAAACATCTCCTGTAGAAATGACAAAATATCCTGATTTGAACTTAGGCAGTAGAACGGGACACCTAAATCCAAAATTTGATCGGCTCGTTTTCGTTGCAGGGCCCTTAACTTCTTACCAGGTGCTTTCATTTCTACAAAAGCAACCCTTCCCCACGGAGCCATAACTACTCGATCAGGGACACCGGTAGTCCCAGGTGATGTGAATTTCCAACAAATCCCCCCGCGCTTTTCAACCTCTAAAACAAGTTTTTTCTCCAAAGTCGACTCACTTGGCTTTTTAAATGCGTCATCCTCATACATCTTCCAGGTATATTTGAAAGCAAGTATTTCCCCCTCAGATGCCTCGATGGCCTTTATTCGTGCCAACAGGGCAGCTTTATGCCCCCCGAGAGGGAATTCATCATCTGCGGAAATCCGTCTAGCAAGATTGCCTACCGGTGACCCTTCATCTATCCATCGACAAATCCAATCTTTATAATGTTGCATGTATAAAACCCTCCTGTTCAGATGTTCACTCTCCCGCGTATATGTGCATAAATCGTGCGCAGCATAGGGGTTATTATTTAGGACTATTTCCCACTTCCTATGCTCCACTACTTTTATCTTTAATAAAGAATTTACTGTTACATCTGATACAAGAACGCTTAACCTATTGATATGACTAGGTTTTCTATGTATCAGATACTCAATTTTTATATGTTACCTCTCTGATACATCTGTAACATTAGGTGTATCAGATGTATCAGATAATGTTCAGTAAATATCAGCTGGTCTGTTACACCCTATCGAACACGGTTTGCAACCCATAACCTGGTACGCGGGCTCTTCCTTTTCGCTCTTTCCACCCCGGTATGCGTCGAAGGATACTAACAATCTCCCTTGCCTCCCATGGCCGTATAGAGCCTGCTTTGTTATGGAAACATTCAACCCATATTTGTGAGGCACACACCCGATTTCGTAATTGTCCTCCCTCGGACTCTTCGCCCCATTCATCCTCTATAGGCATATCAAGCCATTCTTGAATTAGCCCTACACGTGGATCTTCTTCCATATGCAGACCTTGGATACGTGCGGCATCTTTATCTACCTCTGGCGATAGTGTTAAACCTTCACCGTTGCGATAAGCTTGTAATGCTTCAGCCCATATCTGGCCTATTTCATACTCTGAAAGCTCTGTAAACATATTCTTTGTCCGTTTAGTAGGGTCAACCGTAACAGGCCAAAAACGACGGTTTCCCGTAGGGTCCTTTAGAAAGTCCCAGTTATTCGTAGTTCCGAAAAATACGCATTTACGCGGAAAATCCGTAATCACACGGTCATAGGCTACCCGGTATTTATCTGAACGCTTGGTAATAAACTGCTTGATTTCGTCTACCTCTGTCTTAGACATACCTGCCAGCTCACCAAATTCGAAAATCCAAGCTGATTGGAGGTGTTCGCCCGCCTCTTTGGTGTCAAAGGTTTTAAGCGAATCACTAAACCACCGCTGTGCCAACATTTGAATAATCGTACTTTTGCCGGCACCTTGGGGGCCAACCAAAACCAGCATATAATCAAATTTGCAGCCAGGTTCATAAAGACGTTTTACCGCAGCTACAAGCATTTTCCGGGTCACTTCTCGAACATAAGCTGAATCTTCAGCCCCAAGGTAATGAATGCATAAAGAGTCCAAGCGCTCTACGCCATCCCACTCCTGCGCTTCCAGGTATTCGATAATAGGATGAAACTTGTTAGCGTGGGCCACTTCCGTAAAGGCATTCTTGATAATGGCTGAAGATTTAAACTCATACGTCTTACCAAGCCAGTGTTCCAGTCGCCTATCATCTGCACCAAGCCACGGCTCATAATCTTCATGTTTGTACTCTCGATCTCTCCATGGCAACGGCTTCCGGATGACTTCTGTATTGCCGAAAGCGTCATATGCCAACACACCCTTAAAGGGGCCATTACTAAGGATGATTTCTGCATTCCTGGCTGTTGACAGTGGGAATCCTGTCTTTTCGTTCACTTTTAGTTTGCTTATCCAGTCAATGTCTGGGTCTTCTCCTTCACCCTCAGATACGTCCATATCTGCAAAGTCCTCTGACAGCTCTGCGAGCCTTTCACGCTTCACTTTTACGTCCTGAGTAGCGAATGCCAGCATGGCTGTATAGCTTGGTAATTTCGTAATGTTTGTTCTTTCACTAGCCCGGTCATCCAGTTTACCGAACTTATGCAACCGTACCAGGTCAAAGGCATTCACTTCTCTTCCGCTACAAGGATCACTCTCATGATGCGAGTAGGCAAACGTGTCTTCATCATAGACCACTAATCCACCGTGACTCGTTGAACCGATATGCGTATATCGTGTTAGGCTATCATCTATCGGCTCATATACATCTGACAGAAACGTCGCTATCGCTTCACTGATAGAGTAGCAGCGGCAGAACGCCCCCACTACACCCTCCTTGGCTCTTGGGTCTTCCATACGCTCAGCCGTTTTACGCTGAAGCTTGTCGCCCTTATGCCGTGGCCACTGTAGAGGATCCTGCCAGTCTTCGTACTCATCTAGCACTGCATCTACACATACAGGTTCACCTTCGTAAACGTTCAATACAGGTTCCGCATCTTTGCTACAGCTCGGTAGATACATAAGCCGATGTACATCGAATGTGGTCTTATCAAAGTAGTCCATACCTATCTGCTCCGCTAACTTACGGCTCACAGCAGCATACTCATCCGGGCTCATTACGCGATCAACAGGCATAATCAATCGGTATTTCGGTTTATTCGGTCGATGGCTGTGTGTGGAGTAGACGGCATAAGCCGTCCCCCCCAGTACAAGCTCTAAAGTAAACATGAACTCACTATCTGCGTGGTCTACGTCCAGTGTGATTAGACTGCGAGTATCGATGTTTTCTTTCTTACGTCGACCACCTCGGACAAGGCCACCAACGAATGCAGGACCATCCTTGATTTTCCCGCGTCCGATATTGTGCATCTTGTCATACTGCGCCATGGTTTCATTCGTTCGCCGGACCTTGCGGAGCTTGTCCACAAACTCTTCCCACGTGAGGTATTCAGGTTTCCAGTTCGTATCAGCGCGATGTTTGCCGAAACTGATATCAAGTTCAATGTCGTTCATTGGATCACTTCCTTACGCTGGTTGCGCCACCCTAGTCTGCTTCTTAGTTAGTAGTTTCTTTACAGTAAATAAGTCGATAAACGCTTTAACCTCATCCGTTGGAGAACAATTTTTTAACCCTCGACACTGTGTAATGTGCCCATTACGAACCTCCATGGTGTAAAAAGGCTTATCCGGCTCTGACGCTTTCCGAAGCAATAAGATATTCGTTTCTCCGTTTGCGTAGGACTTTGCATATCCTCCAACGCAATGGCTAAGTTCGTTCCCCTCTTGAATTAGTTCAGCCGTATCTGTAGCTGGTCGCAGTATGAAGCCGTTGGCTTCGAAATTGTATTTCTTTAAGGATTTAAGCCGTGCTTGAATTTGGAGGTTAAGCTCCTTGTCTTGCTTAAACTTCACTTTTTTAATAGTTTTCTGATGAGCAGCATACAGATTATTCGGGAATAAAATATGCTCCTGTTCTAAGTCCATTCCTAGCTCCTGGCAGTCCCTGATATAATCGCGCCAAGTGATTAAAACTGTTGAGTCCTCCCAGAAATGCCCCCTAACGCCTCCTCTTCGAACATCTTCTCTTCGTAATTGTTTTAGAATGTATCGAACAATCCGAGTAAAGGGTGCATAAGCGGACAACTTCATTGCTTCAGACAAATAGTAGCCAGTTGAAAGGCCCCGTAATAGATGCGCCTCTTGAAACGACAACGATAGCCCATGCTTCCTGTAAAAGTGGTAACTGTGAAGTACAAGAGGGTCTATTTTTATATTTGATGTACGTAACTCTTTAATCTGGCTCTTTGACATCCGGAGTACCTTCTCAAGAGTCTTTCCTCTCCAGTTCACGACACCATATGTTTGATAATCGAGCAGCTTCGCTTCAATCAAGCCACGTAACCCTAACTTAGTGAGATATTCTACACATGGGTATTTTGCAGCTAAATCGAAAAACCGTACGAGATCAGCAGATTGATTGGTGTACTTCTCCCATGTACTATATTGAAATGGTGTTCCTTGAACAGCAGACTCAACGCTCTCCATCGAAAGATAGCAACTTTTATTTTTCATGCTATTGTTAAACTCCGAGCGTACCGCTTTTCTCTTGGTCCACTTATCCTCCCAGTAACTTTGATAAAGCATCATGCTTTTTCCAGGTTGAAAGAGGTACATCGCTACTGTTCGAAACTTCGTTTCCGTTTTGTAATAGTTACCACTGTAATCTCGTTCTACGTACAAGCCCCAAGCCACAATAGCATTAGGGTCGATAACCGACTTTTCGTAGTAAACAAAGTAGGCGTCGTCACTCAAATATTTCCGGCCTCTCCCGCTTGCCTTGACTGTGCATACCGACTGGCATTTAGGGCATTTCTTAATTTCATTATGGCGAAGGTAAAGGGGGTAATCCGTGCCCGGCCCACGCAGATATTCTTTACGACAATGCGTGCAATAGGCGTACTGGAGACTTTTTACGCGACGTGTAAAGATGTATCGACTTTGAAGAAGGGCAACATCCCTAGCAAAGTCGACAATGCCTTGACTAACCTGTTTAGGAAAATGAGCAAAGATATCTTGAAAATTAGTATCCTTTGACATGATTACGCCCCCTATTCCAGTAATGCATCAAAGTCAAAGTCGATTTCTTCTGATTCAGTAGTATCCTCTTTGACTGGCTCCATTTGTTTAGCTGTATCTTTTTTCGCTGAAGCTTCTGCGGTTTGATTCTTCTGTTTTTTGGGATCTGTTGCAGCGGACTCCTCATTTTTGAAATAGTTCAGCACAATTGCGAACCCTTCACTATCAGACAACACCGCCATATTCCCAACTTTTTTCTTTTCAGCGACTTTCCGCATTGCTTCAAGGCTTTTTATAATCGTTTTGTCCGTCTTAAGGATGCTACTAGCGTCCTCTGGATTTTGTTCTAAGTGCTGCAATAAGAATTGACCGATCGCTTGTACCGCTGGATTATCACTGCCGGATATTTCAGATTGTAGTTTTGCAATTGCTTCAGCTTGCATTGATTATTCCTCCTATTTGTCCAAAATGGGCGTATATACCCGTTGCATAAATTTGTAAATTCGAAGATTATTTGCTAGAATAAAATGAATTGTGAGTTATCGGGGCTATCTGCCCCGCTGGCGTTTAGCCAGGGCTTGTGGATATTACTCATTTTCTTAGCCCTCTTTGTTGCTTTAGTGATTCTAAGATTTATTAGTCTTCTACTAACGACAACTCAAAACAAGGGGGAAACGCCTATGAAAAACAACGGTAAGAAAGAAAAAATGAGCCTTCTCACTTCTTCAGCGCTTGAAACAAAATGGGCTTTGGGAGTGAGTTACACAGCCGGGATTGCAATGTCCCCGATAGCTCATAATTAAATTTTCACCACATTTTGTGTTATCAAATTTGATCTACTATCAATCCTTCTGATAAAAGTCACATTCAAACCCTGCCGCAGATAAGGGAAGCCCAGGAGCCCAACTGATCGGGTTTCCCATTACTGCCGTTACATGTTCTAAAGAGCCTTTTCCTATCGGTACATCTAGCACTACTTCATCGTGTACGTGCATAACAGTCTCGTATCCCTCTGCATCTAAGCGCATTAAGCTCTCTGCCAAACAGTCACGCGCTATAGCTTGTACCAAGTTCTCTACCAATCGACCGCCATATGTGCGGTGCGACATCCATTTCTTTTTGACTTGATCCATACCATCAAACACTAGGCCGTCTTTGTCAAAATTCGGGTCTGGTTTAATCCTCGGGTTAACATATGCCAAGCTCCGGCCACTCGGTAAATCAGCGAACAGCACACCCGCCTCATAGCGGTACTGTACTCCGTGTGCTAGCTTTACCGTCGTTTTTTCCCGTACCGCTGTCACTGCCGCTTCTTCTGCGGCGTACCACAACTTAACGATATTCGGATTGGCCTTTCGCCATTGTTTTACCAGTCTAGGCAGTTCCTCCTCTGCTATGCCGCTTCTCAAGGCGCCCATGGCTATTAGCGCATTAGGGCCGCCTTGGTATCCACACGCCAATGTGGCTACTTTACCTTTTGCCCGTAGCTCATAGTTGGCGTGACCTTTCGTAATTGTTTCAAATGGCACTTTGAACATCTGAGCCGCTGTGGCCTCATATATCTTGCCATGACCCCGAAATACATCGAGTACCCAGTACTCATCTGCCAGCCACGCAATTACCCTAGCTTCAATAGCGGAGAAATCTGATACAATAAACCTGTGCCCTTCAGATGGAATAAACGCTGTGCGAATGAGCTGACTTAGCACAAACGGTGGAGGCCCGAACAACATTTCCAGTAACTCAAAATCTCCACTTCGTAACGTTTCCCGTGCGAGGGTCAAATCATCAACCTTGTTCTGTGGCAAGTTCTGTACCTGGACTAGACGACCTGCCCAACGCCAAGTACGGTTCGCCCCGCAGAACTGTAGAAGACCTCTAACCCTCTCATCAGCACACATACTGCGAGACATCGCATTATATTTATCCACACTTGTCTTACTCATCTCTTGCCGTAGTTCCAGTACTCGGCGCGTTTCATCATCAGGGGCAGCATCCAAAAGCACAGGCATATGCGTTTTAGACAATCCATCGGGCGTTTCAAGCCCTCTATCAGATAACCACCCTTTAAGTTGAGTAAGGCTGTTCGGATTTTCTAATCCTGTTAAATCACGCGCTTCCTGTACTAGCCTTGCTTCGTATTGTTTGTCGCAGGCAATAGCTTGCTGGAACAAAACCGGATCAAGTCGAACCCCTCTATCATTAATCCGTTGATCAAGCGCCCATAAATGCCATTCATGAGCTGGCACAGGGAACCGTTCCAACTTGCGACGGACTTCCCTTTCTACAACTACGTCCTGTCGGTTGTAGGCTTTGTACTCCTCCCATTTCTCCATGTCGTGATGTGGGTAGTTGCGCGTCCTTCCACCGTTAGCCTTTGTCGGTTTGCATGGAACAGAGAAATACTTAATCAGGTTTTTACCTTTCGTATCCTTTTGTGCCTCCAGCTTCAGTACTCCTGCGACGCCTTCTAGGTATCCAGGCAATCCCAATGCGAGAGCATGGACCGCTGTACAACGCCACTGGAGAGGATCGCAGTAAATACCAAAGTGTTTGGCAATAGATGTGCGCTCGAAGTTCGCATTGTACGCCGTTTTCACCACGTTCGGGTCTGTCAGATCATGCAGTACTTGCCCTGGTAGGTCTTCAAAAGCCGTAAGGTCTACTACTTGCACATCCTCATCGTCGTAGGCATAGGCGAATAGTAGAATTTCGAAGTCAGGTGCTTCGACATATCGATATACACCCGATTTGGTTAGATCAACACTACTGTACGTCTCAAGGTCAATTTGCAGTATCGGCGTCATTTCTCTTCACGCAATTTCATTTTGAAATCCTCAAGCACAAGCCCTAATTTTTTGACCCTCACTGGATGTGCACCAAGGTCAACGCTATGGATGCTATTAACAATCGTTCGTTTATAATCGCCTACTGCCACACCTCCGAGATAACTAAGTGTGTCCTCTTCCGAATCGAATTTTTTTACCTGGTCTTCCTCGTTGTAGCACTCGTCACGTTCTGTCACACTAACCAGCCATACTTTCAAACCCAAAAACCTCCTAACTGTCTTGATAGAAAAGGGGACTCCTCAGAATCCCCGTTCTCATTGATTAATTCAGAAAATCTTCTTCCTCGTAATCGACATCATCATCAAAATCCACATCAGCAAACTCATCATCGACGCTCGATCTACCACCCAAGAACTCACCGTCTTGTACTTTCACCACATTATTGAGACCAGCCGCAACCCCGCGATTGCCTTTCGCATCAAACGGATAGAAGTTTATGCTAACTTTGGCATAGCAGCCGCTGTACACTTCCGTAGTGTCTGTGATCTCTTGGAATTTCGTCTTGCCGTCAGGCCCTTTGCCGATTGGCTTGGCGATACCTGGTTTGTTTTTGCTTGTTGCATTCAGGAAGTAGTGGCCCGCGTAAGCTTCATCATCTGGGCGCTCTTCATCTCCATCACGTAACGGCGTTTTGCAGTTAGCCGGAACCTTGCCGCCCCACTTGCTCTTGCCCAATTCCTTAGCAGCATCAACAGCAGTTTTAATCTTGCGTAACGTCTCCTTGTCCGATTTTGGAATTAAGATCGCTGTGCTGTATTTCGCGTCTTCCCCATCAATAGAAGCTGGTTCAAAAATATGCACGTATGAGAGTCTAACCTTTCCAGTGATTACCTTTGTTGTGTTGTTATCGATTGCCATGTGTTCATTCTCCTTTGAATTATTTTTATAAGAACCAGATGACCATTTCCCTGAAGTCATTTGATTGATATGGTAGTCTGCAATATCACCCATAGATCAGACCTCCATATCAATGTTTTCAAAATCTTTTTCCAAACTATTTAGTTCTGGGCGTTTGTCCGTTTCTGGAACAAGAACCGGCTTACCCGGTGGCTTTATGATTAGATCGCCCAGCATTGCATTAAATTCTTTCTTACCAATTCGCTTTTCTAACTCACCGATGCTAAGCAGCTCTTGCGGTTTCAGGTACTTCTCTGGCTCCAGTTCAGCAGCTTCTAGCGCTGCTTTTGCTGCACCCTTATCCGTAATCACCCGATTGCTCCGGCCCTCTACAAGCTTCCATTGTGGAATGCAATTGCCGGATAAGGCTTGTCCATAAGCGTAATCCTCTACGTCTTTTGCCCACGCTTTAAGCTGTTCAGCGATGAACAGGATAGGGCCGATTTCCTCATTTGAGAGCAACGCAGGGTCTTTGAATTCATGGGCCAAGGCTCTCATATTAGCCTCAGCACGAGCCCGACAGTTGCCTTTAACCTTGCACCAGCGGCAATGACCCCCAGCCTTGAAATCTCCTTTCCCAGCGAATGCGAGCTCGGCAGCAGGTTTGACAACAGATTCTGCCCACTCTAGCAAGTCATCTAGTACCAGTGAAGCCGTACTAACATTGTCCAGACGAGGTTGAACGATTGTCATGCGAACCTCATTGATAGAATAAAGATAGTTGTAACCCCACCAGGCACCGAGGGCGTATAGTCGAATCTGTGGGTTTCCTTCAGCGCTGACAGGTACACCCTTGCCGTACTTAAGGTCAATAACTTCTAGTACGCCGTCTGCAATAAGCACCACATCTCCTGTGCCATATCCCTCTGGCACCCACTCTGTGAAATCCAAGCGCTCCTCTAGTAGTAAAACAGCGTCTATGGATCTCGCCTTAGCTTCCATGAATCGCTCTTGTACCAGCTCCACGTATTCCTGAACTGCATTTTCCATCTCAGGACCGTAAAACTTATTAGCCTTAAACTGCTCTAGTTTGTCGTCTAAAGCTTTACGCTCTTTGGAATTACAAGGAAGCAAGCGCCGACGTAGCTTGATTTCTGAAAGCTCATGTGCAGCTGTTCCTTCATCCGCGTATTCACTACGCTTGTCTGGAATGTTCTCCTGTAGCCGCGCACTAGGGGGGCAATTAATCCACTGTTCCGCTTTGGATGCCCCTAGTAAGGCGTGAGCGCGTTCAGCGTGTGCCTGCTGTATCATATCTCTTCCAGTGCAGCAAGGAAGGCCGCCCGTTTCTCCTCTGGCACATCAGATATGGATTTGCTTCCGAACTTATCTAGAAGTGCTTTGATGGCTTTTTTTCCTTCAGCTGTGCTGCCTTTCTCCTTTGCTTTTGCCCTAAGTTCCACAACATCAGGTACAGCCTCAGCTTTGTCGCTGTCTTGGCTTTCTTCTGGCTCGGGTTGTGTAGTAGCAGGCGCCTCTTTCGGTGTCTCATCTTTCTTAGACGTTGTGTTCGTTCTGCGCTGGTGTGGTTTCGGTTCTTCAGATGCTGGTACTGATGCCTCAGAATTTAGTTCTTCGGCCTTTGGTTCTTCAGATACTGATGTTGATGCTGATACAACCTGTCCCTTAAAAGCTGCGGATAAAATAGCAAATTCCTGAATAGCTTGCGTAGCGTTTTCCCCGTTGACGATGATTTGAACTGGCATAATATAATTCCTCCTATTTGAAATTCAAGGTTAGATTGTGATAGAGTAAAGATAAGAAAATTTTTGATTCAGATGACCTGCTCGCAACAGGTCATTTTTTATTGCTGATTATCCATTTTTACTTTGTATCTCATTCTCTTCACCTCACTTTTGTATGTATTGCACTTCTTGGAAGTGCTGCCAGAACCGCGAGATTGGTCGAGAGTTGTCCCCCGCAGTCCTGGCAGCAGGCCCGAGACAGGCTTGCTGTACACACGTTCGTGTGTTATGCTGTTTGTAACTGGTATTTTCTTATGAAGCTGTTAGAGTGTTCCCGCACTCAGCAGCTTTTTTCTTTGCAAGATAATGTGATAGTTCGTGATAGCGTTGTAAGTTCAACTTGTGATAAGACCATGCTGCCTGATAGCCTTTCTCTTCACCGATTGCCCTGTATGCTTCAGCCAACTCTTCATATTCCTTGGCTTCCTTCTTTGCCTCTTTCAACTCCAGTTCGATTCGATTCAGTTCCAGACGATGTTGATAGGCTTCGTTCTGTTCAGCATCCATCAAGCTCATATCGTAGCCTGCTGTACGTTCTAGCACTTCCTGCATACGCATATTCCAGTTCATTCTCATGCTCCTTTCTTATCCACCTAAT
>NZ_KE952921.1 GCF_000466385.1 Aneurinibacillus aneurinilyticus ATCC 12856
AAAATCGTCAGGTTTTAAGTGGTGGGTAGTTCACGTTCTCTATTATTTTCGAACTGTCGTAGATTTTATCTTGTGCTTCCCAGATTTCCGTTTGTTTTTTTGATTTTACTTCTTCTTGAGTTTTCATGACTATCTTACCTTTTTCATCTTTAATTTCCATTAATTGCGAACCCGCGTAAACAGTAATAGAAGTAAACAGCAACAGCGAACCTACAACAGCGATGGGGGCTGTTTTTCTATACCATACGGGTTTCTTTTTATAACGTTCTTGATTAATTCTTTTCATCACCTGATTCTTCACATCGACTTTTTCCTGTACAAAATTAAGTTCATGGTTTTTAATTTCTTGCTCATCAAGAGAGAGTTGCACATTCTTCATGTTCTTTCGCCTCACTTTCATTTATCTGCTTTTTTACTTTGTTTTTAGTTCGTTCATATTGTTTTTTTACTGCTACTGTACTTTTTCCAAAAATAAGCCCTATTTCATCAAACGTCTTCTCCTCGAATATTCGTAAAATCAATAGGTTTCGTTCCTGTAAGGACAATTTTGATAGAGCATATGTAAGTGACTCACTGAATAGTTGCTTTTCGAACGTTTGCTCAATGCTTTCGGTTACAGGATTAAAAGTAAATAAACGTTTGATTCTTTGGTAGGTTTTCCGTTTCCTGGATAAATCTAAACAATGATTGTAAGCTATTTTGTAAATCCATGATGAAAATGAACAGACCGGTTTATACTGCTCTAATTTTTGATACGTTTTAAAAAAATATCTTGTGTTGCATCTTCCGCTTCTTGCCGATTTCCCAGTAAACGATAGCGATACATAAAAATCGGTTTTTGAAAAGTTTCGATGATGTTGGTGAATGCTTCGTTTTCTCCCTTTTCAACGATTTGTAAAATCCATTCTTCCATTAAAGTCATCGTTTCACCTCCCTGACGTTTATGTATTACATATAACGATTTAAAATGAAATAAAGGGACATTTCTTTTGGAGAATTTTTCACACAGGAACACTTTCTACTCAACTTTAAATTAATTCTTATAACTTGGGGGGATGTCATGATGAATGTGCGTATTAGTAGTTTTTTAGAATACGGCAAAGAATTTAAAATCAGCAGGTGATGTACAGGGAATTATTAATAAAGATCGTCCTCCATATCAATGGAAAGCAAAAATGCAGAACTAGAGAAATGAGGATGTTGACTCATAGTTGTCAGAATTTTTTTTGTGTGTTAACCTAATTTCATATTGTTAACCAAATCATAGTTTAATGTTAACAATAAAAAGAGGATTAGGAGTGAGCTGATGGGTACGGTCAACCATATGTTACTAATGATCGAATATGCTCCAAACTTGACAGCATGCTAGAGCCATAATCTACTAAAAAGCGAGGTAGATAAATAAGTGGATTCAATAAGAAAATATTGGAAAGAAGAAATCATAGACGAATTAACCCACCTTCAACAAATTTTACAAAAAAGAAGTTTAGTTAAGGCAGATGGTGGACAGTCAACCTGGCTTCACATGGATGATCGAAAACTATTAAACTTGTCATCCAATAATTATTTAGGTTTAGCAGGTGATGAGCGGATAATCAAAGCAGGAATGGTAGCGGCTGAGCGGTACGGGGGCGGGGCAGCGGCATCACGGTTAATTGTGGGAAACCATCCTGCCTATGATGAAGCTGAATCCACCTTAAAGCAGTGGAAGGGAACGGAGGCAGGACTGATCCTAGGTAGCGGATACACTGCCAATGTTGGAATAATCTCCGCATTGATGGGCCGAAACGGAATCGTTTTTAGTGATAAATTCAATCATGCTAGTATCGTAGACGGCATCCTTTTAAGCCGTGCTGAACATAAGCGGTATTTTCATCGGGATCTTAACCATTTGGAAGCCCTCTTGAAAGGCGCTGATCCGCATAAACGTAAATTAATCGTGACTGATACTGTTTTTAGTATGGATGGAGATGTTGCGCCGTTGGAAGGTTTGGTGGAGTTAAAAGATCGTTATCACGCAATTTTAATGGTGGATGAAGCCCATAGCAGCGGAATTTTTGGCTATAGGGGAGAAGGCCTTACCCATCATTTGGGACTTCAGGATAAAGTGGACATCCAGATGGGGACATTTAGCAAAGCTTTGGGCTGTTATGGAGCGTATGTGGTAGGAAGTCAATGGCTGATCGATTTTCTTGTTAATAAAATGCGAAGTTTCATCTATACAACAGGATTGCCTCCTTTTATTCTGGGATCGATTTGTTCGGCGATGCAAATTGTGCAAACGGAACAGGGACGCCGTGAAAAATTATTCAATCATAGCGAGTATTTTCGTACGTCTTTATCCAGATTTGGTTTTCGTATGGATGAAAGTGAAACGCAAATTATTCCTCTTATCATCGGATCCAATGAACAAACGGTGCGGTTTAGCCAACGCTTGCAGGAGGAAGGGATTGCTGCCGTAGCTGTACGTCCGCCTACGGTCCCTGAACAGCAAGCGAGGATTCGTTTTACGGTCATGGCCACACATCAGCGAAACGAGTTAGATTGGGCCATTGAAAAAATAGTCCAGGTTGGTAGGGAAATCGGAGTGATATTGTGAGTTTCAGCCATCTAATTTTGCTACCACGATGGGGGATGCTGGTGCTATATAAGGTTATTCCAAGAATAGGGCTTTATAGGCAGGCAAAGTTGAGTTATCAAGTTGTTAATATAAATTTGTAATTAAGTTAACAAAGATGAAGGATATGATTTGAAAAAGCGAGCTACTAATTTCCCGAAGTATTGGGCTTAGTAGTTAAAGCCAGCTTAACCGCAGAAAGGTAAAAACAATTGCGATTGTACGATAGGAGGCTAATATGATACATGATGTAAATCAAACCATGCCGTTTTCATTTACTTCTCCTGAGTTTATGCAAAATCCTTATCCCTTCTATGATATGCTTCGTTCTCAGCATCCGCTCCATTGGGGAACACTATTCAAATATCCGGGATGGTACGTGACAGGATATGAAGAAGCGCTAACCATTCTTAAAGATACCCGTTTTAAAAATCGCATCCCCTTGCCTGAGACATCAAAAAAATATGAACAGCTAAAAAATATCCAGAATAACATGCTTCTTTTTAAAAATGAACCTGACCATAAGCGTTTACGTTTGCTTGTAAGTAATGTATTTACCCCAAGAATTGTGGAAAGCTATCGTCCTTACATCCAAAAAACGGTAAACGATTTGCTGCAACAGGTTCAAAATAAAAAAACAATGGATGTGGTTTCAGATTTTGCTTTTCCTTTAGCCAGTCTGATTATCGCAAAAATACTAGGGATACCCCAAGAAGAGCAATATCAGTTTAGAGAATGGGCGGCAAGCTTAATCCCAACCATTGATTTTACCCGCTCGAGAAAGGCATTAATCAACGGGAATATCATGATTATCGTCTTACAGGACTATTTTAAAGAGCTAATTAAAAAATGCAAACGCAGCCCGGAAGAGGGTCTTATCAATCAGTTAATCAATGAGGAACAGCAGGGCGACAGATTAACAGACGAGGAAATACTGGCAACATGTATCTTACTTGTTATTGCCGGTCATGAAACGACGGTCAATCTTATCAGCAATTCGATCCTTGCCTTACTGAATCATCCTCGCCAGCTGATGGAGTTAAAGGGGAAACCATGGCTTATTGAAAGCGCAGTCGAAGAGTTTTTACGTTATGAGAGCCCAACACAAATGACCGCACGTATAGCTTCGGAGGATATCGAAATCAAGCAAACGACCATAAAAAAAGGCGATCAAATATATATTCTTTTGGGAGCAGCCAATCGGGATCCGAGAAAATTCAAGAATGCTCATTTACTTGATATAACGAGGAATCCGAATCACCATCTGGCATTTGGATATGGTGCACATTTTTGTTTAGGTGCCCCGTTGGCCCGTTTAGAGGCACAGCTTGCGATACAAACACTCCTTGACCGGGCAGACAACCTTAAATTAGCTGCTCCTGAACCGCAATGGCGAAAATTGATTGGGTTTAGAGCGTTAAATGAATTGCCCATTACATTTGACAGAGTTGGGATTTAAAACTCTGTTTTCGTTGCTTTTGCAGCAGTCATTTGATACCGAGCCTGTATGGGGGATTCAGCCGGGATACGTGTAAAATTTGGTCATAGGTTTACTTTTATTTCCATAACATTGTTCGTTCTAAGAAATAGCATCAAAAATACGGATTTTATAAGATAAGCGATTTCCTACGTAGAAAAAACCGATCTCCTGTATGTTAGGGAATCGGTTTTTGTTTAATAGCATAAAATTATTTATGTAACTACCTGACTTCGCAAATGTGTCTTCAAAATAAAATAGATTTTTATTTATCTTGTTATATCAACTTGCTATTTATTTCATAATCGTTCTCTTTTTTCTAGGCTGAGTCCTTTCATGTAAGGATAATGTAAGGGTGTAGACAGATACAAGAAAGGTTCCTTCGTTAAAATGAGGAATGATAGGGAAATTTTCTAAAAGAAAAGATGATAGGAAAGGATACACCATGTGGAGCTTGCTTTATGTCTACACCCCCTGAAAAAGATGCGATTATGGTCCTTTTTAACACTAAAGGTGAGCTTACAATGTCTAGCGTGACTACCCCGGATTTTTTAGAATACAAAATGATGTTTGAATAGCATATATGATACAAAAAAAGCCGTTCTAACTGGAACGGCTCAGAGTGTGGAGAAAACCCTATCGCCATCAAGCTAGGAGCAACAAATACCCCCAAAACGAAAAATCCTAATCTCTTCGTGATATAAATGAGAAATTAGGATTTAATTATTCAACACGTGTGGCGCTGTTTTATTGACCAGCCTTTCGTAGTAGAATTTTGTATGTATACAGTATATTAATTACTTTTATGGAATTTTATTAAT
>NZ_KE952922.1 GCF_000466385.1 Aneurinibacillus aneurinilyticus ATCC 12856
AACATTCAACAAAAACGGGGCGTCCAGCAGTCAGCTTTCACTGACTTTCTGGATAGCCCCTTTTATTTTTGATTAAGTATTTTAATACACTTACTCTGTCCAACCTTTGCTGCTTAAGTCAATTTTTCCATTTTGATCTCCCATAACTTGTACATATGCAGTACCAATTTGTATATTTATAACATCTTTTATTGGTCCGATTTTATAATCGAAAACTCCTATCCCTTTAAACTTTCCACCTGAAACATAAAAGTCCTGACTTTGCTTATTTGTTTGAACAAATGGATTAAAATTTCTCTTTACAAATGCTTGTCCTCCAAGTGCTTTTGTAGCACCACTTGAATTATACTCATATCTTCCTTCGACATGGTAAATGGTCCAATCAATTCCTACAAGAGTCATTGTAAAATCATGCTCTACAAATTTATCGTTTGCCAGAAGAGATGCATTTTGAGGACTTTCCTCTTTTACTTCGGCATTAGCAAATGAATTTTCTATCATAGCTGGGTTTTGCATAGCTTCTACTAATTTTTCCTGTTCTTCAATAGACAATTTTTTAAATTGTATCAAAACTTTTTTTGCATCTTGTTCGGCTTCATCTGCATATTTCGGATCAACACCAAGTCTAAGCGCTTCATATTTATCGTAATTCTCTAAATATTTAGCGTATGACGCTGGACTTTCTAATGGGTTTTCGTTTTCTTGTGCATAAGAAACCCCTCCTGTTAGCATAAGACCCACTGTTAACACAAAACCTAGCAACAAACCAAAAAATTTCTTAAACACACTATCACTCCTATTTACAAGATTTTTATAGCAACTTCTGAAATGAGAAACCCTCTAAGACAGTTTTCACTCTTAAATATACTCCCCAATTCAAAAGGAACCATATTTTTTTGGTAACTACTTAGCAAAAATCTATTTTATGCAAATTAGATGATTATTTGAAGAAAAGGTATATAATCTCAATTATTATATCATTTTTCCATTATAATAAATATTTAACTCCGTAAAACTTACTTTTTTCATCAAATGTCGAGTTTATTCCACTATTCCCGACAATATTCACCATAAATTTACTATTTGTAGTATGGAGCCTTTTTGTTTAATAAGGAAAGACACGCCTGTTGATTATCCATAAGGTGGAAGAAA
>NZ_KE952923.1 GCF_000466385.1 Aneurinibacillus aneurinilyticus ATCC 12856
CATTCTGGATCATACTGGATAATCAACACCCTTGCAGTCATATATAAAAATGAGCAGTGAACCTAAAAAGGCTCGCTGCTCATTTTTTTTGCTTGAAGTTTACGGTAACGTTAACGTTAATGATATAATCATAATAGTTTGAATATTTGGATGAGGGTGGTGGATGTGAAATCGTACAACATTTCGGAATTAGCACAGGAATTCAATGTAAGCACGCGTACGATTCGTTATTATGAGGAACTTGGTATTTTGAATCCGCAACGGAGCGTGAGTGGACAGCGAGTGTATGTGAAAAAAGACAGAGTAAGACTTCGCTTGCTGAAATTAAGGAGATGATCGGACTGTTTGACACCGATCCAAGTGGAAAAATGCAGTTGGAAAAAACGATGGAGTACGGTAAGCAAAAACTGAAGGAAATTGATGAACGAATCGAAGAACTGCTAGCTTTGCGGAATGAAATTCAATTTTTGTATGATAACTTCCACAAAACAATACAGCAAAAGGTGGGAAAAGAATGAACATTTCCGAGCTTTTGGCAAGAAATGCACGCAAATATCCGAATCATGAAGCTATTGTAGATGGAGCTAATAGAATAACCTATCAGGCATTTGACCGAAATGTACATGCACTTGCTTCCGGCTTGCGTGAGTTAGGAGTTATGCAGGGGGATAAAGTTGTATTGTTTATGCCCAATACGAAAGAATTTCTGTACACATACGTTGCGGTGCTACGTTTAGGCGCAGTCATTGTGCCGGTGAATGCCAGACTAGCAGGTACAGAAATCGGCTCCATTCTCGATCACAGCGATGCGAAAGCCATTGTAGTCCATCATTCGCTTTTTTCTACGGTAGAAAGTCTAGGTTTGCCCACAAAAATTTTGAGCATTAAAACCGGAGAGGCGGCAGCAGGGTGGTTTTTGCTTGAAACGTTAGTATCCAGGCCTGTCCTGGAGGAAATCGTATGTGAGATGAGAGAAGACGATGAGGCAACCATTCTTTATACGTCAGGTACTACCGGCCATCCAAAGGGTGTTGTATTTACGTACCGCAGCATATTGACGGTAGCAATAATGATGTGCATCGAGATGACAATGAAACCGGAAAGCCGAATTCTTCATATGATGCCGCTAAGCCATTCTGCACCTCTGCATTTGTTTTTCGTATCTGGCATGTATGTAGGAGCGACACATGTGCTGTCCGCAACCTTTACTCCGGAGCTGCTGCTGGAGATGACGACTACGGAGAAGATTACCCACTTTTTTGGAGCGCCTGTGGCTTATTTGTTTACTGCAAAGCATCCGAGAATTGCTGAGTATGATATATCAGCAGTGGAATATTGGATATACGGCGGAGCACCGCTAAGTCCACAAGAAGTGAAGACGATTCACCAGGCATTTGGGGCCCGAAATCTTGTATGCGTGTATGGATTGACGGAAGCGGGACCGAGCGGTACGCTGCTGAAGGCGGAAGAACATGCGAACAAAGCAGGCAGTATTGGAAGCCGGGCGGCCCTGAATTGCGAATTGCGCATTGTAGATGCACAGGGACGAGATGTAGCGATGGGCGAGATAGGGGAGATTATTTTGTATGGTGAAGGCACGATGAAAGGATATTACAAGGATGAACCTTTGACTGCTGCAGCCATTCGTGATGGTTGGCTCTATACAGGGGATATGGCACGGTTTGATGAGGATGGATACGTATGGATTGTCAACCGGAAGAAAGACATGATTATCTCAGGTGGTGTCAATGTTTTTCCGAAAGAAATTGAAGATGCGTTGCTTACGCATCCGGCTATTGCAGAAGCAGCTGTTGTCGGTGTTCCTCATCCGGAATGGGGAGAAACAGTCAAAGCCTTTATTGTGCTCGCGGCTGAAGTGCAGGATATCAAACAAGAATGTAGGCGTTTCCTAAAGGGGAAGCTAGCTAATTACAAGATTCCGAAGTTATATGAAGTGCTTCCGCAATTGCCGCGGAACACAACGGGAAAAATTCTTAAAAATGTACTGTGTCAAACAGCTGAAGCGAAAAGGGGTGTATAAACATGAATGTATTTCGAGAAGATCCAAATCTGGCGTTTATTTTAAAGCAGTACCTGGATGATGAATTGTATGCATGGGGCAGAGCAGGAGCTGGATGAATTCGGCGAACGCTGCGGGACAGATATTGATCGCCGAGCTATGCATACCGATCGGGAGGGGCAGCCCAGACTGATTAAATATGATAGGTTTGGTGATGACATCTCGGAAGTGTGGGTGAATGAAGAATACAGGCAGAACCAGGTTTTTACTGTCCCGTTACATTAACGATAGCAACTGCATATCTGCTGGACCGGTATGCAGATGAGGAGGTAAAACAAAGATTTTTGCCGCATGTCGTTTCTACTGGGGAAACCGAACTGTTTGAAGGTGCAACATTCCTGACAGAGCGTCAGGGGGGATCCGACTAAGGGATTCTATTATATGATGGAAACGTTGAGCTTATCTCGTGTGTGTAATGCAATAGCATCTATTGGAATTATGCAGCGAGCTTTTCTTGAAACGAAAAAATATGCTTATAAACGTAATGCATTCGGCAAGCGATTAACGGATTTTCCGATGGTGAAAGAGACGCTTGCTAATATGGCGGTCAAGCAGGAGGTGGAATCGAGTGCTGTTTTTTTCGTTATTTTCCTATTCGAGCGAGTGATGCTGAAGAAAAAACAGATATTCACAGATAATGTAGCGATGAATCGTCTATTAATTGCCCTGCTTAAGATGGAAACAGCCGAGCAGGCCATCCATTTCGCACACGAAGCAATTGAGATGCTCCAGGTGCGATATTTTGATGTACTGATGAATAATGAGAGCATGCAAGTACCCATAAATTAATATATTTGTTAGTTCAACAAAGAATCTCATAATATTATATTGAATATTTATAATATTTATATTATTATAAAGTTCATAAGTGCATATGAATGGCAAAGGCGCCTATCAATCTGTACGAGTGTACAGTTTAGGCGCTTTTTGGCGTGCTTAGAACAGGGGGGATAAGTGTAAGCATTATCCAGCAACATTGTGTATCCAACAATTCAAAATGAGAGGGGACAATAACTGATGGTTTATAAAGGAAAACAAATGAAAAAAATAATTGCAGGTGCTGTAGTAGGCACGTTCCTTCTTTCCATACCGGTAAGCAGCGTTCTTGCAGCTAACATGCAATCACCGATCTTGGTCGACTCTAAGGTACATACTGATGCGGCAGCAGTTCAAATACTGGACCCAGGGAAATGGGCACCAAAAAATTATACTGTTGTGCAAAATTTGATAGACAAGTACGGAATAAAAAGCCCTGCATATAATTCTGACAGGAAACCTTATGTTATATTTGACTGGGATAATACGAGTATTATGAATGATACGGAAGAAGCTTTGTTTATTTACATGATGGATCATCTTGCTTTTAAGCTAACACCGGAGGAATTTACCAAGGTTATTAAAAACAATGTTCCGGAAGGCGCTTTTTCGGGGGAGTATACAAACGTAAAAGGCGAGCGAATTACGCTTGCTGCAATTAGTAAAGACTTGCGTCGAGATTATGAATATCTCTACAGTCATTATAAAGGGCTCAACGGTACGCAATCATTGGAGACGGTACAAGCTAGCGATCAGTTTAAGGATTTTAAAACAAAATTGTACTTTTTATATGAGGCGATTAACGGTACATATGACACAAGTGTAGGATATCCATGGGTTCTCTACTTTTTTGCAAATATGACGACAGAAGAAGTTCAGCAGCTTACGGAAGCTTCGAACGATTATAATTTGGGCCAGGCTCTCGCTGAGATCAAGCTGGCAAGCCCGGAATCTATGGCAGGTGAAGCTGGAACGGTAAGTGTCTCCTATACAGGTGGACTGAGGCTTACGCCTGAAATTGCAAATTTGATGCATACATTCAGAAAGAATGGAATTGATGTATATGTCGTATCCGCTTCTATGAAAGAAGTTGTCGAGGTTTTTGCGACGAATCCCAAGTATGGCTATAACCTGCCGAAGGAAAACGTTATCGGGATAAGGCTCCAAAAAAATGGGGATACGTATCTTCCTGCATTACGGACAGATTGGCCTCTTACTGTAAATCACGGAAAGACGGAAGTTATCCAAAAAGAAATCGCTGACAAAAGAGGATACGGTCCTTTGTTTGTGGCTGGTGACAGCAACGGAGATTATGAAATGATGACCGAATTTCCAGATACTGAGCTTATCTTAATTATTAACCGGGCAAAAGGTGGAAAAATCGGCAAAGTTTCTGCCATAGCCGCTTCTGAAATGGAGAAGGCGAATCCAAGGTTTATCCTACAGGGCCATGACGAAAATACCGGGCAATGGATACCAACCGAGTATACGATTAAGTTGGGAGCAACGGAAAAGGTGCTGCTGGCTGCGCAAAAGTAACTTATTTGGTAATTCCAGTAATAAGAAATGAAAGCGGGAATGAGTCAGAC
This sequence comes from Aneurinibacillus aneurinilyticus ATCC 12856, assembly GCF_000466385.1. GTDB lineage: Bacteria > Bacillota > Bacilli > Aneurinibacillales > Aneurinibacillaceae > Aneurinibacillus > Aneurinibacillus aneurinilyticus. Next base: position 4,486 of record NZ_KE952923.1, read on the forward strand.
AGACTGTTCCTGCTTTCTTTCCTGAGTACTGAGACAGAAACGAAAGTGGCATTACGTGCAGGTACGGACCGTAAGTTGCGAATGATTCTGATTGAATGGCAATATTTATACAGTGGATGCCAAATTTTCCAAAGCTGACGCTATGGTCATCAAAGATCAGAAATTTATCTATGTTGGTAATAAAGAGCGAGCCGAGAAATACATAGGACCGAGCACGAAGGTTATTGGTTTAGAAGGAAAAAGTGTAATTCCAGGGTTAAATGATGGACACCTGCATTTTCCGGGGCTTGCGCTTAATTTAATTGAAATTGACGGTTTTAATAAGCCAAAGGAAGAGATACTGAAACTGGTTAAGGAAGAAACTACTCACCGTCAACCGGGAGAGTGGATTCTAGGTCGTGGCTGGAATCACGAGCTTTGGCCAGATAAGAAATTCCCAACAAAAGAGGAGCTTGATGCGATTGCACCGAACAACCCCGTTTTACTAAAGAGAGTGGATGGACATTCTGCTTGGGTTAACTCCAAGGCTCTTGAAATCGGTGGTATAACCAAAGGCACTCCTGATCCTCAAGGCGGAGAGATCATTCGAAACGGTAGCGGAGAACCGACCGGCATGCTAATTGATACAGCTCAAGAACCCGTTACATCCAAAATCCCTTCTTATACCTCGGAACGTATACAGGAAGGTCTTTTGAAAGCCCAGGAAGAACTATTTTCCAACGGGATTACAAGTGCAACAGATGCCGGTTCCCATCTGAGCTATATAGAAGATATGAAAAGCTTGTATAAGAAAGGCAGTTTAAAAGCTAGATTAAATGTTATGGTTGCCAATGGTACAGGTGGAGAAACGGGAGAAAGTCTCGCTTATTATTATAAGAAGGGACCGGAAATCGGCTTGTATGGAGATCGTTTCACGGTTAGATCCGTAAAACTTATTGGTGACGGCTCTCTAGGTTCCCGGAGTGCAGCCCTTCTGGAGAGCTATTATGATCGTCCGGGCCATAAAGGAAACTATCGATTTACAGATGAAGAATTATATCGCTTAGTTAAAGAAGCGCGCGAGCATGGCTGGCAGGTGGCTACTCATGCAATCGGTGATGGTGCTATTCTTCAAGCGATTAACACATATGAAAAAGTATTAAAGGAGAGTCCACTAGAAGATCATCGATGGAGAATCGAACATTTCCAAATAGCAAACGCCGACGAAATTAAACGTATTGCTGAACTTGGTATTATGCCTTCTATGCAGCCTGTACATGCGACATCTGACAAAAATATGGCCGAGGATCGGGTTGGACCTGAAAGAATTAAATACGCCTATGCTTGGCGTAAGACAATCGATGCCGGGTCTCATATCATTGGAGGCTCAGATGCCCCGGTCGAATTGGTGAATCCCTTCCATGGACTGTATGCCGCTGTTACACGTATGGATCGTGACGGAAACCCGGAGGGAGGCTGGTATCCGGAGGAGAAGATGACAAGAGAGGAAGCCTTACAAGCCTTTACTATTTGGGCCGCGGAAGGGAGCTTTGAAGAAAAGCTAAAAGGCTCTTTAGAGGCTGGAAAGTTGGCTGATTTTATAGTAATTGATAGAGATCCGATGAAATGTCCAGAAGAACAATTGAAAGATATTACAGTGCTTACCACGGTAGTAGGTGGAGAGACTGTATATAAGAAGTAATGCCGAATTAGGTTTTATTAAAAGGGCTGGCTCAACAGGTTATGAGCCAGCCTTTTGCTGTTTATATTGAGATGTTGCCTATCGATTTATTCAGACTCTGATACAACCGTGAATCGTTCGTTCAAATGCTGTGGCTTTTCGATTTCATCCAGAATGGCAATAGCATAGTCCGCATAACTTACATAGCTTTGTCCTTTAGAATTCACGAGCAACTGGTCTTTACCTGTTTGATAAGAGCCTGTTCTTTTTCCTTGCGGATCAAAAAATGCAGAAGGACTGACAAATGTCCATGTAATAGAATCTGTTTGCTGTAAAATATCCAGGTTTTTCCCCTGGTTCTTAGCTGTTGGAAGATATTCTTTAGGAAAATCAGGTGTATTGAATACTTGTGTAGTTTTTGCCTCATCTACAAATAAACTTCCTGCACCGCCTACGACGATGAGTCTTGTTTCAGGGGCATTTTTAAGAGCGTCGATGAGTACATTTCCGGCTTCAACATGAAGATGCTCTTGTCCTGGAGGCGCTCCGAAAGCATTAACTACTACATCGAATGCTTTGAGGTCATCTGAAGTTATATCAAAAATGTCTTTTTCTAGTACAGCTACCTTATTATCCGTAATTTTAGCAGCATTTCTTACGATAGCTGTTACATTGTGGCCTCTTTCAACAGCTTCTTTCATAATTAGGCTTCCTGCTTTACCGCTTGCTCCGATAATTCCGATGTTCATCGTTTGTACCTCCAATTTTATTATTTGTAACAAAAATTGTTACAGGTAGGGGGTGAAAACGCATCTCTTCTATGGAAAGAGATGCTGTAAGATATCTTCGACTGATTTGTTTGCCAATTCATTTTCTAACGCTCTTTGGGCATCAAAAAATACACCTTCTAGTGTTGATTGAATGTTTTTTCCGATAGGACAATTAGGATTAGGCTGTTCATGAATCGCAAATAATTCATCCTGTGCCTGAACGGCCTTATGCACCTCTAATAAAGAGATATCGGCAGGGTTCCTGGCTAAAGCCGTTCCGGCGACTCCGGCGCGCGTTTTTAGTATGCCAGCTTTTTTTAGCATGCTCATTATGCGTCGGATAACGACCGGATTGGTATTTACACTGCCTGCGATATAATCGGAAGTGATTTGTTTGCCTGGATTGGCAGCGATTAGAGAAAGAATATGAATAGCGACAGCGAGACGACTATTAACCAAGTCTTTCACCCTCTTCTGTAACTATTTTAGTTACAAGTGTGATTTTTGTCAACATGCTTGGTTTGAGCTGTCTGTTTTTATTGCGTATATTTTTATGATGCATCACTGTATTCCTCCATATACATTTTTGCTTGTTAAAAGAATTTTACCCGTATTTTCATGGGCTTCAGCCGCCTGAACTGCTTTCGTAACATCCAAAAGATCAAACCGCAAGCCAGGCGCCATGAGCTTTAATTGATTGTCGTAAATTAGTTCAATAACGCGGCGAAATGTCGCCTGCCAAGTCTGTGCAGAAGCTTGTTGATTCCAATACCGCAAATGAAACATCTTAACATTTACTTGGGTAGTTTCCATAATTTTTGACCAACTGATAGGAATTCCTGACAGGAGCCCGATACTTAACAAGAACCCGTTCGGGCGAACGCAATATGCTGCATCCATACCTGCTGATCCGCCTATGGAATCAATAGCCGCTTTCACTCCGCGTCCATGCGTTACTTCCATAACTGCAGGATACAACGATGTGTTTGAGGTATTGATTACGTGCGAGGCACCAAGTCCAATCAAATCTTCTGTATAAGCCTCATTGCGTGTTACAGCAATCAGCCTAAAACCGAAAACAGCAGATAATTGCGCAAAAATACGACCGATGGAAGAGCCACAAGCATTGACAAGCACGTCATCACCAGGCTGGAGTTTCAACACTTCTGTACAAGTAAGCCATGCTGTTATCGGATTGATATATAATTGTGCAGCCGTATCATCATCAATAAAGCCGGGAATCGGAACGGCCAATTCGGCTGATGTTTTAACAAGCTCCTGCCAGGTACCTTCGCCTCGTAAAGGTAAAACACGTGTCCCAAGAAGTGATTTGGAGACGCCAGGGCCTACTTCTTCGACAATACCAACTCCCTCATAGCCTGGAATGGCAGGCAGACCAATCCGATGGGAATATGCGCCCTTAATAGGTATTAAATCAGAAGGGTTGATTGGGCGAGCAATCATACGTACAAGGATTTCGCCTATCCCAGGATTTTGGATATTTCTATTTTCGATTTGTAGAACATGTTGTGGCTCTCCCTATTTAGCCCCCTAATGAATTTGGACACCTACT
>NZ_KE952924.1 GCF_000466385.1 Aneurinibacillus aneurinilyticus ATCC 12856
GTAGGTGTCCAAATTCATTAGGGGGCTAAATAGTAAAAGCCCCAACAGAATAAGGATTCTGACTCCAGTTAAAGGAGACACCTGACACGAACTTGGAATATACCTGATGTCCATAAATTTCCGCTAAATTCATTAGAGCATATTGGATACGCTCCCGTTCAGGTAAGCTGCCCCATGTCAGTGCCTCATCCGCCCATGTATAGCTTGCTAAAATCACAGCATGTCCATTTGTACCAATTCCATAACTTGGGTAATACGTAAATCGAATTGGCAGGTCAGTTATAGATTTACCACCATGTTGACCCTCTTTTTCCCAAAATCTACTCTTAAACTCAATTCCAATTTTTGTTGAAGCTATATAGTTGAGCTCGCGAATGGCCCTTCGCTTATAGTAGGAAAAAGAAGCGTATGGTTCGATTTTTACAAATCGTAAGGCTGAAAATGGAATGGTCACGATAGCAAGATCACCTGATATCGTGGAATGTACCGCAGTTTGTTGATGAATACAATGGATTGTTACACCGTATTGATATTGAGAAATTTTCATCATTTTTTGATGGAACAAAATATCTTCTTTTAATTGCGGAAGAAATGCATACGGTAGGCGATCCATTCCTCCCGTTATCTCATAATAAATAGTCGGGGATGTGAAAAGTATTGATTCTCGTAATACTTCAATAAAGGACATTCCCATGTATGCTTCCATGTCAAGAAGTACACCAATCATATCGATTGCCCCATCTGAAAAATGAGAGCTTAAGAAAGAACCTAGCGAATGTTTTCTATATTGTTTTTCTACAAGATGCCAATTTTTCACTGGATTTTGATTAATAAAGTTGAGTATAGGTTGTATAGCTGAAATCATTAACTTTTCAGCTGTTTTCCCTTGTTCATTTAAAGCCACTGGGTATTTTAAAATATTTGGATTACGTTCAAAGATATTAAGACGTGTTTTGATACCATTTGCATAAATGATGTCCATCGGATTACGATTAATAAATAAATTGGTAGGTAACTTAAATTTTTTAATATATTCTAAGGTTAAAGTATGATAATTAGGAATACGCATTGGCCCAGCATTGAAGTATAACCTATCATTAAAGGAAGAGCGCAAAGTATAAACACGTCCTCCCACTCTATCATTCGCCTCCAGGATGGTGACTTTGTGTCCTGCATTCTTTAATAAAGATGCTGCGACAAGTCCAGCTAACCCGGCACCAATAATTATAATATGCTTGGGATAGTGTGATATTTGAAGACCCTTTCTAATGATAGTCAGCATATGTTCATTCATTAATTGAGAATTCATGCTATTAGGTATCCTCTCTTTTCCTTTTAAAAAATATTTATTGCATTATATTCAGTAAAAAGGATACCTATGTACTATTTCAATCAAATCAATAAATATTAGATTAACGCCAGAAATCAAAACAGCAGCAGCCATAAACGAGAACATAAAAATCCTAACACCCGCCCCCATGTAAGCCCGGGCTGGCTCGTCTGTTGCCTTTTCGAGGTTTTCCCTTCCTTTACAAGCTCACTCATAGCTCCTACTGTTTCTTCAATAGCCTTTCTCAGGTATTCTGGATGTCCATTTATTCCAATGACGTTCCCTTGTGCATCCCTTACAACCCCAAATTTTGTAGCTACAATGGTCTTGGAACGTGTGCAAATTCTTTTTCCATCACAGACCACTGTGTATAGCAATGTCAGTAGAGCTCCCTCCTAGACTAACTTCTTCAATGTAAGATTAATGTAAGAACGTAGACAGATACAGGAAAGTATCTTCCGTTAGAATAAGTGGTAAGAAAATTTTTCAAAGAAAGGATGGTAGGAAACACAAACAGTTAAAAGCAGGTATTAAGATTTGTGTTTAATGCAAATATCCATTCCTAAGGAATAGAAAAAACTTACTTATTAATGAATGAAATTTTTAAAATATACCTTGGAACAAGTTCAATCTTTTAGGGTAAAGATAGTATTTCTCGATTTGAGGCCATCTCTTCAATAAGAGCTACGTAGAAAAGCGACGACAGTAATTTGTAAAAATATCAAGGGTGTTGATTATCCAGTATGATCCA
>NZ_KE952925.1 GCF_000466385.1 Aneurinibacillus aneurinilyticus ATCC 12856
CTTTTTTCCACCTTATGGATAATCAACAGGCGTGATATCGTACATGAGATTTTTACCGACTAGCCAGAAAGATATTACGGCTGCTGCTTGACGATAAAAAAGCCCCTATGCTTATTACCGAAAGCATAGGGGTCTTTGCTGTTTACGATGCGTTAACATAAGTACGGGTAGCTGGCTGTAGCACGATTTCTTTTTTAAGCGCATTTTCCTTTTCCGCTTCCGTAATAAATCCTAAATCCACCATTCTTTTTAACACGAGTGCTTGTCTTTTTTTTGCCTTTTCTAGATGTTTTACCGGGGAGTATGATTCCGGTGCTTTCGGAAGCGAGGCCAGAAGAGCTGCTTCGCTCAAGGTGATCGTGTGCTTCTGTCCGTTCTCACGTACCGTTTTGCCGAAGTAAAAGTCGGCGGCCTTTTCGATACCGTACGTACCATGACCAAAATAAATTGTATTCAAATACATTGTGAGCAATTCCTGCTTGGAATACTGCTGTTCAAGTCGAATGGCGATAGCTGTTTCCTTCAGTTTCCGTTCTATTGTTTTGTCGTGTGAAAGAAACAGGTTGCGGGCCAGTTGCATCGTAATCGTACTTGCGCCCTGTGCTTTACTATCGGTGGATAAATCTATCCAAATCGAACGTCCGATAGCTATCGGATCTACACCAGGATGATACGGAAAGCGATGGTCTTCAATCGCGATGAATGCCTGCCACACATAATCCGGCATTTCGTCGGTTGGAATATATGTTTGAGCGGATGGTTGTGTAAATACCGCTAATTTCTTCTGGTCCATCCATTGTTCTCCGATATAGCCGATGATCGCCCATACAGCCGCCAGAAGCAGGATAAGTGATAAAATAGCTCCACTCATCCGTTTGAGCAAGGATGGTTTTTTTCCCGCTTTTCTTTCCCGTCGTATGTTCGAATGGGGGGCAGGAGATGAAAGTGTATGCATGGATGTACCTCCCTTTTGCTTTAATAAACGGTCTATTGTACCGTTAGCTTTATTGTAGCGGAAGAAAAGGAAAGTTCCCATGGATGTTGCTTACATCTAGCTTACAGTTTTGTAAGCTTTATTTATACTTATATATGCAAGGGTGTTGATTACCCAGTATGATCCAGAGTGGGTCGTCACCACACCG
>NZ_KE952926.1:0-2479 GCF_000466385.1 Aneurinibacillus aneurinilyticus ATCC 12856
TTTCTTTCACCTTATGGATAATCAACAGGCGTGTAACTGTAATCCTCCTTGTATCTGAGACGTATTTCTCATCATGCATACTCCATATAATCCCTAATGTTCCACAATTTCATAAAATAGGTCTATGAATCTAAATGGAAAGATTTCAGATTGGTAATATGTGTTTTTATTGGACGATACATAATAATCCACTTCATTACTTTACGTCCAAGGAAGGAGTTATAACAAGCAATCCATTTATCATACGGATTCAGACGCTTTTCATCTAATTGCGTTTCTAAGAACGACTTCCCAGCATAAATCACCGCAAAATAACCTGCTTTTTCGATGGCATCCAGGAAGACGACAGCAGCATCCGTTAAAACGGCTTTGCTTGCTTTTTTCTTATTCTCTTCCAGGTCTAAAACAAGTGGGTATGTGATTTTATGCAAGAAATGCTGTGCTTCTGCCTTCGCTTCTGTAACATTACCGAATTTTGCGTAGTGATAGGCACTGACACGAATTCCATTTGCTAGTGCATTAGAAGCATTTGTTTTAAACGTCTTGTCTACAAAGCTTGTCCCTTCACTGGCTTTTAGAAAAACGAATTTCACACCGTCAGCAGCAACTTTATTCCAGTCAACCACTCCGTTCCAATGTGATACGTCGATTCCTTTGATACTCAATGTTCTCCACTCCGTTTCAGTTGTTTAATTTCAACCCATACATATTTGACATTGGTTTCCCTCGAGATGGGCCATTAGCTTGGCCTCACGTTTTTTGCTTTCGCGTTTTTGTTCAGCAACCAAGTCTTTTAACTCCTGTTCTCTTTCCTTGTTCTCCCGTTTTAAGTCCTTAAAAATAAAGGCTACAGCAGTAATGGAAACAAGAAAGAGAATGACAAAAAGAATCCCAAATGCATACTGGGATTCTGCAATCTGCTGTGCTGTTTTTACATCTGGCATATCCCCCCCTCACCGCCTTTCTGACGTGAAATAGAACAGGAGTCACGTATACGACTCCAAAGAAAAAGCCCTTAGGATTTATTTCTCCTAAGGGTAACGGTTGATGGTTACATAGCAGTCTTTGTGACGATATTGGATTCTCCTTCATATTCCCCACCGATAATAACAAGCTTAAATTGATACGTTTGTCTACTAGTTAATCCTCCGACGCGAATCATGTTCTTACGGCTATCTCCAGACCCTGCTTCCCAAATATGGAATTTTTCTGAAGCTTGCCACGTTACTCCTCCATCTACGGAGAATTGGGGTTTTATCTCTGTAGCTCCTTGAGGAATAGTGAATACAAAATCTATAGCATTGCCGTAATCCTGACCTGTGTAATAACCTGCTGAAGCAAAATCATTGATTTTCTTTCCGCTATTCCCGACTTATACCCTTATCTATATTATGGGTTTTCGTTCGGACCTACACCGTGCGGGCCACTTTCATAGCACACGGCGTTCCATCAACGAGAAGAAAGTTTTTTGTTTCTTTTTACAACGGGCACCCTTAATGTACTGTATTCTACTCTCAAGCGATATACCCACTTTGAGGTATTTTGGGTAGCAAAACAAATGCTGCTATTAGGAAAAGCGCTTATTCAGCTAATTCTCCCATATCTAAGTCACCAAGCATCTGATGAACCTTGTCCTTTAAACTATCCAGCACTTCAGCAAAAGTCATTTTGCCTCGTACGATCAATGTCGTTGCAATCAATGCCATCGTTTGTTCACCTCCTTTCAGGTAGCGCAATAGTAGCCAGAAACAACCGGAAACAACGGTAAATAAAAAGACCTTACTGATTTTGCTCATCGGCATTCAACAAGGTCCTAACAGCTTCTTTTTTATGTTCCGGCACATCGTCAATTGCAATGTTTCCACGTAGAATCGACCGATAAAATACATATTCCATATCCTATACTCCCCCTGCATGGAGTCGTTTTTTAATCTCTTCAAGCTGTGCGTAAATGTCGATCATCCCCATCATCACAGCTCCGATACACCAGAAACAATTCCATTTTCGTCTATTTCTGCATAAAAAGGCAACCACCTCACCCTTTTTAATAGAATTCAATTACCTGCCAGTAAATATCAGGGCCATTGTAATTTTGGCATCCTCTTCGAAAAATTATTTCAGAACTCATTAATTCTCCACCAACAATCCCACCCGAATAAGCGTCCGAACCACTATTCCTTGATGTAGAAATGAACATATTTCCGTGAAAAGAAAAAATTGGGATAAATTTAGAAGTGTTCACAGATGATATGGAAACACTATTGTTATTTTTTGAATAATCTATCCATGCTCGTCCCCTTTGTACATTTTTCACCGCTGGAAATGTTGACCTTCCTATATACATCTGGTTTGATCAATCGACAAACTTTTGTGGTAAGAGGTAAGAAAAGACGGAGAAAATCAGAGACTAGAAAAAGGCACATCGGCCTTTCTTCTGCTGGAGCCCAGGGCGCATCCACCCTCTTCTTTTTTCCGAATT
>NZ_KE952926.1:2579-3776 GCF_000466385.1 Aneurinibacillus aneurinilyticus ATCC 12856
TTTTTCCGAATTTCCTACTTCCAACCACGTTATCCTGTCAAAATATTAAGTGTAACTTATCTAATATCCCGATGAATAATAACTTTATCCAAATGGAAGGAGTTAAACATGGATAAACAACACAAGCAGGTTATACATAATCCCCTAACTGGAGAAATGATGGAAGCTAATACGTACTCAGGGAAAGAATTGTTTTGGGATAACGAAAGAACCCCTGATGATAAATCTGACGTTCCTGAAAAAGAGAGGGCTAATCCTTAATTGGATAGTCCTTTTCTTCTCCAAGCGAAGCTTTTTCAATTAATTTATTTACTTTAACAATTTTATCTGGCAATACATTATTATTCTTATTCTCCTCATCCATATTCTCACCTCCCAATCACCACAATTCGACAAAAGGAAGATATTACATCCAAAGCATCGAGGTAAAAAAGTAGGAGGTGATAGTATGAGAGAAGTAGGATGGGCTATTTATCAAATCACTAAACCACTTACCACAGGCGCTTTCGCTGCAGCAATTGCACTCGGATTTATCTATGCTGTCGCTAAGCTAACAAACAAAAGGCCGCTTCCCCGGAACGGCCCCTTCGCTTATCTTCTGACACTATCATCAACACCCCTATCGCCAAAATCACGTCATTTTCACACCACAGAGGACTATTTATTTTATAGAAAATTTATAATAGCAAATTCTCTTATAGAAACGCATTAACTATTCTATAGTACATATTGTGGAAAAATGAAGAGACTAACAAAGCCTCTTCATTTGAACTTATAATTATTTTTAATAACCAAATATTTTTATCTAGTATCGTCAACAGTATATGTAGCCCAGAAAGGAACAATAGCACCCTGATTTTGGGAAATGGCTGCCATGTTATTTGCTAACCACTCTTTCCCTTTTGGTCCATAATAGTTAACATCATGATAGTCAAAATCAAATAAATCCCTAAAAGATGCTTTAATCAACCATTTTCCATTTACTTTTTCGCCCATAACAGTATATTCAGTATTATGTATAGCAGTAAATAACTCTCCGCTGTTAAAAGCAATTGAAGCACTAGCATTAAAATTTGTTTTATTTTGTTTATTTGCGTTCGCAACTAAGCTATTAATCAAATTTTTATATTCAGTTAATGATGTCAACTACCCACCACTTAGACTCTACCGAATCTTGAAGTGGGGGCTTGAAAAAAG
>NZ_KE952927.1 GCF_000466385.1 Aneurinibacillus aneurinilyticus ATCC 12856
AAATCGTTAGGTTTTAAGTGGTGGGTAGTTCACAAGCAATCTCTTCTGATAGATTTTGATTGAAATTTTACTAAACGAGTATATCAGCTGCACCTATACAAAATATATACAGAAACCTATATAAGTTACACTTGATAGTTTGACATGATAACGTGGTTGGAAGAGTGGGGGGCTATTGTTCAGAAATTGTTCAGAAGTTATAGATAGAATTGCTATGTAAAAATTCAGGCCGGCGACGGTTCGTTTATCCTACGTTTAACGGGCAGTAAGACCCCTATTGATTGAAGTTTCATTCTTATTACCTCAAGGCTTTTGAAGGAGGAAAATGAGAAAAAGAAGGGAATGAAAAACTTGAATAACACTGTTACCTGTATAGACTGTGGCTGTACCTATGTGCATAGTCGTCCAGGTGAGCGTATCGTTCACGGATACCGACACAAGAAAATTCTATCTTATAATGCTTATCATGCGGACGATAATAAGTGGCCAACCTATATATTTTTTGAAGTAAGGAAGGAGATAGGGAAACGGGCGTATCAAATTTTATGCACGGATAACAAAAGTATGAAAGAGAAGGAAAAGGCTGCTTTGGAGATTTTCCGAGTATGGTGGTTAACTTCTTTTGAGTCGCTTCTATTTAGTGCTTCGTTATCCAGGACACTGGAGACGCATCCTGATTTTCCAAGCTATGTATTATCTGCTATTAAAGAGCAAGACTATGTTCAAGGGATTTTAACCAAAGAAGTGAGTGAAAGTCTGGCTGCTTGGGCAAATAAAAGGCATGCTAATACGAAAGGAATTCGATGGAGTTCTTTAGGGAGGCTGCTGGCACGCAAGAAGTGATGAAAATTCTATATATACATTCTGTTGATGTGCCTTATTTCTCTTCTTTGCTACTTCATTAGCTGGAATTACAATTTGATGATGATCTATAAGTAAATAGTCTTCCATAAAGAGATCAGGTATTAAGTAAGGTACTTGGTCTTTCTTGCGTTTGTCTTTTATATATAAATTACCACGCCTGTTGATGATCCGTAAGGTGGAAGAAAGAAGGTGCACGCGTCGGCGT
>NZ_KE952928.1 GCF_000466385.1 Aneurinibacillus aneurinilyticus ATCC 12856
CTGGATCATACTGGATAATCAACACCCTTGTTATTTTTTTTCAATTGCATATACTGCACATTATCAGTATTTGCATAATCTATTCGCCCTAATCCTCCTCTCATCCCTATAATAAAATACCCTTTATACACAACAAGTGAGTTCGGTACAAATGCACTAAATGGGAAATTATTGAATATAATATTTTTTTTAAATGATCCATCTTCATTAGATATTGTAAATAAATTTTCGCTAGATATTACATACAAGTGTCTATTGAATATATAAAAAGCAGTTGGACACTCTTTTAAATCAAGACACTCTCTATAAGAAAAGTTAGTACCATCGTAAATCAACTGATACAAACAGCCCGTATTTAGATACATATGTTCTAACCCTTCCAGAAAATATAGCTCCCCTTTATACTCAAATATTGATTTTACATTACATTTTTTTAATAATATTTCTGTCGAGTCTGCATAAATAACTTTTAACTCTCCTCCCCATTCTCCATAATCTGTGCCAACTATTTTTAAATCTAGATATTCATATTGTATACTGTGCTTTTCATGGTATCTAGAAATCACTAGTTCTTCATTTTTTATTTCAACACAATACTGCTTTGAATTATTTATTATTTGTAACCATTTACTGCTTCCTGCATTGGGAATTTCGGCAATTATAAAATCATTCCATAATGGCATAGCGTTTTTAATACCTCCAATGATGCACAGTTGTTTTTTAATAAAAGCTATTCAAAAATAAATAAATTCCCTATAAATACTAAATAATAACAACGGCTTGGTTTTGAGAGTCGATAATATCCTCCCCTGTGAAATGGTCTATCTATATTGTTTCGGTGTTCGCAATGAACCTTCCCCTAGAAGACTCGAGATCAACCCTGTTCAAATTAAGGAAACCTGCGATTTCATATAGTTAAAATAATGGCCAAAATAAGGATGATTTTTGTGAGCAACTCAACACGTCGATGACCGGTATTTTGTTCGATGCTGCCGACAACTTCCGCACTTTTTTCTTGTAACCGGAGCCGTAGCTCCCTATCGATCGCAAGCTTTCCAAGCAACGCTATCATAATCACTATAGCTATAGCAGCGTGCCAGTACGAAAAAGGCAGTTCCGTGACGATACGCAGGATATCGATAATTACTACCAAAACTATGGACAGAAATGCATATCGGTTATAGCGGTTCCATGCAGAAATGGAGAGTTTCTCAATGATTGATACCAAAGCTGGGTTTCCTCTCTCTCCCAGAAGCGGTATGAGTAGTGGACGTATACCAGCAGCCATGATGATCCCTCCACCTACGATTAAAGCCAGTGCCAGCCGTTCGATCCATAATAAAACCATTTGCATCATATGTGCTCCTCCTTTAGTTTTTAGTTGGTTAACTAACCAAAATTGTATATACATAGCTACTCCCTATTTTTTTCTAAGGAACGTATCATTTGTTCCAAAACATGATACGCAGATTCCAAATCAAAATCAGGATTAAGCAATTTTTGTAAAGCCAAACCGTCAAAGCATGCCAGTAAAACAGCGGACATCGATTCAATGTCATGCTCCTGGTTTTCTAGTACATTTTGTAAGATATAGGAGATACCCTGTCGTCCGTTTTCCAATAACTCGTTTACAGCGGGTTTAATTGATGAATTGCGCAAACCCATGGCAAAGAACTCATAGCGTAATTTGTACCAATCCGGCTGCTTTTCGACTCTGTTCTTCGGTTCGCTTAGTACAGCTTCTGGAAGTTGCTCTGAATCAACCGTTGCATGTATGTTTTCCATGTGACGGGTATATTGTCGGGACGCCTCCATCAGCAAAACCGATAAAATTTCCTCTTTGCTTGTGAAATAATAATGCACAAGCCCGGGAGCTACTGCGGCGACATGTGCAATATCTTTAATAGATGACTTTTCGTATCCCTTCTCTGCGATTACTTGATACGCAGCATCAATAATTCGTTGTCGTTTATCCTGTTTATTCATGTTAATCACCATTCCTTAGTTGGTCGTTCAACCAAATACATTGTAATAATAATACAGATATGTAGCCAGTAGAATTTACAGGTAATTCCTTGTATTATTAAACAATTGCCTTAATGAATTTGACATAATAAAATTATCCGAATTCTTGATGCAAGTCTTGTAGCTTCAACTTGTTATAATTTTGACATACGCGCTTGAGTTCATCCCTTACCTCCATTAAAGCAAACCCTAATAAATTTTTACCCTTCCATTCTATAGGATTATTAATTTTTTCATCTTCAGTAGACATACCAACACCCCAAATTTTATCATATGGGCTAGCTTCAACTAGCACCTTGTTTTTTGTCTGAAGTAGAAATTGCATAAGGTTTTCATTCTGAAGAAACTTCGCAAAATTACCGTTCAGAACAATGGGGTATCGTTTACTTGCCCATATCTCTTCATTAAAGTTTCTAACCTTTCTTCCTAATTTCTTTATTTCTTTTGGATTATCGCTCTTCAAAATTTCTTCTGTAATCTCTTCGTCATCAAAAAGTCTCGCTTTCTCGGCCATCATATATTGCTCCATACAGCAGTATCTATCTATTTCTATAGTAAATTCTGCTTTCCACCATTGACTTAAACAGTTTTTTGTAATATCCCCATTGCTGCTTGGCTGGTGTCCCCAAAAAAACAAATACTCAAACTTCTTACCCTTCTGGAAATTTTCTTGTATCCAGTCAAGGGAATAAGCCATTTTTCCATCCACATTCCAAAGAAGATCACCATCATCATCATAAATATCTTCATCCAGATATTCTTCTTCATACCAACCAAGCCAACCTTTTGGTGGTGGAAACATCTGGCGAAACTTATTCTGTTCCTCAATGTTTAGAGTAGAATACCATTTCCCAAAATGAATGATATAATGCTCTCCGTATCCCATTCTCCAACCAATACTGTATCTACCTATGTCCGGATACATAAGCCATGGAGGAGCCATCGGATTATGTATGTCATATGTTATACTCACATTCTTCCCTCCCTTATCTAGATTTTACCATATTATATTGACTTGTAACACACGCTCCTTCGAGAAAGTTGTACAAAAAGAATCTCCTAGCCTCTTGAAGCATTGAGAAGGACTTGCCCGTTAATGCAAGCACAACCCCAGCAATTAGATTACGTTTTGTCCGGATGCATCAAGGGTTATCTGCCTAATCCAGGTTACTGCATCAGCACAAAAAAATTTATATCCGCGCCCACCTACTTTACGTATCGTTTGCCCCCATCTGACCAACTCCAACAAAAAAGCCATGCGATATATGGATAGTCAACAAGTGTGATTTTCTTATTTATTTAATATGCCAAATATATAGACTTGACACGTTCTAGTCTTAACGGCTACATAGGAAATCAGATTGCTGTTTACCATAAAACTGTATAAATGCAAAAAACCTTGAAAGGGAGCAAAAAGCCAATCAAGGTTTATCACAACATAAAAAAATTACTCCAACTGTGCATATTGCATAGATCTCCTCCTGTACTCTCATTTACTTAATTTGATTTTTATACATTTTATTACAATAATTAAGTATGTAGTTCATGCATTGTATGGTGTCATTAATCCGGTGTTTCTTAGAATTATAGTAGCGTATGTCTAATCCCTCCTGAATGCTTATCGCTTCTTTTATGAGGTTATGCCATCTTTCTGGCATATAATTGATGGCATATTTACCTGCACCTACTTTTGAAATGATTTCATGTTCTCTAAGCGTATAAAATTGACGTAGCATTCCGGTAATAGACCATTGTATTTCCTGGTCTAAAAATTTATTTGGTAATAGGGGCGCTATTCTTTTGAATCTTTCAATTGTATTAATTCGATTTAACCAATAGGTATTCATATTATTAAGTACGTAATTAGCCAGATCACTTTCATCAATATCAAAGTGGAATGAAGCAATGTCAGGACCAATAATGCTGATTCCCTTGTTTTTCAGAATCCACCAAGTAATCGGGTTAATAACATGATTACTCCAACCTATCTTTCCTTCATTTACATATAAACATTTTTTTGTTTCAGTCTGCTTCTTACCTATATCTTCCCAAAAAAGATAGCATCCGTCCATTTCTGTTTCTTTATATTTGTTTTTTAATTCTTGATGAGTATGAGATAATATTTTTACCTCTGCTTCAGTTAATTGGCGGTTTATAATTGCAATGAAATCAATATCGCTAGAACCATTAATGTAAGCATTAAGAGCAATTGAACCGTGTAAATATAATCCTTCAAGGGTATTGGGAATTCGTTCATGAAATAAGGAAATATACGCACTTAGAATATTTTGAACTGATATGGAAACTTTTGAATCCATAAAATAACTCCTCTTCATTAGACTTTAACCAAGATCCAGTTCAGCTGTTCAGTAATATTATAGCCCATACAGTGTAGTTTGGCCGCTGCCCTTGTTAAATCACCTCAACCGGCCTTAAATATTCTAAACAAGAGACAAGAGGAAAATGGCTAAAAAGTGAACCTAAAATGAATATATAACAAGGACGACTGGATAGCCGTCCCTAGTATAATCTCAACGGAATTTAAGTACATTATAAGATGCGGAGGAAAACAAATCTGCTTTCGGTGTAATCAGAGGCAAGTTTAATGAAATTCAGCCTTTTCAAGGGATAAAGGCTTATGAAAGCATAATAAACTCCCTGTAATTAATACTTTCTATCGCTTGGCAAATTTGTTGCAAGTCATTAAGAGTATACACTCTTTTTTTCTTCATCTCATTTTCAAAAAACTCCTTGAGTTCTCCCTGATTAGTAAACCGCGCAACACTATCTTTTGATAAATCAAGAATCTCCTTTAAATGTTCTTCAACTTGTTGGTACCCAAAATAGACAATTGGCGTAACATATCCTACCTTTTCTTCTCCTAACCGGTCAGATAAAAAACTCTGTAAGGCATAAGCCGTATGCGCTACCTGTTTAGTAGGTTCACCATAGGAACGAACTTGTATGGAGGTACTTCCTTCACTTTCGTCCAACGTTTTTGTCGGTACAAATACTATGGTATGTTCTTTATCAGCTGAACTTTGCGCCATCATATCTATAATAAAAGAAAATTCCCCTGCATTCTCTCTTGTTAATCCATGAATAATTTTTCCACGCCAGTACTTTGTCTCTATCACATAAATCCCAGTAGGCAATAAAACAAGATGATCAATCTGTCTTGTTTTTAATCCCTGTTTTGAAGATATAGGAATAAAAACATTTGGTATAATCAGCATGTCATAGGAAGACAAACATCCTTCCTCTATTAATTCGGCTTTAATACCTTCTAAAACCTGATGCGTCACAATCTCACCAGCATTTCTTGAATAAGCCTTCACATCACTAATATACTTATTTAGTTTCCCTTCTAACTCATTTAATTCCTGTTTTGTCTGCAAAAGCTTTACTTGAAATTCCTCGCGGTTCTGCTCCTGCTGATTTACAAGATTGGTAGTTATAGAGGCTATTTCATCTTGATGCTTAGTCAACGTCTCTTGTTGAGCCTGAAGGTATTTCTTACGCTGACGATACAAAAACCATATACATAAAATTAAAATACAAAATAAACTACCTGCGATATACTCCATGATATACTGCATGTTCCACTCCCCTGTTACTAATCATTATTTCACATGGAATTATATCCCTTTCTCATATTCCTTTACAAGTCTATAGAATGTAGTTTTCTTTATTTCAGATTGTTACACAGCAACTGTAACGGTTATTTTTCCATTAATTGTATAAACTCCTTCGTTACTGCTCTATATACATCTGATTTGATAAACCGAAAAATTTTTGTGGTGGGAGGTAAGAAAAAAACACGTTGGCCTTTCTTCTACCAGATCGCAGGGTGTAGCCAAACTCAAACTAACAGTTGAAAAATAAAGCCGTATACTCAGAACACCGAAACGAACAATTTATTGCTAACTTTCTTCGTATTTTTTGTGAAGTTCATCTGCTAAGGCTTGAATCTCTGCTCTTTGCACTATTTTTTCAATCCATCTATTTGGAATAGCATCTATACCAAAGTATGCACCAGCCAGCTGTCCGTAAATAGCACCCGTTGTATCTGCATCATCACCGAGGTTAACAGCGAGCAGCAAGCCCTCCTCAAAGGTCTTGCCATGATAGAAGGCCCACAAAGCTGCTTCTAAGGAACTAACGACATAGCCTGCTCCTTTTATCGCGGGCGGCTGCTTCTCCTTATACGAGCCTTCTGCGACAGCCCTAATGGTGCTAGCCAGCTGATGTTGCCCCCACAATTCAGGGATCGGTGAAAAACCAGGGGATAGTAGCTCTTCCTTATTAAATCCTAAAACGGCTCCGACAATAAGCCCTCCATAAAATCGGCATGCATCAACAGCTTCTGTAGCCCCATGTGTAGTCATTGAACTCTTTCCAGATAGAGTAACAGCAAGTTCAGGGGTTTTAGAGAAAAATAAAGGTACTGGAGCAAGCCGCATAAGCGATCCGTTACCTGCAGACCAAGGATCGGTTGATCCACTAAATGGTTCGCCTGTTATTTCAAAGGATTCAAGTGATTCCCTTGTAGTCATGCCAATATCAAAACATATGCCTTTACTACTCATATAACCATCACGATACCATCTCACGTATCGTTCCATTTGGTCCGCAGCACTGAATCCATTACACTTTATTAAGCTTTCGGCTAAACATAGTGCCATTGAGGTATCATCTGTCCATTCTCCAGGTCTCAAATTAAATGGTCCCCCACCAACTATATTGGTAACAGATTCAAAGGTACCTGGAGCTTTAAATTCAAGTGTGGCACCTAATGCATCACCAATAGCTAAACCAATTAAACTTCCGCGGAAACGATCTATACTATTCATAGGAATTTTCATCCTTTCCCTATTTTGGACAATCCCAGCAAAGTTGCTATGACTCACAAATCAAGTACCACTCGCTAAGTGTATTTTATAACAAAAATAAGCATTTTTGTTATAATCATCAAAAGTTTGCTCATTTTTAACGCCTTGTTATACTAAATGAGCACCCGTTTATTGAATAGGACTCTTATATATATGATTTGATAAATCAAGAAAACATACTATATAAGTTACACTTGATAGTTTGACATAATCACGTGGTTGGAAGGAGGAAATTCGGAAAAAA
>NZ_KE952929.1 GCF_000466385.1 Aneurinibacillus aneurinilyticus ATCC 12856
ACGCCCGTTTGGGGCACGGTGTGGTGACGATCCAATCTGGATCATACTGGATAATCAACACCCTTGAATGTATATAAAATATATCGGCAAATTTTTACTAATTCTGTATCGGTTATTGAAGTGTGGTAACGAGAGTGAAAATATTGAAATAAAGTTATTATTTGTATGTAAAATGAGAATGGAAAGAGGAAGAAGCACCAGGCTAGCTTAGTTGCGGCTATATAGTTTCTCTGGTATGATTTTATCTAGGTTTGTCCGTCTGCGACGTACGTGTCAGGGCGGAAGAAAGCCAGAGAATCAGGAGGTGGAATGATGAGTACAATTTCGCGTAAAGAAGTAGAATATGTAGCGAAACTCGCCCGCTTGAACCTTACCGAAGAGGAAGCGGTAAAATATACAGAACAGTTGAACAGCATACTTGAATTCGCAGGCAAACTGAACGAATTGGATACGGCCGATGTGCCTCCGACTAGCCATGTGCTTGACGTGTACAACGTGATGCGCGATGACGAAGTGCGTCCGTCTGTTGAACGGGAAGACGCCTTGCGTAATGCGCCGGATGAAGAAGACGGACAGTTCAAAGTACCGGCTGTCATGGAATAGAGGAAGGGGGACCTACACGTGTCTTTATTTGATAAGAAGTTAGCGGATATACATACAGAACTGGATAAAGGGGAACTGACAGTATCCGATCTTGTGAACGCATCGTTTGAGCGAATCGCCAGAACGGAAGATAAAGTAAAGGCCTTTATCTCATTGGACGAGGAAAATGCGCGTAACCGCGCTAAAGAGTTGGACGAACAGCAATCCCGCGGTGAAGAAAAAGGATTGCTTTTTGGTTTGCCTGCGGGTATTAAAGATAACATTGTTACCCAGAACGTGACTACGACCTGTGCCAGCAAACTGCTTGCCAACTATAGCCCGATTTACAACGCAAGTGTTATGGACCGTCTGCATGCAGCCCAATCCATCACGATCGGAAAGCTGAACATGGACGAATTCGCTATGGGCGGATCGACGGAGAATTCAGGCTTCCATAACACATATAATCCGTGGAATAAGGCCTACGTTCCAGGCGGTTCCAGCGGCGGTTCGGCTGCGTCTGTTGCAGCTGGCCAGGTTTATTTCTCCCTTGGTTCTGATACCGGTGGCTCGATCCGTCAACCGGCTGCCTACTGTGGTGTTGTAGGCTTAAAGCCGACGTATGGTCTCGTATCCCGTTTCGGTCTTGTAGCGTTCGCATCTTCTCTGGATCAAATCGGTCCAATTACGAAAAATGTAGAGGATTCTGCTTATGTATTGCAGACGATTGCGGCGCATGATCCATTCGACTCTACATCTGCCGAAGTGGAGATTCCCGATTACATCTCTGCACTAAGCGGCGATGTTAAAGGGCTTCGAGTCGGTGTACCGAAAGAGCTGATGGGTGAAGGTATCGACCCGGAAGTTAAAGAAAAAGTAAATGCTGCGCTAAAAGTTCTTGAAAGTCTTGGTGCAACCGTCGAAGAAGTAACCCTGCCGCATACGGAATATGCCGTGCCGACTTACTATATTCTAGCCCCTTCTGAAGCGTCCTCTAATCTGGCGCGTTATGACGGTGTTCGTTACGGTGTACGGGCCGACAATGCAGAGAATCTGATTGAGATGTACCGCGAGACTCGCAGCCAGGGACTTGGCGCCGAAGTAAAGCGCCGTATTATGTTGGGTACATATGCACTAAGTTCCGGCTACTATGATGCATATTACAAGAAAGCGCAGCAGGTACGTACGCTCATCAAGCAAGATTTCGATGAAGTGTTCAAGAAATATGATGTCATTATCGGACCGACTGCACCGACGACAGCTTTCAAGATCGGTGAGAAAGTAAATGATCCGCTGACAATGTATTTGGAAGATATTTGCACCATTCCGGTGAATTTGGCTGGCATTCCGGCTATCAGCGTGCCTTGCGGCTTTGCGAGCAACGGCTTGCCTGTCGGCCTGCAGATTATCGGGAAAGCATTCGATGAATCTACGATTCTGCGCGTCGCGCATGCCTACGAACAACATACAGACTATCATAAAGCTCGTCCAGAGCTGTAAGGGGGTACGGAAAAACCATGCAATTCGAAACCGTTATTGGGCTCGAGGTTCACGTCGAGCTGTCCACGAAATCGAAAATCTTCTGCGGTTGCTCTACCGAGTTTGGAGCGCCGCCGAATACCCATACATGTCCCATCTGCCTCGGGCATCCTGGTGTGCTCCCGGTTCTGAATAAGAAAGCGGTAGAGTTCGCGATGAAGGCAGCGCTTGCACTGAACTGTGAAATCTCTGAAGAAAGCAAGTTTGACAGGAAGAACTATTTCTATCCGGATTTGCCGAAAGCCTATCAAATCTCGCAATACGATCAACCAATTGGACAGAATGGCTGGATCGACATTGAGGTAAACGGGGAGACGAAGCGTATTGGAATTACACGCCTGCACCTTGAAGAAGATGCAGGTAAGCTGGTGCATGCCGATAGCGGCTATGCTTCCCTGGTCGACTATAATCGTGTTGGTACACCGCTTGTAGAGATTGTATCCGAGCCGGATCTGCGCTCACCGGAAGAAGCGCGTGCATACCTGGAAAAATTGAAGGCGATTATACAATACTGCGAAGTCTCCGACGTAAAGATGGAGGAAGGCTCGCTACGCTGTGATGCTAATATTAGTCTGCGTCCAGTAGGACAGGAAGCGTTCGGTATTCGTGCCGAGTTGAAAAACGTAAACTCCTTCCGTAATGTACAACGCGGCTTAGAATATGAAGAAGTCCGTCAGGCAGACATTCTGCGCGACGGGGGCGAAGTTGTACAGGAAACGCGTCGGTGGGACGAAGCGAAAGGCCGAACTGTATCGATGCGCGGTAAGGAAGAAGCGCATGACTATCGCTATTTCCCGGATCCTGACCTCATTAAGCTGAATATTAGCCGCGAATGGGTCGAAGAAATTCGCTCTTCTATCCCGGAATTGCCAGACGCGCGCAAAGCGCGTTACCTGTCCGAATATGGACTGCCGGAATATGATGCCAGTGTGATTACAATGTCGAAAGAGTTATCCGATTTCTTCGATGCGACAGTACAAACGGGCGCGGATGCTAAAACTGTTGCTAACTGGCTGATGGGTGAGTTAATCGGATACTTAAATGCAAACGAGCAAGAAATGAAAGACATTCAAATGACTCCGGAAAGCCTGGGTCAGATGATTGCACTTATCGAAAAAGGCACGATTAGCAATAAAATTGCGAAGAAGGTCTTTAAAGAGATGATGGAAACCGGCAAAAACCCGGAGAAAATTGTTGAAGAGCAAGGCCTTGTACAGATTAGCGACGAAGGTGCGATTAAACAAATGGTTGAAGAAGTTGTCGCTAAAAATCCGCAGGCGGTCGAAGATTTCAAAGCGGGTAAAGAGAAAGCGATCGGCGCGCTTGTTGGCCAGGTGATGAAAGCATCCAAAGGAAAAGCCAACCCTGGGGTAGTTAATCAACTGTTGCGCGATGTGCTAAATAGCCTATAGTAATATAAGCATAAAGAGTCGATTTGATAACATTTCAAATCGGCTCTTTTCTTTTGTGAACAGAGATATTAAAATATAGTAAATTACTATGATTAATGTGAATTAAAGGGGTGACAATGAAAATGCGACAAGGAGTGCTTGTGATTAGCCACGGTTCACGTAGCAAAAGCTGGGTACAGAGTGTTGATCAACTGCTTGATGAGCTGGAACTGGAGATGCCTTTGGAAGCTGCATTTCTTGATATGGTCGAGGACAGAACGATTGGAAAGGGCATAGAAAGATTGGAGGCACAGGGGGTGGAGGAGATTCTTGCGGTTCCGCTGTTTGTATCGAGCGGCAGCACTCATTTGGCGGAGATTCAATACGTGCTTGGTCTTGTGCCGCAGCCGGAGGTAGAGACCGAATTGCAGCCATTGCCGATTTGTGCCCGCATAATCTGGACCGCTCCAATGGATTCTCATGAAAAAGTGCATGAGATATTGTGCGAGCGTATTCAGGAATTATCTGTACAGCCCGAGGAAGAGATCGTTATGCTTGCCGCTCATGGCAGCGATGCACCGGGGTTTCGTGAACGCTGGCAGGCAATGCTTGAACGCCTTGCGATAAAGCTGCAGCGTGAGCTTGGATTAAAGCAGGCTATTTATGGAACGTTTCATCCGGATACACTTAGGGAACGTGCTTGTATGGCTGCAGACAGTCATCGCTTGTTAGTCATCCCTTTATTTTTAAGCCCCGGCTATTATACAGAAAAGATGATTCCAAAAAAGCTGGAGCAAATTTCGCACGTATATAATCGCCGGTCGTATTTACCTGATCCGAAAGTGGCTCAATGGTTAAAGGAAACCATCACAAGCCACCTTCGGGAAAAGGCTGTTACTTAATCAGGTGTTCTTCCAATGCTTTTTCCACCCTTGCCAGGTGTTTTTCCATTGTTCGGCGCGCTTTTTTGGTGTCCCGGCTAAGTATTGCTTCAAAAATTTCGAGATGTTCCTGATACAGGCGTTTGGGAGAGCCATCCTTGCTGTATACCCAGAGGTTGCGGCTATCGCGGATCGTATAATTCATTACTCCTGAAATGCTTTCCATCATGTTTTTTAGAAATGGGTTTTTGGTCGCCTGTGCAATTGCCATGTGGAATTGAATATCATAAATGCGGGCCATTTCTTCATTATCTCCTGAAGCTGCCATATTATTGAGAATATCCCGCAAAGTTGCCTCATCCTGTCCATCATGGGCCAGTGCCGCAATCTCGGCACAGCCGCCCTCAATCACTTTACGCACCTGCAGCAGGTGCGTAAGCTCCTGCAGATTACTGACGGGCAGAGTCGGTAAATCTTTTAGTGCGGCTGCCGCATTGCGTTGTACGAAAGTGCCTTCCCCTTGTCGGGACGTAATCAGACCTTTGGCCTTCAATTGACTGAGCGCTTCACGGATGGTTGATTTTCCTACGCCATAATGTTCAGCTAGTTTATCGATCGTTTTTAGACGTTCGCCCGGTTGCAGCATCCCTTCTTCAATCATTCTTTGTAAATCTTCTGCTACGATTTGGTAGCTTTTTTTGATTAGGCTCATGATTTTTAGATTCTCCTTACAAATTGGTATCTCTCCGTATATTCTTTCTGTTACTACTCTACAATTTTTTATGAAAGTATGATAGACTTATTATCAAATTCATCTGATGACCTGCCGAATATTGAGGGGGGATAGTGTGGAACAAAGTGTAAAAAATGAGCTGCGCAGCATTGTCGGCAAAGATTACTTTCTTGATTCACCTAATGAACTGTATGTGTATTCATATGATGCAACGCCGTTGTATCAGGCGATGCCGGACGCAGTACTCATTCCTTCAGGCGTGGAAGAAGTAGCTGCGATTATGAAAGTCGCCAATAAAAACCGAATCCCCATCGTTTCGCGTGGATCGGGTACGAATTTGTGCGGCGGCACGGTTCCGGTAGAGGGCGGAATTGTTTTGAATATGAATCGATTGAATGCATTTAAGGAAATCGACCAGGAAAATCTGACCGCTACATTCGGACCGGGAGTTATTACGGCAGATGTGCATAGAGCGGTAGAAGCAGTTGGTTTATTTTACCCGCCGGATCCGGGAAGTATGCGAATCTCTACGATGGGCGGCAATGTAGCCGAGTGTGCTGGCGGCATGCGCGGTCTGAAATATGGGGTGACGAAAGATTATATCATGGGCTTGGAAGCAGTGCTCCCCGGTGGTGAGGTGTTGCGTGTTGGTGGCAAGAATGCCAAGGACGTAGCTGGTTATGATGTAACAAAGCTTTTGGTCGGTTCAGAAGGAACACTCGCCGTTATTACGGAGATTACTGCGAAATTGCTGCCGCTTCCAGCAGCAAAGCAAACAATGGTAGCTTATTACAATGATTTGACGGCCGCAGCTCGCACGGTACAGCGTATCATCTCGGCGAAAATCATTCCGGCCACGCTCGAATTTCTCGACCAGGCGACGATGGTAGTGGTTGAGGATTTTGCCAAAATCGGCCTGCCGCTCGATATGAAGGCAATGTTGATTATCGAGCAGGATGGTTCGGAATGGCAGGTAGAGCAGGACATGGCTCGTATTGCCGATATTTGCCGTTCCGAAGGCGCGACGGAAGTCCGTACGGCGCAAACGGCAGAAGAGGGAGCAAGTCTGATGGCGGCTCGTCGTTCTGCATTGTCCGCGCTGGCACGGGTCAAACCAACAACAATTCTGGAAGATGCGACGGTACCACGTGCCAATCTGGCTGCCATGGTCGATCAGGTTGAAGTAATTGCCAAAAAGTATAATTTGCAAATATGCACCTTTGGTCATGCTGGTGATGGCAATCTTCATCCGACATGTTTGACGGATGAACGAGATCAAGAGGAAATACACCGTGTCGAGCAGGCGTTTGAGGAAATTTTTCATGCTGCAATTAAGCTCGGCGGAACGATTACCGGTGAACATGGGGTCGGCATGGCAAAAGCCGGATATCTGGACTTGAAGGTTGGACCGGTCGGTATGGAACTGATGAAGCGGATTAAGGAAGCGTTTGACCCGCACGGTATCATGAATCCAGGCAAAATTTTTGCGAAAAGTGCAAGAAGAAGGGTGGTTGTACAAACTAATGGGTGCGGATGCAAACATGAACACGCTCACAACTAAACCGCAAAATTTGACGCCTGTCTGTGAATCAACAGGTACATCTCTTCTAAGCAAATTCGATATGAACGAAATCATGAACTGTATGCAGTGTGGTTTCTGTCTGCCCGCCTGCCCGACATATCGTCAAACGGGCAAAGAAGTGGCAAGTCCGCGCGGACGTATTGCTCTCATGAAAGGAGTCGCGCAGGAGTCGCTGGATGTGGATAATGAATTCGAAGATAATATGTATCTTTGTCTTGGCTGTAGAGCATGCGAGACGGCCTGTCCTGCTGGTGTTCCATACGGAAGTTTGGTAGAGACTGCCCGTGAAGTTGTCGAAACGCACAAGAAAGAAGAAAAGAGGGCACCGTTCATTCGTAATATCATCTTCAACAAAGTTTTCCCGTATCCGGAGCGTATCGATAAGATGGGTACGGCACTCTGGGCGGCGCAGTCGGCGGGACTGCAAGCGATGGCGCAGAAAACCGGATTGATTAACATTTTGCCGCGTCCGATGGCGGAAATGCAGCAAGCCGTTGAAAAGATAGCTTCTCCGGCTGAACGTAAAAAGCGTCAAAAAGTTATGAAACCTGAGCACGGACAAGCGAATTTGAAAATCGGTATGTTTAAAGGGTGTATTATGGATGTGATGTTCTATGAAACGAATCAGGCAACTGCGCGCGTGCTGAACAAGGCGGGGTGTGAAGTTATATTTGTGGACGATCAGGTGTGCTGTGGTGCGCTCCATGCACACGCTGGAGAAAAGGATGGTGCGGTGGATCTCGCCAAACGCAACATTGAGGCGTTCGAGCGTGCGGGCGTTGACTTCATTGTCAACAATGCTGGGGGATGTGGCGCAGCATTGAAAGAATATCATCATTGGTTTCATGATGAACCGGAATGGAAAGAGCGTGCGATGACATTCGTGTCCAAGATGGGTGACGCTAATGAACTGCTGGCGGAACTGCCGGAGCTTACATTCGAGAAGAGCCTCAATGTCCGTGTTACGTACCAGGATTCCTGTCACCTGGCACACGGACAGGGGATTCGTAATCAACCCCGTCAGCTTATCCGCAGCATTCCAGGCGTTGAATATGTAGAAATGATTGATGCAGATAGCTGCTGCGGTTCGGCAGGTATCTACAATATTACGAATTTTGATATGTCGATGCGTATTCTTGACGATAAGATGAAGAATGTTCAGCAGACAAAAGCACATATTATTGTTACCTCTAATCCCGGCTGTCTTCTCCAGATGAAGCAGGGCATCCTTCGCGCTGGTATGAAGGATCAGATGGAAGCCGTGCATATTATGGATCTTTTGGATCGGGCGTTATAATGCATGGTTTTTACTTGCACGATCAAAATAAGCAATAGCCTTCGTCTTTACGATTGAAAAAGCCGAAGCGTTATTGCTTATTTTTTGTCCTTCAATTCTTTTAATATTTTTATTGTATGGCGTACTTGTTCTTTCACAATTTCCTGCTCTTTTGGTGAGAGTTCCTGGTACCCTTCATAAGCGGAAATATCAACCGAAGGATCGCGGAGAAACTGAGGAAGCTGATCCGGATCGTTGACGCGCCCGAGCAGGTAATCAATAGAGACATCAAAAAAGTCAGCCAATTTTTGAAGTGTTGCAAAATCGGGCTGCCGTTTATCGATTTCATAGTGGGCATACGTACCGCGAGAAATGTTTAGAAGCTTCGCCGTTTCTTCCTGAGTTAGTTGTTTTCGTTGACGAAGTTCCTTTAACCGGGTGCCAAACAGAACAATCCCTCCTTCTCCTATTTCGATTTATTATACTGTAGCAAATTGCTACATAAAAATGTTTGTGGCGATAAGTTGCAAAATCCATTGTATTCCACTGGAATGTAAAGTAAAATCAAGGAAAAAAGTTGCTAATTGCTACAAAAAAGGAGGGGCACATTTGCAGCGAAGACAATGGCTCGTTGGAATAAGGGAAGGTAAAGGATATACGCAGGAACAGGTGGCGGCGTTAGCTAATATAAAGCGGGCGTACTATACGCAAATTGAGAATGGTGTGCGAACCCCGAGCGTATCGGTAGCACAAAAAATAGCCGCTATTCTTGAGTTTGAATGGACGTTCTTTTTCGATGATAGGTAATGCTATATGTATAAGAATCAAGCGTAGCAAGAGAAGGGAGAGAGAAAAGGTATGAATGAATATATGTGCAAGGAAGAGACGGTAAGGGAACGCACTCCTTTTATTGAAAATGTTGCGATGAAGCTGGCTCATGAAGTAAGAAATCCTTTAACGACGGTTCGAGGATATCTTCAATACTTTCTGGAAACGAATGGTGCAGAAGAAAAGAAAGCGGACATTGTTTTGAATGTTTTACTGCCGGAACTTGATCGGGCCAATAAGTTTATTAGCGACTTCTTACTTTTTTCAAGACCGTTTACTCCCCGAAAACAATATACATATATGAATCATCTAATACGGGAGTTCCAGCGGTACGCATTAACGCAGTTTGTACTGCAAGATACGGATATCATTCTTGATCTTTCTCCCGATGTAAATAAATTGCCGCTTCATATTGATGCTGACCAAATCGCGCAAGTTATGTTTTCCCTTTTCATTAACTCCATTGAAGCGAAAGAGAAATCCACCATGTGTATTACAATCCAAACAAAGGCCAGCAATGAAACGGTATCTGTATGCTTTACAGATGACGGAAGAGGAATGGATGCTTATATGCTTTCTCAGGTGTTTGATCCGTTTTTTTCTGCAAAAAGGATAGGTATGGGGCTTGGCTTGCCTGTTTCCCAAAAAATTATTGCCATGCATGGTGGTACTATGAAAATCCGCAGCCGCAAAGGATGGGGGACGGCTGTAACTTTTACCTTGCCGTATGCGCAGGATTTTGTATCTGGCGAGCGTATGTGAATTTCTTATATTCATTCTACATATTCATGTTTCTGCCTGCATGCTTTTAAAAAGATCCAAAAGACGGTATGATAAGCATAGAAAAATAGTGGATAGGATGGATATAAGTGAAACGTGCTCGGCTCATCTACAATCCGTCTGCCGGACGCGAAGAAGTCCGCAAGCGGATTCCTGATATATTGAACGTGTTAGAAGAAGCGGGCTATGAAACATCATGCCACGCAACCAAGGGGGAGGGAGACGCGACGCTGGCGGCCCGCAAGGCGGTAGAAAGCCGTTTTGATCTGGTCATTGCTGCCGGCGGCGATGGGACCGTATACGAAGTCATTAACGGTATTGCCGAACAGCGCTACCGACCTGCATTAGGGATTATCCCCGCAGGTACGACGAACGATTTTGCCCGGGCTATTGGCCTGCCTCGCTCAATTATGAAAGCGGTTGGAGTGATCGCTAAGGGAACGCCGTCCCCAATTGACATTGGAAAGATTAATAATAAATATTTTATTAATATTGCTGGTGGAGGTATGCTTACGACGTTAACGTATGAAGTCCCCAGCAAGGTTAAAACGATGCTTGGCCAACTCGCCTATTATATTAAGGGCATCGAAAAGCTTCCGTTTCTTTCACCTATGCATGTAAGATTTGAGGTGAATGGCCGGGTAATAGACGAAGAAATCATGTTATTTCTTATCGCTAACAGCAACTCTGTAGGTGGATTTGAGAAGCTGGCACCGAATGCCAAGCTCAATGATGGCCTCTTTGATTGCATTATTCTGAAGAAGACATCTTTGCCGGAATTTATCCGTATTGCCACGATGGCGCTGAAGGGTGATCATTTCAAGCATCCGAATATTATTTATTTCCAGGCAAAACAGCTAAAAGCAACATCGACCGAACGCGTCGATCTGAATCTTGACGGCGAGCTTGGAAGCAGTCTTCCTTGTACATTTACGGCTCTGCCCCGTCACATTCAGCTCATCCGCTAAACTTTATGAAATACAGGTGAATCATTTTGGGAAATACATCACGTAGGAAGAAACGCATTGCTGCACCGGCTGTGCCGAATCTCCCGCTCGCAAAAAATGAAACGGTAGAGCTTACTATCGAGGATTTATCGCATGAAGGCAATGGGGTGGGGCGTTATGAAGGCTACACTTTGTTTGTACCAGGTGCGTTGCCTGGCGAACGAATTGTAGCTAAAACAACCAAGTTAAAGAAGCAGTTCGGCTATGCTCGCTTGATCGAGATTGTGGATGCGGCCGCAAATCGTACTGAGCCACTCTGTCCTGTCTACAGGCGTTGTGGCGGATGCACGCTGCAACATATGGATTACGAAGGACAGCTAGCGTTTAAACGAAAGCTAGTCGAAGATAATCTGCGTCGTATCGGCAAGATTGAAGGTGTTCCGGTACACCCGACGCTTGGTATGAAAGAGCCGTGGCGCTACCGCAATAAGGCACAAGTGCCAATCGGAGAAGAAGAGGGCGGGCTCATCGGAGGATTTTATGCTCAGCGTTCGCATGAGATTATCGATATGGAGGCATGTCTCATCCAACATGAGAAAAGTGATGAGGTCGTTGCGCGGGTTAAGGAGATTGCAGGCAAATATGGGATTCGTGCCTATAATGAGGAAACGCAGCATGGACTGCTGAGGCATGTTGTTACCAAAGTTGGCTTTGCGACGGGACAGGTCATGATCGTGCTTGTAACCAATGGAGACAAGCTACCACACAAAGAGGCGCTTACGCAGGAACTGGCACAGGCGATACCCGGAGTAGCCAGTATTGTACAAAATATCAATACGAAGAAGACAAACGTCATTTTCGGTGATACGACTCGTGTGCTATGGGGCGAAGAATACATTTATGATACGATCGGTGAGGTGAAATTCGCGATATCAGCCCGTTCCTTCTATCAGGTAAATCCTGTGCAAACCGAGCGTCTGTATGGTAAAGCCCTGGAATATGCGGCACTCATGGGCGATGAGAATGTCATCGATGCGTATTGCGGAATTGGTACGATTTCTTTGTTTTTGGCGCAAAAGGCCAAACATGTATTCGGCGTAGAAATTGTACCGGATGCGATAGAGGACGCCAAGCGGAATGCTCGTCTGAACAGCATGGATAATGTGACGTTTGCAGTCGGAGAGGCTGAGACGGCAATTCCGCAATGGTACGAAGAAGGATCAAATGCAGATGTTATCGTCGTGGACCCGCCGCGCAAAGGCTGTGATGAGCGGTTGTTGGACACCATTGTAGCCATGAAGCCCGAGCGCGTAGTATATGTATCATGTAATCCGGCTACCCTGGCGCGCGACCTGCGTATTCTGGAAGATGGGGGTTACAGGACGATAGAGGTGCAGCCGGTGGACATGTTTCCCCATACGAATCATGTGGAGTGCTGTTCACTGTTGGTCAGGAATGAAAACTAATATGGAGATATATTGGCGAAAATCAAAAAGGAGCGGGTAATGCTACTGATCGGTAGCCCCGCTTTTATTTTTGTGCGCACAACTATTCAATTAAAGTAGGGTACGGATTTAACAACACTTACACTGGAAATCAGAAACTATTTTTTGTGAATCGACACCCCGTGTCCTCTATAAATTATTGCTAGTGTGTCGAAACAAGAGTAATGCGACAAAAAATGATATAATATAGAAAAACTTTGGAGTGAGGATATAAGATGGCACAGCTTAAATACAATAAAGATATTGATGAATTGGAAAGAAACGCTGCAAAGTGGTGGCCGGATTTTCTAGCTAAAAAGGAGTCGTCAACGAGCATTATTCCTAAACTGGTCGAATCGCAAGATGCTTTTATATCTTTATTAAATCTCAGTAAGAACAACCCTTTCGACATTTTCCAACTAATAGACGCATCTAAGTTCCCACCCAATCTGTTTCTAAAGCATCTTGTTGTATTAACCGACTTTGGTGGAGAGCCACTAAATCGCTTGAATCAAAACTTTGATTCGCTTTTTCCCATGATTCCCTATGGAAATCCATTACATAACAAAAGTGTTAGGAAATTTGAATTTTTTTGGAATGAGAAAAAATATGAATATGTTTTTCAAGAACTTCCGGTTACATCATTAACTAATTCAAAACTCAAGATTGACGGAGCAAGTATTTCTAAGACAGTCCCACTTTCTGATTTATATAAAGATGTAATTGTATTACTCATGTTCGGTGCTAATGCTGTTAATTCGGAAGTATCCGAAGTTTTGAGGAAATGTGAAGTTGGAAATCTCATTGGTAAGACTGACGAGTTGAAGAAGTTTATTAAGGAGCGTTATATTTTTGTAAGCAGAATAACAGGAGGGGCTGAAGCAAATACGTTAGGTCAAGTCGCTCAAACCCATGTAATAGATTTTCTAAGAACTCGATTGGGTAAGGGGTACGATATAAAAAGTAATGGACACATTGAAGGTGTGACCCATAACGATGGACAAACACTAACCACTTTTGATGTAGTCATAAAAAAAGGCAGCAAAAGCGTTGCGATTGAGATTAGCTTCCAGGTAACTACAAATAGTACCATCGAGCGTAAAGCTGGACAAGCTAAAGCACGATACGATATGGTTAGTGATACTGGCAATTATATAGCTTATATTATCGATGGAGCGGGGAACTTCCAACGTAAAAATGCAATCACAACCATTTGTAATAATAGCCATTGCACAGTAGCTTATACCGAAGAAGAACTAAATGTCTTGCTAAAATTCATCTTAGAAAAACTTGAATAGTTATTTGGGGAGGCAACTATGAAGATTAAATTTGTTGACTTGTTTGCTGGAATTGGAGGAATTCGAATAGGATTTGAAAGAGCGGCCAAACGGTTTGAATTGGAGACTGAGTGTGTACTTTCTAGTGAGATCGACAAAAAGGCTTGCGAAACATATGCCCTTAATTTTAAAGAGGAACCTCAAGGTGATATACACGAAATTACCAGCTTTCCAGAATTCGATTTTCTTCTTGCTGGATTTCCTTGTCAACCCTTTTCATATGCAGGTAAACAACAAGGATTTGGGGATACAAGAGGAACATTATTTTTTGAGGTGGAGAGGGTTCTTAGGGATAACCGCCCAAAGGCTTTCTTATTAGAAAATGTTCGGGGACTGGTAACACACGACAAAGGAAGAACTTTAAAGACGATCATTTCAAAATTAGAGGAATTGGGTTACGGGGTTAGCTACCTATTACTTAACAGTAGTACGTTTGGTGTCCCCCAAAACCGAGTAAGGATTTATATTTTAGGCATACTCGGAAGTAAACCAAAGTTAACTCTAACCTCTAATGTTGGAGCAGCCGATTCTCACAAGTATAAGAATGAACAAATATCTTTATTTGATGAAAGCTATGCTACTGTTAAAGACATTTTAGAAGATTCTCCAAGTGAAAAATATCGCTGTTCTGACGAATTTATCGGTCAACTTTCAAAGGTTGTTGGTAATAACTTTGAATTGCTACATGGCTATCGCTTAATTGATTATCGTGGCGGTAATTCGATTCATTCTTGGGAACTTGGCATCAAGGGTGATTGTACAAAAGAGGAAATTGAATTTCTAAATCAGTTGATTGCAAATAGAAGAAAGAAAATTTATGGTACGCACCAAGACGGAAAAGCCTTAACTTTAGAGCAAATTCGGACGTTTTATAACCACGATCAGCTTGAGGTAATAATAAAATCCCTACTCCAAAAAGGATATTTAAGAGAAGAAGAAAATAAATTTAATCCCGTTTGTGGGAATATGTCTTTTGAGGTCTTTAAGTTCCTTGACCCAGACAGTATTTCAATCACACTCACATCTAGCGATGCTCATAAGTTGGGAGTAGTTCAGAATAATGTTCCTAGAAGGATAACACCTCGGGAATGTGCTAGACTGCAAGGTTTCCCAGATGATTTCATACTACATTCCAATGACAATTTTGCATACAAGCAGTTGGGGAATTCAGTCACTGTCAAAGTAGTGGAAAAAGTGATCGAGGATTTATTTCAAAACAATGTAAATGAATTGTTTGGACAGATGAAACTTGCAAATGTTGTATGAATATAAATTAACCCCACAATTATTGTGGGGTTGTTTATGTCACTATTTGTTTCAGTTTCAACCAATCAATGAATAGTCAATATCTAAACTAGGTAAACATGGGTTATTTTTCAAAATATCAACTAATTTCATACGATTGTCCAACGTACTTTCCTTATAAAATCCTCTTATCCCGCCCATACCATAAACCTGCATTAGTTCACAAAAACCAATAAGAGTTTCAATTTTATTGATCGAATGGGACATAATCCAATCCGATGTAATTCCATGTTCATTAACAATTTGAAAAACGAGATGCGGGATGATTTTTCTGGTGACAAACATGAAAAACTCTTTCGTCAATAGTTTTTCTGCCTGACGACTTGTAGAGTATTCCTTCATTTCATAATCAGGTGGGGAGATTTCCATACGGATAAGCCCCCACGCTCTTCCGATCACTTCTGGGCTACATTTCTTGTCTCTGCACTCCTTTTCTTTGTCATAAAACTGAATTCTCTTACTTTTATTTTGGGAAATTACTGTCTCTACTTGATTATAAGTCACTGTGTTCATTCGAGGAATCTTCTTCAAAGACAACTGTTTCATATGGTCGGTCAGTTTGTTTCCTACCTGGAAATTCCAACAGACATCAATTCGTTTTGCTCTCCACTCGCTTTTATCTATGTTTACTTTACACAATGAATACAGTTGTTCTGAGAGTTGAGTAAAGAAAACATCAATGTCATTCTGCTTTAATAGCGTTACATTTTCCCCATAAAGATATTTCGGGATAGATACTTAAATTTCCAGGGAATTATCATTTTCTTGATATTTGATGAATGGCAATTTATTAATCCCTTTAATGAAATATACCGACAAAAGTGTTTCGCTAGAATCGCATAGGTAAACTTTTCGCTCTACATTCTCGAACCGATCAATAGGGAAGTTCATAATACCAGTTGCTTTCAATCTTACCGTATCAAACATATTTGTCCTCCTGCCTTTGATTTCCTAAGATTTTGGGTTTTATTTGGTGTGTTACAAGAAGATGGGGGATGTAAACCATCATTCCTTCACCGTCCCTATCGCCCCAAATGGCAGGATAGTTGCGATAGGTTATATTTCAGAACTGGACATTTATGGTATTCGTGCGGTATTTTTGCATTCTTTGTGACATTTTAAAAACAAAGAGACAAAGCGATTGCCACTAAAATAACGCAAACTATGAAGGCAACTAGGAATATGAATATCCAAGATAATCAGTTTCAGCAATTTTTTTGTTGGCTTTCGCAATTTTTTAAACCCCCACAACGATAGGGACGGTGAGAAGGTCATTAAGGGGGAATAAAAGATGAGAGTAGAACGAATTTTTATCGGTGAGGACTCATTTGAAAAACTGTTTATGCCTTTTATTGAAAATGCAATTGACCTAATTGTAGAGCGTGAGCCGAATTTCCAGTATAATGAAAATAACGCCAATATATCTCATAGTAAAGGAGTTGATTAACTATGAGATGTGCAGTTTACATTAGAGTTTCTACAGACAAAGAGGAACAAAAAACATCGCTAGAAAATCAAAAAAGCCTGTTTTACCAATTCATTGAGGATAAAGGATGGGATGTCTACAACTCTATGTTGACGTTGAGAGCGGTACGACTGCGAAACGTATTAATTTGCAACGATTGATTGAGGATGCCAAACAACGGAAGTTTGATATTATACTTGAAAAAGAATTATCTCGTCTTGCTCGTAATGGTGGGTTATCCTATCAAATTAAGAGTATTGCAGAACAAAATCACATTCACATTGTTACATTAGATAATGCAATCAATACACTTGATGGAAACATCCACCAGTTTTGGTTATTTGCTTGGATTTATGAGCAGGAGAGTCAACGAATCTCAGATCGTATTAAGTCAGTTCTTGGAAGTAAAGCAAGGAGCGGCGAATTTAAGGGTTCAATCCCCCCTTACGGATACAGGTTAGAAAACAAAAGGCTCATTCTTGCAGATGATGACACTCCCAATGTTGTTAAACGCATTTTTCGTATGTATTTGGAGGGTAAAGGATTTGATGCTATTGCCCGCTCCCTAACTCGTGAAGGGTATCCAACTCCAGCACAGGTAGCAGGGAAGAAAAATGCAGGGGTTTATTGGCAGGGTACTTCTGTTAAGAAGATTCTAAGCAATCCCCATTATGTTGGGGATTTAGTACAAGGTAGACAAACAACAAGAAGTGTAACAAGTAAAGTGCGAATCGAAATTCCTAAGGACAAGCATGTTGTTTGTAAGAATGCCCATCCACCTATTATTTCAAGGGAAGATTTTGAAGCGGTACAACAGTACATGGAGGGAAGAAAGAAACAGCAAGCAAAGCCCAAGGCTAAGAAGTATCTATTCACCAACTACCTGTATTGTGCCGATTGCGGCAAGGCTTTGGTAAGGGTTATAAGGGCTTTTCTTATTCCCTTCTTTTTTGGAAAGGGGCGAAAAAACGCTTTTGAACACTTTTTGACCACATCGAGTTTTTTACATGGATTTTTTGTGCTCATTCATGGCCTGTTCAAATCTGGAAGAAAGCTGCTGCTGCCTTTCTGGATGCTATCGAAAAAGCCGGATATTTTGCCATGATCTATGCTGGGAAATCATTCTCAGAAACACAATTAGATGAAAAACAATTGAAGCCCTATGCGTTGTGAGTTGCCCGCTATAATTCGTACCTGGGAAGAAACGCGGGAATCTGGCAGTGCACGGATAAAGGAAAAGTAAACGGTATTTCCGGCAATGTGGACATGAATTTGGCGTATGTGAATTACGCAGCTCTTAACAATAAGATGGTAAAGACCATCCCTACACCACCTAAGGAGGAAAAGAAACTGATGAAAACAGAAGATGCAAATAAAATCATATGTGTCCTACAGGGTAGATGGAACGCCTCAACATGTCAGGATGAAAAGAAGGAAATGGGACGGCTTGCGGATGAGGTACGGGTGGCTGATGGAATGAAGAAGGTGAACAGCTAATGAAAGCCCGATTGAAAGACCTGTTCTTGTGGATTGGTGTATCAGGTATTGAACGCGAGAGGAATCATGACCTTTGGGATCTAGGGCTGGACATTATTAGTTATGTCTGCATTGGTGTTGGTGTAGTGTCTGGATATAAAGGAAAAGCGAAGAAGGAATAATCAAGCTTTACTACCCAGATTTAGTTGCGCATACGAGATTATCTCAGCTTGCCGAGGAATTTTATAAAATAGACAGGTACCATAAAGAACAAAGTGAATATGTATGGTATCAAAACTGAATAGTAAGTTCATACCCCCGAGAACCTAAGCTATATTTTATATGTAGCCTAGGTTTTTCCCTTCCATTAAGCAATAAAACAAACTATGTAGGTGATTTCTGTAAACGTTTTTCTTGCAATTTGCATATGCTCTTATTTCTCCTAAAGCCGTTTCATCTCAAAATTGGGGTTCAGGTGCAGTTAATACAGCTAATTTTATGAGAAATTTCAACGCTATTAATTCAACAAATACTGAACGTCCCCACGTTGCTGATCAAAATATTGCAGGTGTAGTGTAACAAAATTAAGAAGTGAAGATAACGTTCAATAATATTCATCATTTCGCATAAGGGAACAGTATTCTATTTGTAAGTAGAAAACC
>NZ_KE952930.1 GCF_000466385.1 Aneurinibacillus aneurinilyticus ATCC 12856
ACCCTGTACCGCTGGGTAACAGAGGTTAAAAAAGATGGAGATCAGGCCTTTCCGGGTAGCGGAAACCTGAAGCCAGAAGAGAAATCCCTTCGGGATCTTAAAAAGAAAATTCGAGATCTGGAGGAAGAGAATGAGATTCTAAAAAAGGCCATGCACTACTTCGCAAAAGACCGGCGTTAGTCTATGCTTTCATTCATAAACACCGCTTCAAACTCCGTGTCGCGAAGATGTGCGCTATCCTCAACGTTTCCAGAAGCGGATACTATGCATGGACTACACGCAAGGAAAGTGAGCGAAGCAAGCGCCGAAACAGGCTGGAGGTGCAGATTCGTCGTGTCTTCTTAGAGTCACGCCGTCTCTATGGAAGCCCGAAGGTTACTCAAATCCTACGGCAGCAGGGCGTTCAGGTGTCAGAGAAAACGGTGGCCCGTATCATGAAAGAGCTTGGCTTGAAATCCCGTACCGTCAAGAAGTACAAGGCTACGACCAACTCCAGGCACAACCTACCGGTTTACGATAACGTACTCGCTCAGAAGTTTAGCGCCCAGGCACCCAATCAGGTGTGGATGGCAGACATTACATACATTCCTAGCAAAGAGGGCTGGCTATATCTAGCGAGCATCATGGACCTGTATACACGAAAGATTGTCGGTTGGCACATGGATAAACGGATGACGAAAGAACTTGTATTGGAGGCGCTAGATCAGGCCTATCGCCGTCAACGGCCGCAGGACGAAGT
>NZ_KE952931.1 GCF_000466385.1 Aneurinibacillus aneurinilyticus ATCC 12856
CTTTTTTCCACCTTATGGATAATCAACAGGCGTGGTTTTAGATAAAATAATGTATCTCTAAGCTATAAAAAAGGGCAGTATTCAAAATTGAATACTGCTCTCTCTTTATTATCTTATAGAAGCTTTTTTACTTTCTCATCGTTGCTGATAAGAGTAGGAGTAGACCTTTTCTCCTCTTCGTCATCGCTTGTAAGATTTTGCGCCGTAGATTTAAGTTTTTTATTTTTACTCTTCTTCTTTCTTGCCCTTTAAGATTTTAAAGATGTTTTTTGCATTGTCAGTATTATCAATGAGTCCTGAGAACATTTCCTTTCCTGGACCGTACGCATATACAGGAACATCTTCACCCGTATGGCCGCCAGTTGTCCAGCCTGCATTGGAACGAACATCAAAAATCACTTTAATTGCATTACTTATTTTACCTTGATCTTTTGAAACTGCTGCATCTTTTACTGATTGAATTTCTTTATCAGTCAATTGCAATGTAATATATTTTTTTAGTGTTTCTTCTACATTAGCACCTGCAACGATTTCATGAGAGATAAAATCAGGCGTACGTTTGGCTGCTTTGATAGGATTCGCATCAAAATTATACTTTCCATTTGCTCCAACAGACAATCCTCCCGTCGAATGGTCAGCTGTAGCAATAACTAATGTATGTCCATCCTTCTTAGCAAAATCAATAGCAGCCTTAAAGGCTTTCTCAAAATCCTGCATTTCACTCATTGCACCGACTATATCGTTGTCATGTCCGGCCCAGTCAATCTGACTTCCTTCTACCATAAGGAAGAAACCGTCTTTATTCTTACTTAAACGATTAATCGCAGCGTTTGTCATCTCCTCTAAAGAGGGTGTTTTCTCGGTACGGTCAATCGCTTTATCTAAACCACCAGGGGCAAACAATCCAAGAATTTGATTATTATTATCCTTTAGCAGTCCTTCTCGGTCGGTTACATAACTGTATCCATCCTTTTTAAATTGCTCGACTATATTCCGGTCTTTGCGCACAAAATTGTTCGTGCCACCACCGAGTAGAACATCAACCTTATGTTTTCCGCTAATCATTTTATCATAATAATCATCTGCAATCGCATCCATATTTTTACGGCTAATATTATGCGCACCAAATGCAGCAGGAGTAGCATGTGTAATTTCTGAGGTAGCAACTAAACCCGTTGATTTTCCTACTTCTTTCGCTTGCTCTAAGACAGTTTTAACTTCTGCATGATCATTGTCAACAGCGATCGCTGCATTATATGTTTTTACCCCAGCGGACATAGCCGTAGCAGCCGACGCTGAATCCGTAATGTTTTCATGTTCGTCCTCTGGATATGTCATTTGGGTACCAACAAGATATTTATCAAATTCCGTTTTTTCCATTATCGGAGTTGATGGATCATCTTTTAAGTAGCGATAGGCTGTCGTGTACGATTGACCCATACCATCACCAATTAAGAAAATAACATTTTTTACTTTTCCCTTATCTTCGTCTTGTTCTGCTTTTGCAGGATTCGGTGTTATTGCTGATGCTATAGCAGTAGCAGCTAAAGATGTAACAACAGCGAATGGTAAGATTTTTTTGGATAGTTTGCTAATCATGTTAGCCTCCCCTATTTTTTATTTCTTAATTAATTTAAATAATCGATAACTAATTCATACATAGAAAAGTTTAATAGGTTTATATATAGTGGGGATTATGTTTTTGTAAATAAAACGTTAAAAAACTAACCAAAAACAACATCATTAAAACATACATTTTTAGGGATCACGTCACAATGCCATCAAGTTAAAGCTTTTCGTCATCACTAAAATCTTGTAAATTTTCATCAAAAAAATAAACGCAAGCGAGCGCTTACGTTCATTTCCATAGATAGGTATCAATACTTAGTAAAAATCATCTGCCCTGTATGTGCCTCGATAAAACGAAGTTCACCCGGCAATGAAGGAAAATCTGGAGCATACACCAATTGATAATAACTTTCCCCATTCTCTTCGTATTCCTTTGACCATTGAAGCTTTAAATCGAACGCAGAATGAAACAACTCCATAGCTTGTTCGCGGGAAATTTTCGGTACTGCATTTACAGATCGGAGTTGCTGGGGTTCGATATCAGGCCCTATATAGCGTTCAATGTACCCATTTGTCCGATTTACAGAAATAGATGCGAACCCGGAGCGAAGAGGGACACCTGCATGCACAATCCGAAAGGTGAACAGCACACACGTTTCTTCTTGGTGTGTTTCCTCCGCCCTTTTTAGTAGTTGAAAAAAAGCACCTGCCTGTGGGAAAAGCGTATAAAGAAACTGAAGCGCTTTTTTTCTGCATTCTTCATCGCTTAACGATAACTCTCCTGTTCTTTTCTCAAACCATATAAAGCTATGCAGATGCCCTGTTTCTTTATCCACCCTCGCCTTTACCGTATTCTCGGTTCTTTCTTTAAAGAAACTATCGATACTTCTATCGGGTATTTCTCTCGCCTCGTTTGCCCGCCAAACGATCCCAAGCGCCTCTCCTAAATCGGATTCACGGATTTTCCGATATGCGGGAGTTAGACCTATTAGCGTTTCTACACTCGCTGATTCCCGCTTAGCAATCTCGCTTGCGGCCATAGGAGG
This sequence comes from Aneurinibacillus aneurinilyticus ATCC 12856, assembly GCF_000466385.1. GTDB lineage: Bacteria > Bacillota > Bacilli > Aneurinibacillales > Aneurinibacillaceae > Aneurinibacillus > Aneurinibacillus aneurinilyticus. The sequence goes on from NZ_KE952931.1 coordinate 2,616, forward strand.
TAACGGCATATATTCATCCGTTTTCCCCTCTTCATATACGTGCGCCTTCAGCTTTTTGTGTTCTGCCGGATAAGCAGGCAAAGGAGCGAATTCATATACTAAATGAACCTTTCCATCCGCGGGCTCATATATTTCTTCTATAATGCTCTCAATAGTGAGCGTAATCTCTAATTGTTCGAGATATTGTCTTTTTACTTCTTCCTTATCCGCCAATACTTGCGGTTGTATCACACGCTCAGCATATCCATAATAATGGAAGGATTGAATGCTTCCATCCCGCTCTACACCTACGGTAAATCCTGTCATTGAAAGCGGCAAATCCATTGCTTTCTGCACATAAGAAAAGCGATATACATCTCCTTGTTCCTTTATCGGTTCAGCTACAAATGTATGAGCCGCCTTCGGATAGTGCTCTTCTACAAAACGAAGCCCTTCTTGTCTCAATTGTTCGACAGATAAAGACGAACCCGTGGTACTTCTCTGTATACTTCTGGTAAAATCGATAAGCTTTTCATCAGCGTCCAACTCAATCCAGATGTACTCTTCCTCATCGGCAGGATTTTTCCATGAAAATACCGCGCGACCTCCTTGAGCTTCTTCTGCATAATCTTCTATAAACAGCTCATAGAAATCTGGAATAGGAAATAATGAAAGGGCTTTGTTCTTCAGATGCTGCTTCATCGCATATAACTTCCTTTCCACCTTGGATTCTTTCGGCTCTGCAAGGGACTGCTGCAAAAGGCGCAACGCATGGTGCACCCGTGTTTTTACTGTACCCAGTGGACATCGCAGCATATCGGCGATTTGCTGCAATGTAAAGTCTTGGAAATATTTCAATACAATCACTCGACGATACTTATCTTCAAGCTTCCCAAGTGCCTCCTGTATGTATAAACGTTCATCATACAATATATTTTCGCTCTGTATATGATGCTGTACAGCCTTCTCACTAACAACCACTCTTTTTTTCTTCTTCAGTAGAGCAAGTGCATAATGAAACAGAATGGAGCGTAGCCAAGCCGCAAAGCGTTCCGGTTCACGAAGCTTATGTATCGATACGTAGGCCCGAAAAATCGTTTCCTGAACGATTTCGTCCGCATCATGCTTATTAGCAGCATAGTATTGGGCGTTGCGCCAAAGCATATCCCTATACCGATCGATCAATACTACAAACGCTTCACCATCTCCTTCTCTGATTTGCACTAACAATTCTGTATCCGTCATCTGCTCCCCTCCTTCCTACATAAATATAGAGTATGGAAGCAAACATTTGGTTTGTGAACTACCCACCACTTAAAACCTGACGATTT
>NZ_KE952932.1 GCF_000466385.1 Aneurinibacillus aneurinilyticus ATCC 12856
CTGGATCATACTGGATAATCAACACCCTTGATATATAATAATTGACTGTGAAATTATCCGGTGATAGTATACTGAATACTTACCAAGTAAGAAGGAAACAAAGAAGGTGCACATATTGTTTGAGAATCATGCTTACCCAAATCAAAAGCGCGGCATTAGTCATAACAGTCTGCATGCTGACTGTGAGAACTGCTTCGGCTTGTGTTGTGTTGCACTACCCTTCGCGGCCTCGGCAGATTTTGCAATCGATAAAGATGCCGGCAGGCCCTGCCCTAATCTGCAATCGGACTTTCGTTGCAGCATTCATAAAAGCCTCAGGGAACAGGGGTTTAAGGGGTGTACTGTTTTTGATTGCTTCGGGCAGGGCAAAAGGTTTCCCAGGTCACCTTCGCAGGGGTCGACTGGCGTGAAGATTCAGAAAAGGCAAAGAAAATGTACAATGTGTTTCCAATTATGAAACAACTTCATGAGATGCTCTGGTATCTAACCGAAGCTTTAACGTTGAAAGCATCTCGTCCGATTCACAGAGAACTTAGCTTCGCGCTTGACGAGACAGAACGACTTTCTCAGCTTAATCCTGATTTACTCATGGAACTCGATGTTCCGTCACACCGAGCAGATGTAAACGCTTTGCTTTTAAAGACAAGCGAACTAGTATGGACTGAGTTACGTCGCCGGCATAAGAGTTTTCAAAAAAGTAAGAGAAGCGACTTTAGGGGAGCTGATCTTATAGGTGCAAATCTTAGAGGAGCAGATCTTAGGGGAGCCAACTTAAGAGGAGCATGCCTTATTGCTGCTGACCTCCGAGACGCTGATTTGAGGGCGACTGACCTTATCGGTGCAGATTTACGAGATGCTGACCTTAGAGGAGCAGATCTCACCGATAGTATCTTTCTCACTCAAGTTCAGATTAACTCGGCGAAGGGTGATGTACATACAAAATTACCGCCCTTGCTTTCTCGCCCGACAAACTGGTCTGTATTGAGCAAATAAAATAACGTAAAAGCAGCCCAATCTCTCGTAACTAAAGGTTGATTTTTAAACAGCTCTATTATACTCATGATGATAGGAATATTAACACCGTCCGGAAAATCGGAACGGTGTTTTGTACATTTTGGTATCAAAATTAAACTATAGGGCAAGGGTGCTGGTTATCCGGTATTATCCATATTGGATGGCTACAACAACGAGTCCTGAGTGGGCGATAGGTACACCTCCCGCATAAAAGCGTATATCATTGCTGCTTGCTCTAGCCAATTGTTTGTCATCAAGCCATTATTATAAATTTCATAAGTGCCCCATACTCACATCACGTTTGGATTTTTAACTTCCCTCCGAAAGAAGTCTCCCACT